>NZ_CP115450.1:2612500-2981875 GCF_027627435.1 Kitasatospora cathayae | reverse complement strand
ACCTCGATGTCGCCCATGTTGGTGAGGGCGAGGCCCTCGGCGGCGAGGATCCGGTTGAGGCGGCTCAGCGGGAGGCCGGACTCGACGGTGATGGTGCCGGCCTCGCGGTCGATCTCGCGGACGGCGGTGAGCGCGTGCGGGCGCACCAGCAGGCCGTCGCCCGGCGAGGCGATCGCGGTGAAGGAGTGGCCGGAGCCGACGGCCTTGACGCTGCGGCCCTGTTCGGCGGCGCGCAGGATCTCCCTGGCCAGCTCCTCCGCGGTGCCGGGGGTGGCGGTCCGGGCCGGCTGGGCGCCCTGGTTGCCGGCCCAGTTGGTCCACCGGGTGCGGGTCGCGGTGCTGGGCATTGCGCTGCCTCCTGCTCCGTGGCCGAACGGGGTCGGCGCCGCCCTACCCGCGGGTAGGGCCGTGGGTAGGGCGAGAGACTAGTCAGTTCACCGTTCGGCGTCTACGGGTCGTTCGACCGCTTCCGCTTGCTCGTTCGCGGTGACTCCGGCGCGCAGCCGGCCGAGTCCGGTCAGCGCGACGAGCACCCCGAGGGCACCGGCGGTCAGCGGGACCCAGTAGCCGGCCGAGGCGCCGGAGGCGTCGACCACCCAGCCGCCGACCGAGGAGCCGAAGGCCACGCCGAGGGCGAGCCCGGTGGTGGTCCAGGCCATGCCCTCGGTGAGCTTGGCGGCCGGGACGAGCCGTTCGACCAGGGCCATCGCGGAGATGAGGGTGGGGGAGATGGCGACGCCGGCGATCAGCAGGGCGGCGCCGGCCGCGACCAGTCCGCCGACGCCGTGCACGGTGGAGGCGACGAGCAGGATGGGGATCATGCTGAGCGCCATCATCACCACGCCGACGAAGAAGCGGGTGGACAGCGGGCTCCTGGGCTTGAGCGCTCCGTAGACGACGCCGGCCAGGCCGGAGCCGACGGCCCAGACGGCCAGCACGAGGCTGGAGAGCCCCTTGTGCCCCTGGGCGTCGGCGAAGGCGACGGTGACGATCTCGACCGAGCCGAAGATCGCGCCGGTGGCGACGAAGGTCAGCACCAGGACGATCAGACCGCCGTTGAGGATGGCGCTGCCGCCGCCGTGGGCCGAGGCCGGATGGACCGGCGGCTCGGTACGGCGCTGGGCGGTGAACAGGGCGATGCCGGCGGCGAGCGCGATGACGGCCACGAGGACGCCGGACTCGGGGAACACGTTGGTGGCCAGGCCGATGGCGAGGATCGGGCCGACGATGAAGCAGACCTCGTCGACGACGGCCTCGAAGGAGTACGCGGTGTGCAGCTTGGCGGCGTCGTCGCGGTAGAGGTGGGCCCAGCGGGCGCGGACCATGGCGCCGGCGCTGGGCATGACGCCGAGGCCGACGGCGAACAGGAACAGCGTCCAGGACGGTGCGTGGAAGTGGGCGCAGAGCAGGAGCCCGGCCGCGGCGGTGACGGTGAGCGCGGTGGCCGGGAGGGCGACGCGGCGCTGCCCGCGGCGGTCGACCAGCCAGGAGACCGCCGGGCCGAGCGCCGCGGCGGCGACCGCCATCGTGGCCGAGACCGCACCCGCCAGCCCGTACGACCCCGTCAGCTGGGAGAGCATGGTCACGATGCCGATGCCGGCCATGGAGATCGGCAGGCGGGCCACGAACCCGGCGGAGGAGAAGGCCAGGGTGCCTGGGGCGGCGAATATTCGGCGGTAGCTGGACAGCACGGGAGCTCCGGGGCGGGGGTAAGGAACATGGCTGGCGTACACAGCTTACGTACGTTGGCAAACGGTATCTTCCGGACACCCACGCGGCCCCGGCGTCGGCCCCCGGCCCCTCAGTGGCAGGATCGGTGCCATGTCCGACGCGCGCAAACCCTCCCCCTCCGGCGCCGCCCCGTACGACGCCCTGCTGCTCCTCTCCTTCGGTGGCCCCGAGGCCCCCGAGGACGTCGTCCCGTTCCTGGAGAACGTCACCCGGGGCCGAGGCATCCCCAAGGAACGGCTGAAGGAGGTGGGCAAGCACTACTTCATGTTCGGCGGGGTCAGCCCGATCAACGAGCAGAACCGGGAGCTGCTCGCCGCCCTGCGCAAGGACTTCGCCGAGCACGGGCTGGACCTGCCGGTCTACTGGGGCAACCGGAACTGGGCCCCGTACCTGGTGGACACCCTGCGGGAGCTGGCGGCGGACGGCCACCGCCGGATCGCCGTGCTCGCCACCAGCGCCTACGCCGGATACTCGGGCTGCCGCCAGTACCGGGAGAACCTGGCCGACGCGCTGGCCGTCCTCGCCGAGGAGGGCCGCCCGGCGCTGACCGTCGACAAGCTGCGGCACTTCTACAACCACCCCGGCTTCGTCGAGCCGATGATCGACGCCACCGTGACCGCCCTGGCCGAACTTCCCGAGGCCGTCCGCCCCGGTGCCCGGCTGGCCTTCACCACCCACTCCATCCCGGACGCGATGGCCGAGACCTCCGGCGCCCCGGACGACCCGGCCCGCGGCACGCCCGGTGGCGCGTACGTGGCCCAGCACCTGGAGGTCGCCCGGCTGATCGCCGCGGCCGTCGCCGAGCGCACCGGCGTGGCCGACCGGCCCTGGGAGCTGGTGTTCCAGAGCCGCAGCGGCGCCCCGCACATCCCGTGGCTGGAGCCGGACATCTGCGACCACCTGGAGGCCCAGCACGCCGACGGCGCGCCGGCCGTGGTGATGGTCCCGATCGGCTTCGTCTCCGACCACATGGAGGTCAAGTACGACCTCGACACCGAGGCCGTCGCCAAGGCCGCCGAACTGAACCTGCCGGTCGCCCGCGCGGCCACCGTCGGCGCCGACCCGCGGTTCACCGCCGCGGTGCGCGAGCTCGTCCTGGAGCGGGCCGCCACCGAGCGCGGCGAGAGCGTGACCCGCTGCGCGCTCGGCGCACTGGGCCCCAGCCACGACGTGTGCGCGGTGGCCTGCTGCCCCAACCCGCGCGCCCCCCGCCCGGCCGCCGCCGAGCGCTGACCTCCGGAGGAGAATCCCGTGTCCATCACCGCCCCGCCCGTCGACGGACTCCTCGACGACCTGCTGGACGTCGCCCTGGACGCGGCCCGGCAGGCCGGCGTCCTGCTGCGCGACGGCCGCCCCGCCGACCTCGGCGTGGCCGGCACCAAGAGCAGCCCGGTCGACGTGGTCACCGAGATGGACCTCGCCTCCGAGAAGCTCATCGCGGACCTGATCGCCGACCGCCGCCCCGAGGACGGCTACCTCGGCGAGGAGGGCGCCGAGCGCCCCGGCACCAGCGGGGTGCGCTGGGTCGTCGACCCGCTCGACGGCACGGTCAACTACCTGTACGGGCTGCCCTCCTGGGCGGTCAGCGTGGCCGCCGAGCTGGACGGCCGGGCCGTCGTCGGGGTGGTGTACGCCCCGGCGCGCGGCGAACTGTTCCACGCCGTACTGGGCCGGGGCGCCCGCCTCGACGGCCGCCCGGTCTCGGTCCGCCCGGCCCCGCCCTGGGGCCAGGCGCTGATCGCCACCGGCTTCAACTACGTCCAGCCGGTGCGGGTGCGCCAGGCCGAGGTGCTGCTGGCACTGATGCCCGAGGTGCGGGACATCCGCCGGGGCGGGGCGGCCGCGGTGGACCTGTGCGACGTGGCCGCCGGGCGACTGGACGGCTACTACGAGCGCGGCCTCGCCCCCTGGGACCGGGCGGCCGGCTGCCTGATCGCCACCGAGGCCGGTGCCCTGGTCGGCGGCCGCCCCGGCCACGGCCCGGACGGCGGGCTGACCGTGGCCGCCGCCCCGGGCGTCTACCAGCCGCTGCAGGAGCGGCTGGCCGCGCTGCGCGCCTGGGCGGACTGACCCGCGCCCCCCGTGTGGCAGGGCTTCGCACAAGCGAAGCGCCCTGGCACACGGGGGATGCCAGGGCCTGGGGTTTCGCACGGCCCCCGCAGGGCCGCTGGTGCCGGAGTACCGGCGTCGGGTCAGGCGGCGGAGCGGTGGCGCTCCAGCACGGTGTCCACACCGTGCTCGGCGGCGAGACGACGGAGGTCGTCCAGCTCGGACTGCTCCACCTCGGCGAGGAACTCGTCCCCGGCCTCGATCGCGCGGTGCAGGTCCTGCTCGGCGTTGGCTATGCGCTGCAGGATTCCGGCCTTGAAGGCGTCCATACGGGCCCCCTTACTGTGTCGGACGTGCACGGTCGTGCGCTCTCCGCCCCGAGGTGGGTGCAGCCGGTGAATGCGCCCGGGCCGACGGGTGGTGGATCTCCGGTCGGGCGCGGAGACGGCCCTTCGGCCGCTCCCGGTGACGTCCCAGCCCCAGGGCCGGCGCGGATGAACGCACGGCGGGTGGGTGCGATCGGCCAACAGCCAGATCGCGGGTGTGCAGCTGTCCTCCCCACCCCGAGGGCCGGGAAACCTCCGGACGGGAGAAAGTTGCCCGTGTCACAGTCCAAGCGGAGCGTTCCCGACACGAACGGTCACCGCCGCGGCGGCCGGCCCCTTGCCGGTCGGGCAGCTTATCGCTGCTTTACCGCAGGACCAGGCAGGATGGAGGCACCGTCGGAGCCGTGCGTCCGCTTCCGGGGCCGGCCTGGAGAAGGGACAACGACCGTGCGGGTTCTCGTCGTCGAGGACGAGCAGCTGCTTGCCGAGGCCGTCGCCACCGGCCTGCGCCGCGAGGCGATGGCCGTCGACGTGGTGTACGACGGGGAGGCCGCGCTCCAGCGCATCGCGGTCAACGACTACGACGTGGTCGTCCTGGACCGCGACCTCCCGCTGGTGCACGGCGACGACGTCTGCCGCAAGGTGGTCGAACAGGGCCTGGCCACCCGGGTGATCATGCTGACCGCCTCCGGCGACATCAGTGACCGGGTCGAGGGCCTGGAGATCGGCGCCGACGACTACCTTCCGAAGCCGTTCGCCTTCAGCGAACTCGTCGCCCGGGTAAGGGCGCTGGGCCGCCGGGCGACCATCCCGCTGCCCCCGGTGCTGGAGCGGGCCGGCATCTCGCTCGACCCCGGCCGGCGCGAGGTGATCCGCGAGGGACGCACCGTCCAGCTCGCCCCCAAGGAGTTCGCCGTCCTGGAGGTGCTGATGCGGGCCGGCGGCGCCGTCGTCTCGGCCGAGCAGCTCCTGGAGAAGGCCTGGGACGAGCACACCGACCCTTTCACCAACGTCGTGCGCGTCACCGTGATGACCCTGCGCCGCAAGCTCGGAGACCCGCCGGTGATCGTCACCGTGCCCGGTTCCGGCTACCGGATCTGACCACCGGAATCCGCCTCGGCGGATTCCGCATCGAAGAGGGGCCCGGCCCCCGGGAACCCGATCGCTGCAGCCCGATCCGCCGAGTCCGCCCCCGAGGATTCCCCGCCGTACCAGCGCCCGCCCCCGGCGGACGCCCGAGAGGACCATCATGACCACCCCGCCGAGCCCGGCCGGCGGGCCCTCCGGCGCGCCCGCCGGCGGCCCGCGCGCCGTCCCGCCCAAGCCCGTGCACCCGCCGCACCAGGCCCGGTCGCGCCAGACCGAGACCTACGTCCCCGGCGACGGCCTGCTCGCCTGGCTGCCCTTCCGCCCCACCATCCGGATGCGGCTCACCCTGCTGTACGGCGGGATGTTCCTGATGGCCGGCGTGGTGCTGCTGCTGGTGATGTACTTCTTCGTCCAGCAGTCGCTCCAGCAGGTCGGCCAGCCGCACCTGCTGCTCAACGGCATCCCCGTCCGGACGTCGGACAACCAGATCATCACCAGTCAGTCCGCGCTCGACCAGTGGCTGAACGACCAGCGGTCCTTCCAGGCCGGCCAGGCGCTCAACACCCTGCTGCGCAAGCTGCTCACGGTGCTCGTCTGCCTCGCCGTGATCGCCTTCGCGGCCGGCTACGCGATGGCCGGCCGGGTGCTGCGCCCGCTCGGCCGGATCACCCGCACCGCCCGTGACGTCGCCTCTTCCGACCTGCACCGCCGGATCGAGCTGGACGGGCCGGACGACGAGCTCAAGGAGCTCGCCGACACCTTCGACGACATGCTGGACCGGCTGGACCGCTCCTTCGACTCCCAGCGCCGCTTCGTCGCCAACGCCTCGCACGAGCTGCGCACCCCGCTGGCGATCAACCGCACCCTGCTGGAGGTCCAGCTCTCCGACCCGGCCGCCTCCCCCGACCTCCAGCAGCTCGGCAGGACCCTGCTGGCCACCAATGAGCGCAGCGAGCAGCTGGTGGAGGGCCTGCTGCTGCTCGCCCGCAGCGAGAACGAGCTCACCGACCGCCGCCCGGTGGAGTTGTCCGAGGTGGCCACCAGGGCGCTGGAGCAGACCCGCGGCGAGGCCGACAAGCGCGAGGTCGAGCTGCGTTCGAAGCTCGACCCGGCCGCGGTCGCGGGCAACGGCGTGCTGCTGGAGCGGCTCGCGTTGAACCTGCTGCAGAACGCCGTCCGCTACAACACCCCGGGCGGCTGGGTCGAGCTGGCCACCGCCACGGTGCCCGGCGGCGGCGAGCTGGTGGTCTCCAACACCGGCCCGGTGGTGCCCGGGTACGAGCTGGAGCACATCTTCGAGCCGTTCCGCCGGATCAAGGGCGCCGACCGCACCCGCAGCGACAAGGGGGTCGGGCTGGGCCTGTCCATCGTCCGCTCGGTGGTGCGGGCCCACGGCGGCACCATCGAGGCCACCCCGCGTGCCGGGGGCGGCCTCACCATGCGGGTGCGGATTCCCGCGCCGTGAGGACCCTTCTGCGCCGTTCCGCGCGGTAACGGCCCCGGGCGCCGGAGCGGTCCGTGGGCGACCGTTTCCAGCCGCCCCCGGCAGGCCTGTCAAGACGACATAAGGCCTGGCGGGGGCGGCTTGTCATTTCCGGCCCGAGCAACTTACGGTGTCGTAACCTACGCAACCGTAAGTGTGTCTGCCGGTCTGCCCCCGACGGCTCCGCACGACGCTTGCCCGCCCCACGCGCCCGTCCCGCGCGTATCCGTCCCCCAGGAGCACGATCGTGACCATCGCCCCTGTGCAGAGCAGCCCCTCGCTCGGATCGAGCGGCTGGACCGACACGCGACTGATCCTGGCCCTCGAAGAGGTCGTGGAGAAGGAGCTCAACCGCCACCTGGGCGTGGCCAAGGAGTGGATGCCGCACGAGTTCGTCCCGTGGAGCCAGGGCCGCGACTTCGACGGCGTGCTGGGCGGCGAGGCGTGGGACGTCGAGCAGTCGAAGGTGACCCCGCTCGGCCGGGTGTCGCTGGTCGTCAACCTGCTGACCGAGGACAACCTCCCCAGCTACCACCACGAGATCGCGACCATGTTCGGCCGCGAGGGCGCCTGGGGCACCTGGGTGCACCGCTGGACCGCCGAGGAGGGCCGGCACGGGATAGCCATCCGCGACTTCCTGCTCGCCACCCGGGCCGTCGACCCGGTGGAGCTGGAGCGGGCCCGGATGAACCACATGTCGGAGGGCTTCGAGTCCGACAACGCGCACAGCATGCTGCACTCGGTCGCGTACGTGGCCTTCCAGGAGCTGGCCACCCGCATCTCGCACCGCAACACCGGCAAGTTCGCCGGCGACCCGCTGTGCGACCAGCTGCTGGCGAAGATCGCCAACGACGAGAACCTGCACATGGTCTTCTACCGGAACCTGCTGAAGGCCGCCCTGGAGATCGCCCCGGACCAGGCCATGCGCGCCATCGCCGACGTGGTCACCAACTTCCGGATGCCCGGCCACGGGATCCCCGGTTTCGAGCGCGCCGCCGCGCAGATCGCCCTCGGCGGGGTGTACAACCTGCGCATCCACCACGACGACGTGCTGCAGCCGGTCCTGCGCCACCTGCGGGTGATGGAGTTCGGCGGTCTCGGCCCGGAGGGCTTGGTGGCACAGAACGAGCTGGGCGTCTTCCTGGACGGGCTGGACGCGCAGGCGCGCAAGTTCGAGGAGCGCCAGGCGGCGATCCTGGCGCGCCGGGAGGCCCGCCGGAACGCCGGCTGAGGCGCCTGCGGGGGCGCTCCCGCCGAGTGGTCGCGCCCCCCCCCGATCCAGGGGGGCGGAGTGGGTGGATTTTCCGTGATTTGCCCCGGAAGATTCTGAATGTGACCAAGCTCACACCGTGTCGCTCCTTGATGTCGAGCAACCCCGGAGAGTGATCACCCGTTCGGGGTGCCGATCGCCGTCCGTGATCGGAATCCGGTCTGCGGGCGAACCGCAGGATTGGTCGGCCTCCCTGGTGGGCAAGGGATTTCGCGGACGCCGGTACGGCTCCCGCTCACTGTGAGTCGCCGGAAGGACGGGCACATGGTCGGTCGACGATGGCCCAGCGTGAGGCCTTCCGCGCCCCGAAGGATCACCCCAACGGAGCCCTGGCTGAGTGTCGATTGAGTAACGGGGCTTGAAGTAAGGCAAAATCTCCGCCTCGGGTCGGGCACAAGACCGACCCCCCATGCGTTACGTGCGCTGGAGATACCGCACACACCGCACAACCCGGAGGGGGAGAGCGAAAAATGGCAACCGACTACGACACCCCACGCAAGACCGACGACGAGCTCAACGAGGACAGCATCGAGGAGCTCAAGGCTCGTCGGAACGACAAGGGCGGCAGCTCGGTCGACGTCGACGAGTTCGACGCCGCCGAGGGCATGGAGCTCCCCGGCGCCGACCTCTCGAACGAGGAGCTCGCGGTTCGGGTGCTGCCGAAGCAGGCCGACGAGTTCACCTGCATGAGCTGCTTCCTGGTCCACCACCGCAGCCAGCTCTACAGCGAGAAGAACGGCAACCCGATCTGCCGGGACTGCGGCGCCTGAGCACCGCAGCGGACAGCGCCAGGCACCCGTGGCTCCCGCGGGACCGGCACAACGCTCCTTCCGGCCCCGGGCAGCGGGGCCGGACGGCAGGTCCGCGGACCGTCCTGAAGGGCGGACCCGGGAGGACGGAGTCGGCCGGCCGTGCGTCGGCCAGGACGAAGTCGTAGGGACGGTCCCGCAGCAGCGGAACCGTCCCTCTCGGTCTTTTCGGGGCCCTGTGGGCGCGCCTACGTGCGGGCGCCGCGCCGGGCCTCCTCCAGCGCCTCGGCCAGCTTCATCGGCGAGCGGGTCGACAGATAGAGGTAGGGCGTCGGGTCGGCCGGGTCGCTCACCTCGACCCGCAGCGCGGTCGGGACGTAGCTGCGCAGCAGCATGAAGGCGCGCGGATCGGCCTTCGGACCGCGCCAGGCCGCGGCCTCGGCGGGGCTCAGCGCCTGCGCGGCGCCCAGCGCGTCCACCGGGATCCTGGCCGGTCCGGCCACCAGCGAGCCCTGCACCACCCGGATCCGGGCCGAGCCGTAGCTGCTGATCGCCACCGCGCCGGCGGCGATGCCGACCACCAGGCCGACCAGCGCGGCAAGACCGCTGACCCGGATCAGGATCAGCGCGAGGGTCAGACCGACTGCGACCGGGAGCAGCCACCAGGAGCGCGGCACCGTGAGGCGTTCGTCGTACATGCCCTCCATTGTGGGCGCCCTGACGCCCGGCGCGGGACGCCACCCCCACGGGAGGCTTTGCTACCGCTGGGTAGGCTGCGAGCCGTGACCGGTACGACGACCCCCACCACCCCCACCGACCGGTCGGCGCCCGTGCTGCCGCCGACCCCGACCACCCCGACCACGCCGCCGCCGGACGCCGTGCTCCCGGAGCGCCATCCCCAGGCGCCCGCCCCCGGCACCCGCCTCGGCTCCCACTACGAGCACTGCTTCGGCTGCGGCCCCCAGCACCCCGGCGGCCTGCGGATCGACGCGGTCGCCGGCGAGGGCCTGGACGTCACGGCCGAGCTCACCGTCCGGGACGTCCACCAGGGCGGCCCCGGGCTGGCCCACGGCGGCCTGTTGACCACGGCGATGGACGAGACCCTCGGCACGCTCAACTGGCTGCTGCACGCACCCGCCGTGACCGGCCGGCTGGAGACCGACTTCCTCAGCCCGGTGCCCGTCGACTCGGTGCTGCACCTGCGCGCCTGGATCACCGGAGTGCACGGCCGCAAGATCTACAGCGCCGCCGAGGCACGGATCGGCGGCCCGGACGGACCGGTCGCCGTGCGGGCTCGGGCGCTCTTCATCCAGGTGAAGCTGGAACACTTCACCACGCACGGTCGTCCCGAGGACATCGAGAAGGTCCTCGACGACCCTGATCTGATGAAGCGCGCACGAGCCTTTGAGGTGAACCCTTGAGCGAGACCCCCCGCCCGCGGCTGGACGTCCTGATCAGGCGCATCGACCCCGAGCTGCCGCTGCCCGAGTACGCGCAGCCCGGGGACGCCGGTGCCGACCTGCGGACCACCGTCGACGCCGAGCTGGCCCCCGGAGAGCGGGCGGTGCTCCCCACCGGCGTCGCCATCGCGCTCCCCGACGGCTACGCGGCCTTCGTCCACCCGCGCTCCGGGCTGGCAGCTCGTTGCGGAGTTGCCCTCGTGAACGCCCCGGGGACGGTCGATGCCGGGTACCGTGGAGAGATCAAGGTGATCGTCGTCAATCTGGACCCGCGCGAGGGGGTCAGCTTCCGCCGAGGGGACCGGATCGCCCAGCTGGTCATCCAGCAGGTCGAGAAGGCCCGCTTCCACGAGGTGGCCGAGCTGCCTGGGTCGGCACGCGCCGAGGGCGGGTTCGGGTCGACCGGTGGCCACGCCGCGGTCTAGCATTCCCGCGGCCTCGCAGGAAGCCGAGCAGGTATTCGCATCGGTCTTGGACCGGGAAGGACAGTGACCGTGTTCCGTCGTCGCCAGAAGAGCGAGGACGCTGTCGAGCAGCTCGCCGACGACGCCATCAGCGCCGACGAGACGGCCGATGACGTCGAAGGTTCCGCCGAGAGCGAGAACGTGACCGAGCTGGACCCGGCCGACAAGGTCGGCCTGCCGCCGGCCCCGCGGCCGGACGGCCCGTGGGACCACAGTGAGCTGGAGACCCCGGAGGAGGGACGAGTCGACCTCGGGGGTCTGCTGGTTCCCGGTGTCGAGGGCATGGAGCTGCGGGTCGAGGTCGCCGGTGACGCGATCGTCGCGGCGACCCTCGTGCTCGGCAACAGCGCCATCCAGCTCCAGGCCTTCGCGGCCCCGAAGTCGGAGGGCATCTGGGGAGAGGTCCGCGAGGAGATCGCCAACGGCATCACCTCGCAGGGCGGCCTCGTCGAGGAGGAGGAAGGCCCGCTCGGCTGGCACCTCCGCGCCCAGGTCCCGGTGCAGCTCCCGGACGGCACCCAGGGCGTGCAGCTGGTGCGCTTCGTCGGGTGCGACGGCCCGCGCTGGTTCCTGCGCGGTGTGATCTCGGGCCAGGCCGCCGTGCAGCCCGAGATGGCCGGCATCCTGGAGCAGGTCTTCCGGCAGACCGTCGTCGTGCGCGGCGAGAGCCCGATGGCTCCGCGCGACCCGATCGTGCTGAAGCTTCCCGAGGATGCCCAGATGGTTGCCGACGGTGGTGGGGCGGCTGCCGCCGCCGGCGAGGGCGAGAGCCGCTACGGCTCGCTCGACCCGTTCGCCCGCGGCCCGGAGATCACCGAGGTCCGCTGACCCGCAGCGCGGCGCATCGCCTCGCATCGCCTCCGTCCGGAGCCCCGGGCGGAGGCGATTTGCATGTGGCGGGCCGGTACCCGTACAGTTCCGGAGTCGCCGCGGGAGACCGGGGCAACAAAGCGGAAAGCGAATCCGATGAATGAAACTCCGGAAAACGGGGCGGAAAACATCTGATAAGCTGGAAACACGAAAGAACGAAGCGCCCGGAGGGCCCGCTGGAAGGCGGTCCGAAGGAAGCGTCCGTTCCTTGAGAACTCAACAGCGTGCCAAAAGTCAACGCCAGATATGTTGACATCCCCGGCCTCGGTCATTGTGATCGGGGTTGGAGATTCCTTTTGAAATAACACTAGCGAGGACGCAGTGCGCGGGGCCGCCCTATTCCGGTGGTTGCCGTGCCGCTCAACGCGGGTGTGGACCCGATTACGGGTAAACATTCACGGAGAGTTTGATCCTGGCTCAGGACGAACGCTGGCGGCGTGCTTAACACATGCAAGTCGAACGGTGAAGCCCTTCGGGGTGGATCAGTGGCGAACGGGTGAGTAACACGTGGGCAATCTGCCCTGCACTCTGGGACAAGCCCTGGAAACGGGGTCTAATACCGGATATGACCTTCCTCCGCATGGGGGTTGGTGGAAAGCTCCGGCGGTGCAGGATGAGCCCGCGGCCTATCAGCTTGTTGGTGGGGTAATGGCCTACCAAGGCGACGACGGGTAGCCGGCCTGAGAGGGCGACCGGCCACACTGGGACTGAGACACGGCCCAGACTCCTACGGGAGGCAGCAGTGGGGAATATTGCACAATGGGCGAAAGCCTGATGCAGCGACGCCGCGTGAGGGATGACGGCCTTCGGGTTGTAAACCTCTTTCAGCAGGGAAGAAGCGCAAGTGACGGTACCTGCAGAAGAAGCACCGGCTAACTACGTGCCAGCAGCCGCGGTAATACGTAGGGTGCGAGCGTTGTCCGGAATTATTGGGCGTAAAGAGCTCGTAGGCGGCCTGTCGCGTCGGATGTGAAAGCCCGGGGCTTAACCCCGGGTCTGCATTCGATACGGGCAGGCTAGAGTGTGGTAGGGGAGATCGGAATTCCTGGTGTAGCGGTGAAATGCGCAGATATCAGGAGGAACACCGGTGGCGAAGGCGGATCTCTGGGCCATTACTGACGCTGAGGAGCGAAAGCGTGGGGAGCGAACAGGATTAGATACCCTGGTAGTCCACGCCGTAAACGTTGGGAACTAGGTGTTGGCCACATTCCACGTGGTCGGTGCCGCAGCTAACGCATTAAGTTCCCCGCCTGGGGAGTACGGCCGCAAGGCTAAAACTCAAAGGAATTGACGGGGGCCCGCACAAGCAGCGGAGCATGTGGCTTAATTCGACGCAACGCGAAGAACCTTACCAAGGCTTGACATATGCCGGAAACACCTGGAGACAGGTGCCCCCTTGTGGTCGGTATACAGGTGGTGCATGGTTGTCGTCAGCTCGTGTCGTGAGATGTTGGGTTAAGTCCCGCAACGAGCGCAACCCTTGTTCTGTGTTGCCAGCGAGTAATGTCGGGGACTCACAGGAGACTGCCGGGGTCAACTCGGAGGAAGGTGGGGACGACGTCAAATCATCATGCCCCTTATGTCTTGGGCTGCACACGTGCTACAATGGTCGGTACAAAGGGCTGCGATGCCGTGAGGCGGAGCGAATCCCAAAAAGCCGGCCTCAGTTCGGATTGGGGTCTGCAACTCGACCCCATGAAGTTGGAGTTGCTAGTAATCGCAGATCAGCATGCTGCGGTGAATACGTTCCCGGGCCTTGTACACACCGCCCGTCACGTCACGAAAGTCGGTAACACCCGAAGCCGGTGGCCTAACCCTCTGGGATGGAGCCGTCGAAGGTGGGACCAGCGATTGGGACGAAGTCGTAACAAGGTAGCCGTACCGGAAGGTGCGGCTGGATCACCTCCTTTCTAAGGAGCACATGGCAGCTTCGGGCGAACGTCCCGGAGTGCTCGCTCATGGGTGGAACGTTGACTATTCGGCACATCGAGGGCTTGGTCTCCTAGTACTGCTTCGGCGTGGAACAGAGGGTCTGGTTCGGGTTGTGTCGGGCACGTTGTTGGGTCCTGAGGGAACGGGAGTTGCCTCATGGTTGCCGGCCTCACTCGAGGTAGCCCGGTTCGGGTTGTCGAGGGTGTGTGACTGGTCGTTGTTTGAGAACTGCACAGTGGACGCGAGCATCTGTGGCCAAGTTTTTAAGGGCGCACGGTGGATGCCTTGGCACCAGGAACCGATGAAGGACGTGGGAGGCCGCGATAGGCCCCGGGGAGCTGTCAACCGAGCTTTGATCCGGGGGTGTCCGAATGGGGAAACCCGGCAGTCGTCATGGGCTGTCACCCGCTGCTGAACACATAGGCAGTGTGGAGGGAACGCGGGGAAGTGAAACATCTCAGTACCCGCAGGAAGAGAAAACAACCGTGATTCCGGGAGTAGTGGCGAGCGAAACTGGATGAGGCTAAACCGTATTGGTGTGAGACCCGGCAGGGGTTGCCAATGCGGGGTTGTGGGAATGAGCTTCAGTCGTCTGCCGGCGGCTGGGCGAGTCAGAAACCGTATGGGTAGTCGAAGGACATGCGAAAGGTCCGGCGTAGAGGGTAAGACCCCCGTAGACGAAATCTGTACGGCTTGCTTGCTCATCTCCCAAGTAGCACGGGGCCCGAGAAATCCCGTGTGAATCTGGCGGGACCACCCGCTAAGCCTAAATATTCCCTGGTGACCGATAGCGGATAGTACCGTGAGGGAATGGTGAAAAGTACCGCGGGAGCGGAGTGAAATAGTACCTGAAACCGTGTGCCTACAAGCCGTGGGAGCGTCGTCAGTCGGCTTGCCGGCTGGCCGTGACTGCGTGCCTTTTGAAGAATGAGCCTGCGAGTTTGCGGTGTGTAGCGAGGTTAACCCGTGTGGGGTAGCCGTAGCGAAAGCGAGTCCGAATAGGGCGGTTGAGTTGCATGCCCAAGACCCGAAGCGGAGTGATCTAGCCATGGGCAGGTTGAAGCGCGGGTAAGACCGTGTGGAGGACCGAACCCACCAGGGTTGAAAACCTGGGGGATGACCTGTGGTTAGGGGTGAAAGGCCAATCAAACTCCGTGATAGCTGGTTCTCCCCGAAATGCATTTAGGTGCAGCGTCACGTGTTTCTTGCCGGAGGTAGAGCACTGGATAGGCGATGGGCCTTACCGGGTTACTGACCTTAGCCAAACTCCGAATGCCGGTAAGTGAGAGCGTGGCAGTGAGACTGTGGGGGATAAGCTCCATGGTCGAGAGGGAAACAGCCCAGAACACCGACTAAGGTCCCTAAGCGTGTGCTAAGTGGGAAAGGATGTGGAGTCGCAGAGACAACCAGGAGGTTGGCTTAGAAGCAGCCACCCTTGAAAGAGTGCGTAATAGCTCACTGGTCAAGTGATTCCGCGCCGACAATGTAGCGGGGCTCAAGCACACCACCGAAGTCGTGTCATTGCAGCAATACTCCTAACGGGGGCTGTGATGGGTAGGGGAGCGTCGTGTGCCGGGTGAAGCGGCCGAGGAATCGAGTCGTGGACGGTATACGAGTGAGAATGCAGGCATGAGTAGCGATACAAGAGTGGGAAACTCTTGCGCCGATTGACCAAGGGTTCCTGGGTCAAGCTGATCTGCCCAGGGTAAGTCGGGACCTAAGGCGAGGCCGACAGGCGTAGTCGATGGACAACGGGTTGATATTCCCGTACCCGCTTTGAAGCGCCAACGCTGAACCAGGTGATGCTAAGGCCGTGAAGCCGTCCCGGATCCTTCGGGTGAAGGGAAGTGGTGGAGCCGCCGGTCCAAGTCTGCAGTAGGTGAGCGATGGGGTGACGCAGGAAGGTAGTCCAGCCCGGGCGGTGGTTGTCCCGGGGTAAGGGTGTAGGACGTGGGGTAGGCAAATCCGCCTCACATATAGTCTGAGACCTGATGCCGAGCCGATTGTGGTGAAGTGGATGATCCTATGCTGTCGAGAAAAGCCTCTAGCGAGTTTCATGGCGGCCCGTACCCCAAACCGACTCAGGTGGTCAGGTAGAGAATACCGAGGCGTTCGGGTGAACTATGGTTAAGGAACTCGGCAAAATGCCCCCGTAACTTCGGGAGAAGGGGGGCCATTCCTGGTGACGGGCTTTGCGCCTTGAGCTGGGGGTGGCCGCAGAGACCAGCGAGAAGCGACTGTTTACTAAAAACACAGGTCCGTGCGAAGCCGTAAGGCGATGTATACGGACTGACGCCTGCCCGGTGCTGGAACGTTAAGGGGACCGGTTAGCTTAGTTTCGACTAGGCGAAGCTGAGAACTTAAGCGCCAGTAAACGGCGGTGGTAACTATAACCATCCTAAGGTAGCGAAATTCCTTGTCGGGTAAGTTCCGACCTGCACGAATGGCGTAACGACTTCTCGACTGTCTCAACCATAGGCCCGGTGAAATTGCATTACGAGTAAAGATGCTCGTTTCGCGCAGCAGGACGGAAAGACCCCGGGACCTTTACTATAGCTTGATATTGGTGTTCGGTTCGGCTTGTGTAGGATAGGTGGGAGACTGTGAAGCAGCAACGCCAGTTGTTGTGGAGTCGCCGTTGAAATACCACTCTGGTCGTGCTGGATGTCTAACCTGGGTCCGTGATCCGGATCAGGGACAGTGTCTGGTGGGTAGTTTAACTGGGGCGGTTGCCTCCTAAAGGGTAACGGAGGCGCCCAAAGGTTCCCTCAGCCTGGTTGGCAATCAGGTGTTGAGTGTAAGTGCACAAGGGAGCTTGACTGTGAGACTGACGGGTCGAGCAGGTACGAAAGTAGGGACTAGTGATCCGGCGGTGGCTTGTGGAAGCGCCGTCGCTCAACGGATAAAAGGTACCCCGGGGATAACAGGCTGATCTTCCCCAAGAGTCCATATCGACGGGATGGTTTGGCACCTCGATGTCGGCTCGTCGCATCCTGGGGCTGGAGTAGGTCCCAAGGGTTGGGCTGTTCGCCCATTAAAGCGGTACGCGAGCTGGGTTTAGAACGTCGTGAGACAGTTCGGTCCCTATCCGCTGTGCGCGTAGGAGTGTTGAGAAGGGCTGTCCCTAGTACGAGAGGACCGGGACGGACGAACCTCTGGTGTGCCAGTTGTTCTGCCAAGGGCATGGCTGGTTGGCTACGTTCGGGAGGGATAACCGCTGAAAGCATCTAAGCGGGAAGCCTGCTTCGAGATGAGCACTCCCACCTCCTTGAGAGGGTAAGGCTCCCAGTAGACGACTGGGTTGATAGGCCGGATATGGAAGCCCTGTGAGGGGTGGAGTTGACCGGTACTAATAGGCCGAGGGCTTGTCCTCAGTTGCTCGCGTCCACTGTGTTGTTCTGAAACAACGACTGCCTTGTCGGCGGGTCGACAGTTTCATAGTGTTTCGGTGGTCATAGCGTGAGGGAAACGCCCGGTTACATTCCGAACCCGGAAGCTAAGCCTCACAGCGCCGATGGTACTGCAGGGGGGACCCTGTGGGAGAGTAGGACGCCGCCGAACAATTCTTCAGAAGAACCCCCATCCGGATTCCGGATGGGGGTTCTTCGCGTTTCCGGGCCATTCGTCTCGCTATTCGTCTCGGTTCGAAAGCGCCAGCTTGAAGCCGAGGTGCGACGGCACGAAGCCCAGCCGTTCGTAGAAGCGGTGCGCGTCCGTGCGGGTCGCGTCGGAGGTGAGCTGGACGAGGTCGGCGCCGAGTTCGCGGGCGCGCTCGACGGCCCACCGGATCAGTTCGGTGCCGAGTCCGCTGCCGCGTTCGTCGGCGTGGACGCGGACGGCCTCGATGATCGCGCGGGTGGCGCCGGTCCGGGAGAGGCCGGGGACGAGGGTGAGGTGCAGGGTGCCGATGGTGCGGCCGGCGCGTTCGGCGACGACCAGGTGCTGGTGCGGGTCGCCGTCGATGCGGGTGAAGGCGGCGCGGTACGGGGTGAGGTCGGCGGGGGTCTCGCGGGTGGCGCCGAGTGGGTCGTCGGCGAGCATGGCGACGATCGCCGGCAGGTCGGCCTCGGAGGCCCGTCGGATCGTCAGAACGGCCGTTTCAGTCATGATCGGAGAATAGAGGGCCCTGGTTGCTCGACCACCTTTGTCTACGCCCGTAGCGCGCCCTTCACGGCCCTTCTGGAGCGATTCCTGGTCATGTCCCGGGCGCGGCGCTGGTGATGACGGCGAAGACGGCGCCGTGCGGGTCGAGCAGCTGGGCGAGGCGCCCGACGCCGTGCACGTCGGTTGCCGGGATCCGGACCGTGGCGCCGAGCTGTTCGGCGATGGCGAGGCTGGCGTCCACGTTGGGGACCTCGAAGTAGGGGAGCCAGTGCGAGCCGGTGCCGCGCGCGGTGTGCTCGGGGCCGAGCTGCATGATGCCGCCGTGGGCGTCGTCGGTGCCGCCGCCGGCCGGGGTGAGGACGGTGTACAGCACCTCGCCGAACGGGACGTCCTGCTCCTGCCAGCCGAAGACCGCGCGGTAGAAGGCCTTGGCCTGGTCGGCGTCGACGCTGTAGCACTCGGCCCAGCAGAGGCTGATCTCGTCGTTGACCAGGTCCAGGCCGCGGGTGTCGTGCGGCTGCCAGACGGCGAAGTCGGCGCCGGTCGGGTCGGTGTAGCCGGCCATCCGGCCCGCGGTGAAGACGTCGAAGGGGGCGAACCGCACGCGTCCGCCGGCCTGTTGGACGAGTTCGGTGGTGCGGTCGGCGTCGTCCGTGGCGAAGTACAGCGTCCAGCCGGGCGGGGTGCTGCCCTCGTCGGCGAGCGGGCCGAGGGCGGCGACGGTGCGGCCGTCGAGCTGGAAGAAGCCGTAGCCGCCGGCCTCGGGACCGGCCGAGTCGAAGGTCCAGCCGAACAGGGCGGCGTAGAAGTCGACGGAGGCCCGGGTGTCGGGGCTGCTCAGGTCGAGCCAGTCCGGGGAACCGGGGCGGAAGTCGGTGTTGAGCATGGCGGCACTGCTCCTCGGACGGGTCCCGTGCGGGCGCGGGCGCGGTCGACGACCCCTGGGGTCATACCAGCCTGGCACCTCGGCGGGGGCCCCGCACGGCGGGTCGGCACCGGGGCTGCCCCGGGTGCGCGGCCTTCCGGGGCGTCGGGGTTGTCCGCGCGGGGCGGTACGGTGCGTAACGGAATGGTCCACCCGTACCGGTCGAAGGGGGTTCCGGTGGGCAAGCAGGCGCAGTCGGGGCAGCAGGTGCCCCGCCAGCTCGCGCAGGTCGAGGGCGTGCTGGAGCGGATCACCTACGCCAACGAGGAGACCGGCTACACGGTGGCCCGGGTGGACACCGGGCGGGGCGGGAACGACCTGCTGACGGTGGTGGGCGCGCTGCTGGGGGCGCAGGTCGGCGAGTCGCTGCGACTGCACGGGCGGTGGGGCTCGCATCCGCAGTACGGGCGGCAGTTCACGGTGGAGAACTACACCACGGTGCTGCCGGCCACGGTGCAGGGCATCCAGCGGTACCTGGGATCGGGGCTGATCAAGGGGATCGGGCCGCGGTTCGCCGAGCGGATCGTGGAGCGCTTCGGGGTGGACACCCTGGAGGTGATCGAGAACGAGCCGGGCCGGCTGATCGAGGTGCCGGGGCTGGGGCCGAAGCGCACCAAGAAGATCGCCGCGGCCTGGGAGGAGCAGAAGGCCATCAAGGAGGTGATGGTCTTCCTGCAGGGGGTCGGGGTGTCGACCTCATTGGCGGTGCGGATCTACAAGCAGTACGGCGACGCCTCGATCGGGGTGGTGAGGAACGAGCCGTACAAGCTGGCGGCGGACGTCTGGGGCATCGGCTTCCTGACGGCGGACCGGATCGCCCAGGCGGTGGGGATCCCGCACGACAGCCCGGAGCGGGTGAAGGCGGGGCTGCAGTACGCGCTGTCGCAGAGCAGCGACCAAGGGCACTGCTACCTGCCGGAGGAGCGGCTGATCGCGGACGGGGTCAAGCTGCTGCAGGTGGACGTCGGGCTGGTGATCGACTGTCTGGCGGAGCTGGTCGCCGCCGAGGGCGTGGTGCGCGAGACGGTGCCGGGGGAGGCGGGCGAGCCGATCACCGCGGTCTACCTGGTGCCGTTCCACCGGGCGGAGATCTCGCTGGCCAACCAGCTGTTGCGGCTGCTGCGTTCGGATTCCGACCGGTTGCCGTGGTCCGCCGACGTGGACTGGCCGGTGGCCTTGGAGTGGCTGGCGAAGCGGACCGGGACGCAGCTGGCGCCGGAGCAGGAGCAGTCGGTGCGGCTGGCGCTGACCCGCAAGGTCGCGGTGCTGACGGGTGGCCCGGGCTGCGGCAAGTCGTTCACGGTGAAGTCGATCGTGATGATGGCGCTGGCCAAGCGGGCGAAGGTGGTGCTGGCGGCGCCGACCGGGCGGGCGGCTAAGCGGCTGGCGGAGCTGACCGGGGCGGAGGCCTCGACGGTGCACCGGTTGCTGGAGCTGAAGCCGGGCGGGGACGCCGCGTACGACCGGGACCGGCCGCTGGACGCGGATCTGGTGGTGGTGGACGAGGCCTCGATGCTGGACCTGATCCTGGCGAACAAGCTGGTCAAGGCGGTGCCGCCGGGGGCCCACCTGCTGTTCGTGGGGGACGTGGACCAGCTGCCCTCGGTGGGCGCCGGGGAGGTGCTGCGGGACCTGCTGGCGGAGGACGGGCCGATCCCGTCGGTGCGGCTGACCCGGATCTTCCGGCAGGCGCAGCAGTCGGGGGTGGTGACCAACGCGCACCGGATCAACGAGGGGAAGCCGCCGCTGACGGAGGGGCTGACGGACTTCTTCCTGTTCGTGGAGGACGACGCGGAGCGGGCGGCCGGTCTGACGGTGGACGTGGTGGCGCGCCGGATCCCGCAGAAGTTCGGCTTCGACCCGCGCCGGGACGTGCAGGTGCTGGCGCCGATGCACCGGGGTCCGGCCGGGGCGGGGAACCTGAACACGCTGTTGCAGGGGGCGGTGACGCCGGCCCGGGAGGGGCTGGCGGAGCGGCGCTTCGGCGGGCGGACGTTCCGGGTGGGGGACAAGGTCACCCAGATCCGCAACAACTACGACAAGGGGCGGAACGGCGTCTTCAACGGCACAGTTGGAGTGGTGACCGCCCTCAGTCCGGACGACCAGCGGCTGACGGTGCTCACCGACGAGGACGAGGAGGTGTCGTACGACTTCGACGAACTGGACGAGCTGGCCCACGCGTACGCGGTGACGATCCACCGCTCGCAGGGCAGTGAGTACCCGGTGGTGGTGATTCCGGTCACTATGTCCGCTTGGACGATGCTCCAGCGAAACCTGCTGTACACCGCTGTGACCAGGGCGAGGAAACTCGTGGTGCTGGTCGGGTCACGGAAGGCGATCGCACAGGCCGTGAGGACCGTCAGTGCAGGTCGGCGGCATGCCGCGCTCGATCATCGACTTGCTTCTGGATGATTATCCAACAGGATGGTTGCCTCTAATGTTCTCTTGACGTGAAGAGATTTACGGCAGAGCCTAGGGTGGTGCCGATCTTGTCCGGTTCGTACCGGCTGCGGCGGCAGGTTTTGTAGGGGCGGGCCCTTCCGGGCCACCCCGGGTGCGCGACTGTCCTCCGGATGGGGGATGGTAGAGACAGTCAGGGCACCTTGGAAGAGGATTCATTTCGTCGGTGAGGAAGACGTGAGCGACAACTCGGTAGTACTGCGGTACCAGGACGGCGAGTACGAGTACCCCGTCGTCGAGAGCACTGCGGGCAACTCCGGCTTCGACATCTCGAAGCTGCTCCCGCAGACCGGCCTGGTCACCCTGGACAACGGCTTCGGTAACACCGCCGCGTACAAGTCCGCGATCACCTTCGTGGACGGTGACAACGGCATCCTGCGGTACCGCGGCTACCCGATCGAGCAGCTCGCAGCGCAGGGCGGCTTCATCGAGACCGCGTACCTCCTGATCAACGGCGAGCTGCCCAACGCGGACCAGCTGGCGGACTTCAACCGCGAGATCACCCAGCACACGCTGCTGCACGAGGACGTCAAGCGCTTCTTCCAGGGCTTCCCGCGGGACGCCCACCCGATGGCCATGCTGTCCTCGGTGGTCGGCGCGCTCTCCACGTTCTACCCGGAGAGCCACAACCCGTTCGACGCGGCCCAGCGCCACCTGTCGACCGTCCGCCTGCTGGCCAAGCTGCCGACGATCGCCGCGTACGCGTACAAGAAGGCGATGGGCCAGCCCTTCGTCTACCCGCGCAACGACCTGAGCTACGTCGAGAACTTCCTGCGGATGACCTTCGCCGTCCCGGCCGAGGACTACGAGCTCAACCCGGTCGTGGTCAACGCCCTGGACAAGCTGCTCATCCTGCACGCGGACCACGAGCAGAACTGCTCGACCTCCACCGTGCGCCTGGTCGGTTCCAGCCACGCCAACCTGTTCGCCTCGATCTCGGCGGGCATCTCGGCCCTGTGGGGCCCGTTGCACGGCGGCGCCAACCAGGCCGTGCTGGAGATGCTCGAGAGCATCCAGAAGGACGGCGGCGACGTCGACTCGTTCATCACGAAGGTGAAGAACAAGGAAGCCGGCGTCAAGCTGATGGGCTTCGGCCACCGCGTCTACAAGGCCTTCGACCCGCGCGCCGCCCAGGTCAAGCTGCTGGCGCACGAGGTCCTCGGCCAGCTCGGCAAGAGCGACGAGCTGCTGGAGATCGCGCTCAAGCTGGAGGAGCACGCCCTCAAGGACGACTTCTTCATCTCGCGCAAGCTGTACCCGAACGTGGACTTCTACACCGGCCTGATCTACCGCGCCATGGGCTTCCCGACCAGCATGTTCACCGTGCTGTTCGCCCTCGGCCGGCTGCCGGGCTGGATCGCCCACTGGCACGAGATGATCAACGACCCGACCAGCCGGATCGGCCGCCCGCGCCAGATCTACACGGGCACCGCGATCCGCGACTACGTCGAGCTCGAGCAGCGCTGACGTAGCACCGCACCGAAAGGGGCCCGGCCGCTGCTGAGCGGCCGGGCCCCTTCGCGCGTCCCCGCCCCGGACCCGGCAGGGCCCGCGCGGGGACGGAACCGTACGGCGCACGACTCCGGGGCCGGCTGCGGCCGGGGACGGCCGCTCAAAGCGTCCCTGACCCGCCACGACCCCGGCGCCGTGCGCGAAGGCCGTCGAAAAGCACGACGACCGTCCCGGGGCCCGCCGGAGCCCCGTCGGCGACAGCTGCTGGAAGAGCGGGACACGTTGCCGTTAGCCGCGCCCCGCCCATCGGGAAAACTGCCGCACTACCAACCTAAGACGTATCAGGGTGCGAGAAGTTACGCCCGGGGGGTGTGAGCTGCCTCTCGCCACGCTCCGTAGGCGCTTGGTACCACGCCCATATCACACCTTCCCTCGCGCGCGACGTCACCCTCCCCGCAGTCACGGCAACCGAGCGTGATAGGAATCGTGGCATTCCGGTACGGACCGTCGCGCACCTCGTCGCGCGACGGCGGAACTGGGGAGGGAGTGCGCAGATGGCCAGGAACGTCGTCGTCACCGGCGGTGGTACGGGAATCGGGTACGAAGTCGCGCGGCGGTTCGCCGAGGCGGGCGAGCACGTGGTGATCGTCGGTCGCCGTCGGGCGGTCCTGGAGAAGGCCGCGGCCGACCTCGGGCCGAACGTCACCCCGCTGGTGTGCGACCTCGCCGACCCGGACGGGGTGGAGGCCGCGCTGGCCGAACTGCCCGAGCGGATCGACGTGCTGGTGAACAACGCCGGCAGCCGGGAGACCGTGGTCGGTGGCGGGCCGCACGCCCTGCTGGCCCGCTGGCGCGGCGACTTCGAGCGCAACGTGCTGACCGTGGTGCTGCTCACCGAGTCGATCCGGGACCGGCTCACCCCGGGCTCCGGCCGGGTCGTCACCATCAGCTCCATCGCCGCCCTGCGCGGGGCCGGCTCGTACGGTGCGGCGAAGGCCTCGCTGCACGCCTGGAACCACTTCCTGGCCGCCCAGTTGGGCACCTCGGGGATCACCGCCAACATCGTCGCGCCGGGCACGGTGGCCGGCACCGAGTTCTTCGGTCCGCGGCTGGACGAGCCCGAGGTGGCCCGCCGGGCGGCGCGCACCCTGCTCGGCCGGATCGGCGAGACCGGGGAGGTCGCGGCGGCGGTGCACTTCCTGGCCTCGGCCGAGGCCGGGTTCATCACCGGCGAGATCCTGCACTGCAACGGCGGGGAGCTGCTGGGGCGTTGAGCCACGGTGAGGGGCCCGGACCGCGCGGGCGGTTTCCAGCGGTCCGGGCCCCTCTTGCCACCAGGACTCAGGCCGGCCGGAAGCGGCGCAGCCGGAGGCTGTTGCTGACCACGAAGACCGAGGAGAAGGCCATCGCGGCCCCGGCGATCATCGGGTTGAGCAGTCCGGCCGCCGCCAGCGGGATCGCCGCCACGTTGTAGCCGAAGGCCCAGCACAGGTTGCCCCGGATGGTGCCGAGGGTGCGGCGGGAGAGCCGGATGGCGTCGGCCGCGGCGCGCAGGTCGCCGCGGACCAGGGTGAGGTCGCCGGCCTCGATCGCGGCGTCGGTGCCGGTGCCCATCGCCAGGCCCAGGTCGGCCTGGGCGAGCGCGGCGGCGTCGTTGACGCCGTCGCCGACCATCGCCACGACTCTCCCCTCGGACTGCAGCCGCCTGACGGTGTCGACCTTGTCCTCGGGCAGCACCCCGGCGATGACGTCCCGGGGGTCGATGCCGACCTCGGCGGCGACCGCCCCGGCCACCGCCGCGTTGTCACCGGTCAGCAGCACCGGGCGCAGGCCCAGCGCGCGCAGCCGGGCGATGGCCTCGGCGCTGGTCGGCCTGACCGCGTCGGCGACCTCCAGCACGGCCCGGGCCTGGCCGTCCCAGCCGACCGCGATCGCGGTGCGGCCCGCCGCCTCGGCGGCGGCCCTGGCGCGGGCCAGGACGGGTGGCAGGTGCTGGGCGCCATCGGCCAGCAGGGCCTCGCGCCCGGCGGTGACCGTACGGCCGTCCACGACGCCCTCCACGCCCCGGCCGGGCACGCTGCGGAAGTCCGCCACCGGCGGCAGCCCGCCGAGTCGGTCGGCGGCGGCTTCGGCGACGGCCCGGGCGACCGGGTGTTCGGAGGCGTGCTCCACCGCGCCGGCCAGCCGCAGCGCCTCGGCCTCGGTGACGCCCTCGGCGGTGTGCACGGCGACCAGTGCCATCCGGCCGGTGGTGACGGTGCCGGTCTTGTCCAGCACGACGGTGTCGACCCGGCGGGTGGTCTCCAGCACCTCGGGGCCCTTGATCAGGATGCCGAGCTGGGCGCCGCGGCCGGTGCCGACCATGAGCGCGGTCGGGGTGGCCAGGCCCAGGGCGCACGGGCAGGCGATGATCAGCACGGCCACCGCGGCGGTGAACGCCTCGGTGGGGCTGTCGGTGACCAGCAGCCGGCCGACCAGGGTGGCGAGGGCGATCAGGATGACCACTGGGACGAAGACGGCCGAGATCCGGTCGGCCAGCCGCTGGGCGGCGGCCTTGCCGTTCTGGGCCTGCTCGACCAGTCGGGCCATCCGGGCCAGCTGGGTGTCCGCGCCGACCCGGGTGGCCTCGACCACCAGGCGGCCGCCCGCGTTGACGGTGGCGCCGGTGACGGTGTCGCCGACGGTGACCTCGACCGGGACGGACTCGCCGGTGAGCATCGAGGCGTCCACCGCGGAGCTGCCCTCGACCACCGTGCCGTCGGTGGCGACCTTCTCGCCCGGGCGCACCACGAAGCGCATGCCCACGGCCAGCCGGTCCACCGGCAGCCGGACCTCCCGGCCGCCCCGGAGGACGGCGACGTCCTTGGCGCCGAGGTCGAGCAGGGCGTGCAGGGCGGCGCCGGCCCGGCGCTTGGCGCGGGCTTCCAGGTGGCGGCCGAGCAGGATCAGCACGGTGACGGCGGCGGCGGTCTCCAGGTACAGCGTGCCGGAGGCGTCGGTGTCGCCGATCGCGAACGAGAAGTCGTGCCGCATCCCCGGCAGGCCGGCGTGGCCCCGGAACAGGGCCCAGCAGGACCAGCCGAAGGCGGCCAGGGTGCCGAGCGAGACCAGGGTGTCCATGGTCGCGGCGCCGTGCCTGAGGTTGGTCCAGGCGGCGCGGTGGAACGGCAGGCCGCCGTAGGCGACGACCGGACCGGTGAGGGCGAAGGCCAGCCACTGCCAGTCGGTGAACTGCAGGGCCGGGACCATCGAGAGCAGGACCACCGGGACGCTGAGCACGGCGCTGATCAGCAGGCGCTCGCGCAGGGGATCCTGCTCGGCGGGCCGGGTGGCCGCGGGCGGCTCGGCGACGGCGGCCGGGGGCGGCGGGAGCTCAGCGGTGTAGCCGGTGCGCTCGACCGCGGCGATCAGGTCCTCGACCGTGACGCCGGGACCGTAGTCGATCCGGGCCTTCTCGGTGGCGAAGTTGACGGTGGCCTCGACGCCGTCCATCCGGTTGAGCTTCTTCTCGATCCGGGCCGCGCAGGAGGCGCAGGTCATCCCGCCGATCGACAGCTCGACCCGGTCCCGGGCCTCGAGGCCGGGGGCGGAGGTGGTCATGCGGGTGGCTCCTCGGTGGGGGCGTGCGGCGGGGGCCGGGACGTCGGGCCCCCGCCCTGCGCGGGGTTGCTCAGGCGGCGGGGCCGACCAGCTCGTAGCCGGCCTCGTCGATCGCGGCGCGGACCTGCTCCTCCGCCAGCGGGGCTTCGGAGGAGACCGTCACGGTACCCGCCTGGGCGTCGGCGGCGACCTCGGTGACACCGGCCAGCGCGGAGAGCTCCTCGCTGATCGCCTTCTCGCAGTGGCCGCAGCTCATGCCGGACACGGTGTAGGTGATGGTGCTGGACATCGGGGCCTCCGGGAGGTCGGTGCGGTACTGGCTCTCTTGCTCTCCCAACACCATACCCCTCAGGGGTATTTCCCCGGAGGGGTGGGTCTTCCCCGGAGGGATGGGTGAGGTGGATCGCATCGTAGGCGACGGGGCCGCTCGGACCGGGGAGGAGGGGGACGGCGCCGGGATCGGCGCGGTCGGCTCCCGCCGGATCAGCAGCCGCGGCCGGAGCAGCCCACCCGAGAGACCACGAGCAGCCCGGTCGCGTCGTACCCGGCGTGCGGGTGGATCTGCTCGGCGGACGGGTTCGGAGGGGCTGGGGGACCGGGGTGCGGGTGGGGGGCCTTCCGCTTCGCGCGGTTGCCGCGCCCCTTTGGGGGCACGGGAACCGCGCGACGGGGAGCGGGCCGGTGGGCGGGGCGCTCAGTGGCTGGTGATGTCGGCGAGGGTGCGGAAGAGGAGGGCGGTGGAGGTGGCGCCCGGGTCCTGGTGGCCGATGCTGCGTTCGCCGAGGTAGGAGGCGCGGCCCTTGCGGGCCTGGAGGGGGACGGTGTCGCGGGCGCCCTGGTCGGCGGCGTCGGCGGCGGCCGTGGCGGCTTCGGGGAGGGTGGCGCCGGCGGCGGCCGCGGTGCGGAAGGCGGCGACGGCCGGGGTCCAGGCGTCCACGATGGTCTTGTCCCCGGGCTCGGCCTTGCCGAGGGCGCGGATGGCGTCCAGACCGGCCGCCAGGGCCTCGGCGAGGACGGCCGGGTCGGCCGGCTCGGGCAGGGCGGCGCCGATGGCGCGGAAGGCCTTGCCGTAGAGCGGGCCGGAGGCGCCGCCGACCTTGGAGATGAGGGTGGCGCCGGTCTTGCTGAGGACGGCGCCGGGGCCGGTCGGCTGGAGGCCGTCCAGGGCGGTCAGGGCGGCGGCGAAGCCGCGCTGGAGGTTGCTGCCGTGGTCGCCGTCGCCGATCGCGGAGTCCAGTTCGGTGAGCCGGGCCTGCTCCTCCTCGACGGCCGCGGCGATCGCGCGGATCCAGGCCTCGGCCAGTGGGGAATCGAACAGCGGGGTGTCGAAGTCCATCGGGTCTCCTCCGGACGGCTCAGGCCCGCTTGAGGGCGGGGGTGTCGACCGGGGCGTCCCAGAGGTCCACCAGCTGGGCGTCGGCCTTGGTGAGGGTGAGGGAGAACCCCGCCATGTCGAGGCTGGTGACGTAGTTGCCGACCAGGCTGCGGGCGACCGTGATGCCGCGTTCGGCGAGCCGGGCGGCGACCTCGCCGTAGACCACGTACAGCTCCAGCAGTGGGGTCGCGCCGAGTCCGTTGAGCAGGGCGATCACCTCGTCGCCCGGGGTCAGGTGGTGGTCGGTGAGGATGGTCTCGACCACCTCGGCGGCCAGGTCGCGGGCCGGGCGGAGCTTCTCGCGGCGGCGGCCGGGCTCGCCGTGGATGCCGACGCCGACCTCGATCTCGTCCTCGGGCAGGTCGAAGCCGGGCTTGCCGGCGGCCGGGACGGTGGCCGCGGTGAGCGCGACGGCGAAGGAGCGGGAGGCGGCGTTGACCCGCTCGCCCAGGGTGGCCACCTCGTCCAGGCCGGCGCCGCGTTCGGCCAGCGCGCCGGCCGTCTTCTCGACCAGGACGGTCGCGCCGGTGCCCCGGCGGCCGGCCGTCCAGGTGGAGTCCTCGACCGCGACGTCGTCGTTGACCAGGACGGTGCGGACCTCCAGGCCCTCCTCGGCGGCGAGTTCGGCGGCGAGTTCGAAGTTCATCACGTCACCGGTGTAGTTCTTCACGACGAAGACCACCCCGGCGCCGTTCTCCACCGCCTTGGCGGCGGCCAGCATCTGGTCCGGGACGGGGGAGGTGAACACCTCGCCGGGGCAGGCGGCGTCCAGCATGCCGGGGCCGACGAAGCCGCCGTGCAGCGGCTCGTGGCCGGAACCGCCGCCGGAGATCAGCGCGACCTTGGGGCCGGCCGGGCGGGTGGCCCGGGTGATCACCCGGTTGGGGATGTCCACCGTCAGCTCGGGGTGGGCGGCGGCGACTCCGGCCAGGGCGTCCTCCAGGACGCTCTCCGGGGTGTTGATCAGCTTCTTCAACGCTCTTCGCTCCCTTGGTGAGGACGCAACAGCCTGTCGCCGACGCTACGCCAGACGGGGGGTGTGGGCACGGGGTGCGACACGCGGGATCCGGGTCACCCTCCCGGAGCAGCGGACCGGGGCCGTAGGGTCGCCGGCATGAGTGAGCGAAGCGAAGGAAACGACAAGAGGTGCGCGTTTCGCGAAGCGACCGGCGAGCGGAGCGAGGCGGGCGCATGAGCGAACACGTGGGCATCGTTCTGGTTTCGCACAGCGCTCGGCTCGCGGAGGGGCTGCGCGAGCTGCTCGGCGAACTCGCCTCGGACGGCGTGCGGGTGGTGGTCGCGGCCGGGACGGAGGACGGCGGTCTCGGCACCAGTTACGAGCTGATCGCCGGGGCGATCGCGGAGGCGGACGGCGGGGCGGGCGTGGTCGTGCTGCCGGACCTCGGCAGCTCGGTGCTCACCGCCGTGACCGTGCTGGAGGACGAGCCGAGGCCGGGCGTGCGGCTGGTGGACGCGCCGTTCGTGGAGGGCGCGGTGGCGGCCGCCGTCACCGCCTCGACCGGGGCGCGGCTGGCCGAGGTGGTCGCGGCGGCCGAGGACGCGCGCACCTTCCGCAAGCTCCGGTAGCCGCCGCTACTTGGCGTCCGCGTAGCAGTCCACCACGGCAGTGCTGAGCGGGAAGCGCACCGGGGTGTCGGCGAAGACCAGCCGCCGGGCCTCGTCGGCCGCCTCGGCGACGGCGGCGGCCACCGCCTCGGCCAGGTTGGCCGGGGTGTGCACGATCACCTCGTCGTGCTGGAAGAACACCAGGTGGGGGCGGTCCGCCGGGACGGGCACCGGGAGCTCGTTCAGCCGTCGGCGCAGCGCCGCCAGCAGGGCGAGCGCCCAGTCGGCGGCGCTGGCCTGGATGACGAAGTTGCGGGTGAACCGGCCGCGGGCGCGGGCGGTGCGGCCGCCGGTCTCGCCGGAGGTGTCGGCCTCGGTGAGGTCGAGGAAGGCGGCGGAGGCGGGCGGGCAGACCCGGCCGAGCCGGGAGGTGACCACGCCGCCGTCCTCGCCGGTGCGGGCGGCGGCCTCGACGTAGCCCATCGCGGCGGGGTAGCGGCGGCGCAGGGTGTTCAGCAGCGGGCCGATGTCGCCGCTGGTCTGCCCGTACATGGCGCCGAGCAGGCCGAGCTTGGCCTTGTCGCGGTCGCCCTGGAAGGCACTGGCGGCGAGCGCCTCGTAGAGGTCGCCGCCGGCGGCGGTGCGGGCCAGTCCGGCGTCCTGGGAGAGCGCCGCGAGCACCCGCGGCTCGAGTTGGGCGGCGTCGGCGACCACCAGCAGCCAGCCCGGGTCGGCGACCACGGCGCGGCGCAGGATGCGCGGGATCTGCAGGGCGCCGCCGCCGCGGCTGGCCCAGCGGCCGGAGACCACGCCGCCGACCACGTACTCGGGCCGGAAGCGGCCGCCGCGGGCCCAGGCGTCCTGCCAGGCCCAGCCGTGGGCGACGTGGATCCGGGACAGCTCCTTGTAGCGGACCAGCAGTCGGGCGGCCGGGTGGTCGATGCCCTTGAGCTCCCAGGAGCGGGTGGAGCCGAGCTGGATGCCGGCCTCGGCGAAGGCGCGCAGCACCTGGGTGTGCGAGTCGGGGTTGAACGGCTTGGCGCCGAGGGCCTGGTGGAGTTCGACGGCGAGGTCGGCGAGCACCCGGGGCTGGGTGCCGGGGACGGTGGGGCGGGGGCCGAGCAGGTCGGTGAGCAGTTCGTCGTGGACGTCGGAGCGCCAGGGCAGGCCGTCGTGGGCCATCTCGGCGGCCACCAGGGCGCCGGCCGACTCGGCGGCGACCAGCAGCCGGAAGCGCTGCCGGGCGGCCGGGTCGCCGATGGCGGCGATCCGCCGCTGCTGTTCGGCGTGCACGGCGACGACGGCGTCCAACGGGTCGGCGCCGGGCGGCAGTTGCAGCCGGTCGGGGGCGAACAGGGTGTCCTGTCCGTCGTCCGCGTCGGCCAGGCCCGGTTCGGGCAGGTCGTCCGGGACGGGCAGGCCGCGCAGCCGGGACCAGGCGGCGCCGAGCGAGCGCGGCGCGCCGAAGCGGCCCTCGTGGCCCAGCAGCAGGGCCTCGACCAGCCGCAGGTCGTGGCAGCGGGCGAGCCGGTCGGGCAGCCGGGGCAGCAGTGGGGCGTACCCGGAGTCGGCGGCGGCCCAGACCCAGCGGGGCCCCGGAGCATCATCACGGCTCGAGGCCTCCCGGGCGGCGACCGCGGCGGCGAGGTCACGGACGGTCTCCGGCGGTCCGAGCGGGCTGCCGGTGTCGTCCAGCGGCTGGAGGCGGCCGCCGGGGCCGTGCGGGTCGGGCACGAGGGCGGTTCTGGGGGCCACGGCGGGCGTCTCCTCTCCGGTGAGTGAGCGGTCGGGCGTACGGGTGGGGCGCGGGTGTGCGGCCCGCGGGTCTGCGCCGTCGACGTTAACGGGTGGGTCTGACAACGATGACCAGGGGTGCCTGGGCACGCCGGGTGACACCGCGTAGGGTCGGCGGAATGACCGAGAACCCGTTCTTCGCGGCCAGCCCCCTGGTCTACGAACTGCCTCCCTACGCCGAGATCCGGGAGGAGCACTACCTGCCCGCCTACGAGCGCGGGATGGCCGAGCAGCTGGCCGAGATCGCGGCGATCACCGACACCGAGGCCCGGCCGACCTTCGAGAACACCCTGGTGGCCCTGGAGCGCTCCGGTGAGCTGCTGCGCCGGGTGGACGCGGTGTTCCGCAACCAGTCCTCCTCCGACACCACCGACCTGCTGGACGAGGTGGAGGCGAAGGTCAGCCCGCTGCTCGCGGCCCACCACGACGCGATCCACCTGGACCAGAAGCTGTTCGCCCGGATCGAGGCGCTGCACGAGGACCGGGCCGCCCTGGGGCTGGATCCGGAGTCGCTGCGGCTGCTGGAGCGCCGGTACACCGCGTTCGTCCGTTCCGGTGCCCGGCTGGGCGAGGCCGAGCAGGCCCGGCTGCGCGAGCTGAACGCCGAACTCGCCGCGCTGGGCACAACGTTCCAGCAGAACGTGAACGCCGCCACCCGCTCCGCCGCGCTGGTCGTGGACACCGCAGAGGAGCTGGCCGGGCTGTCCGAGGACGCGATCGCCGCCGCGGCGGAGAACGCCCGGGTGCTCGGCCACGAGGGCAGGTACGTGCTCAGCCTGAAGAGCCCCTCCAACCAGCCCGAACTGGCCCTGCTCGCCGACCGCTCGGTACGCGAGCGGCTGCTGGCCGCCTCGCTCGCCCGCGGTGGCGGGTCCAACGGTCCGCTGGCGATCCGGATGGCCGGGTTGCGGGCCGAGCGGGCCGCACTGCTGGGCTACCCGAGCCACGCCGCGTACGTGGTGGCGGACGAGACGGCCGGCACCGTGGAGGCGGTGTCCGGACTGCTGGCCCGGCTGGTGGAGCCGGCCGTGGCGAACGCCCGCCGGGAGGCCGCCGAGCTGGCCGGGGTGGCGGCCGCGGACGGCATCGGGGAGATCGCCGCGCACGACTGGGCGTACTACTCGGAGAAGGTCCGGCAGGCCTCCTACCAGGTGGACGCGGCGGCGCTGCGCCCGTACTTCGAGCTGGAGCGGGTGCTGAAGGACGGCGTGTTCTTCGCCGCGGGGCTCGCGTACGGGCTGAGCTTCACCGAGCGGCCGGAGCTGACGGCGCACCACCCGGACGCCCGGGTCTTCGAGGTGTTCGAGGAGGACGGTACCCCGCTGGGCCTGTTCATCGGCGACTTCCACGCCCGGGCGTCCAAGCGCGGCGGGGCCTGGATGGACGAGCTGGTGGGCCAGTCCGGGCTGACCGGGCGGCGGGCGGTGGTGCTGAACAACCTCAACGTCCCGCGCCCGGCGCCGGGCGAGCCGGCGCTGCTGAGCTGGGACGAGGTGCGCACCCTGTTCCACGAGTTCGGGCACGCGCTGCACGGGCTGTTCTCGGACGTGCGGTACCCGCTGTTCGCCGGCACCGCGGTGCCGCGGGACTTCGTGGAGTTCCCCTCGCAGGTCAACGAGATGTGGATGGTCCGGCCGGAGGTGCTGGCCAACTACGCCCGCCACCACGAGACCGGGGAGCCGCTGCCGGCCGAGCTGGTCGAGCGGATGATCGCGGCCGAGGGCTTCGGGGAGGGCTTCCGGACGGTGGAGTACCTGGCGGCGACGCTGCTGGACTGGGCCTGGCACACCCTGCCGCAGGGCCACCGGGTCGCGGACGCCGGGGAGTTCGAGGCGCGGGCGCTGGCGGAGGCCGGGATCGCCGTCCCGGCGATCCCGCCGCGCTACCGCACGCCGTACTTCCAGCACGTTTTCTCCAGCGGCTACAGCGCCGCGTACTACGCGTACATCTGGTCGGAGGTACTGGACGCGGACACCGTGCGGTGGTTCGAGACCAACGGGCGCTCGGTGCGGGACAGCGGCGAGCTGTTCCGGCGGGAGCTGCTGGCGCGCGGGTTCAGCCGGGACCCGCTGGAGTCCTTCCGCGCGGTGGTCGGGCGGGCGCCGGAGACCGGGCCGCTGCTGGAGCGCCGGGGGCTGGCCTGATCACCCGGCGGTGAGGGCGACCGTCACCGGGGTGCCCGGGCGGGTGTGCGGGAGCCGGATCCGTACGGTTCCCGCACACCCGCCCGCGGGCTGTTCGACCTCGACCCGGGCGTCGGCGGGGGAGACGGTGACCCGGGCGCCGTGCGGGAACCCGGCGGGCGGCAGGACGAGTTCGCCGGTGCGCCCGCTGCCGTCGGCCGTCCACCGCACGGTCGTGCCGACGGTGCGGACGCCGGTGCCGGCGACGGCCACCGGGTACGGGCCGAAGGCGGGTTCGTCGCCCGGGGCGGGGTGCCCGGCCGGGTCGAGCGCGCAGTAGCCGCCGGTGCCGCGGCACCAGTACCACATGGTCCAGCCGTCGGCGAAGCCGTCCATCGCGGCGACCTGCCGGCGGACCAGCTGGGTGTTGCCCGGGGTGCGGGAGTTCGGCGGCCCCCACTCGCCGACCAGGACGGGCAGCCGGTTGGCGGTGGGGTAGGCGGTGATCGCGGCGGTGTACCGCTGGATGAAGCCGTCGGCGGGGTTCCAGTCGGCGCCGTTCTCCACCGCGGTGTCGTAGAAGTGCGGGGCGTAGCCGAGCCGGGGCGCGCCGGGGCGGGGGTCGGTGAAGCCGGGCAGCCGCGTCGGTACGCCCTGGCCGACCAGGACCGTCGGTTCGACGAACAGCCAGGCGCGGGAGTCGACTCGGCGCACGGCGGTGATCAGGCGGCGGTACATGCCGGCGAGCCGACCCTGTTCCAGGGCGGCGGAGGCGGCGGCGAGCACGGCCGGGTCGGTCGGGTCGCCGTCCACCGGGCCGAACGGCTCGTTGAACAGGTCGTAGCCCAACAGGGAGCGGTGGCCGCGTAGTTCGCGGGCGAGCCGGGTGTAGAAGTCGGCCTGCCAGGCGCGCAGGTCGGGGTCGTCGTAGAGGTGGCGGAAGGCGGCCTGGACGGCGGGCTGGAAGTAGCCGGCGAACCAGTCGTTCGGGTCGGGGGTGAAGGGCAGTCCGTCGTCGCGGGTGGCCCAGACCGGGATGCCGTTGGTGCCGCCCCCGAACTCCGGCCCGTAGACGTCCTGGTGGAAGTCGACCAGGACGAGCAGGCCCAGCTGGTCGGCGCGGTCGAGGAGTTGCCGGATCCGGTGCAGCTCGACGGGGTCGAGGCGGCCGCGTTCGGGCTCCAGCCTGGTCCAGGAGACCGGCAGCCGGACCAGGGTGAAGCCCTGGGCGGCGACGGAGTCCAGGTCGGCGGGGGTGGCCTCGGCGTACTTGTCGAGGTTGAAGCCGCGCAGCTGGAGCCGGCGGCCCTGGGCGTCGGTGAGGGCGGTGCGGCCGTCCGGGTCGGTGACCGTCCCGGTGGGGAAGTGGGCGGCCCGGTGCCCGCCGTGGGCCGGGGTAGAGGCCGGGGCCGAGTCCGTGGCCGTGGCCGGGGCCGGGGTGGCGGTCAGGGCGGCGGTGGCGGCGAGTAGCAGGGCAACGGCGGTGCGGCGCAGGCGCATCGGGGACCTCGCACGGCGGGGGGTGGGGGCCCCGATGATGCCCGGGCCGCCGGGGGCGGCACAAGGGTCGTGCGCGCAAGGGTCATGCGTCCAAGGGTCGTGCCCCAAGGGTCGTGCGCCCGAGGGGAGTTCGGCCTGCGGGGAGTTCAGTCCGCCTCGGAGCCCGGCGGCTCGGCCGGGGCGGCGGGCAGGACGGCGGTCGGCAGGTCCGCGGCGGCGGCCAGGCGCCCCCAGAGCAGGTCGGCCAGGGCCTGAACCATGCGGGTGCGCGAGCAGGGTTTGGTCTCCAGCCACCAGTCCCCGGCGGCCAGCACCATGCCGGTGATGCCCCGGCCCCAGGCCTCGGCGAGCAGGTCGCGGTCGGCGCCGAGGTCGACCTGGTTCTGCACGGCCCGGGTGATCTCCTCGGCGATCTGCCGCAGGGCGGGGGCGAGGGCGTTGCCGGCGCCGCTCGGGTCGCCCGGCTCGGGGTGGGTGAGCAGTCGGTAGACCTGGGGGCGGGCCTCGATCCCGGCGAGGTAGGTGTCCAGGACGTGTTCGACCCGGTCGCGGCGTTCCAGCGGTTCGGCCAGGGCGGCCCGGACGGCGGCCAGCAGGCCGCCGGTGTGGCGTTCGGTCAGGGCTCTGATCAGGCCGTTCCGGTCGCCGAAGTGCCGGTAGAGGATCGGCTTGGTGATGCCGGCCTCGGCGGCGATGGCGTTCATGCTGGCGCTCGGCCCCTCGCGCTGGATGACCCGGTCGGCGGCGTTGAGCAGCTGCTCGCGGCGGGGCTCTCGGGACATGCGCTGCTCCTCGGATTCTGGGTGGGCTGGGCGTTGACATCGGTTACCAATCAGTAGCAGACTCCGATGATGTTACCCGGGGTAACACCCCGGTGGGTCGCGTCCGCGCGGTCGTGTCCCCGGTCGAACCCGTCGTGGCCCTGAGTCGCGTCCCTGCGTCGTAACCCTTCTGCGGAGGCTCCACCATGAGCAGCACGTTCTCGCTGGACCCGGGCGCGGACCAGCTCGCCGTACGCGACTGGCTGCACGGCTTCGCCGCGGATGTGATCCGCCCCGCCGCGGCCGAGTGGGACGAGCGCGAGGAGACCCCCTGGCCGATCATCCAGGAGGCCGCCAAGTTGGGCATCTACTCGCTGGACTTCTACGCCCAGCAGTACTTCGACCCCTCCGGCGTCGGCATCCCGATCGCGATGGAGGAGCTGTTCTGGGGCGACGCGGGCATCGGACTGTCCATCGTCGGCACCACCCTGGCCGCCGTCGCGGTGCTCGCCAACGGCACCGACGAGCAGATCGGCACCTGGACGCCGCAGATGTTCGGCACCCCGGACGACGTCAAGGTGGCCGCCTTCTGCTCCTCGGAGCCGGACGCCGGCTCCGACGTGGGCGCGCTGCGCACCCGGGCCGTCTACGACGAGGCCAAGGACGAGTGGGTGCTGAACGGCACCAAGACCTGGGCCACCAACGGCGGGATCGCCGCCGTGCACGTGGTGGTCGCCAGCGTCGACCCGGAGCTGGGCACCCGCGGGCACGCCTCCTTCGTCGTCCCGCCGGGCACCCCGGGGCTGAGCCAGGGCCAGAAGTTCAAGAAGCACGGCATCCGCGCCTCGCACACCGCCGAGGTGGTGCTCGACGGCGTCCGGGTGCCCGGCAGCTGCCTGCTCGGCGGCAAGGAGAAGCTGGACGAGCGGCTGGCCCGGGCCCGCGAGGGCGTCAAGCGCTCCGGCGGCAAGGGCAACGCGGCGATGGCCACCTTCGAGGCCTCCCGCCCGGCCGTCGGAGCGCAGGCGATCGGCATCGCCCGGGCCGCGTACGAGGTGGCGCTGGACTACGCGAAGACCCGGGAGCAGTTCGGCCGTCCGATCATCGACAACCAGGGCGTGGCCTTCCAGCTCGCCGACATGAAGACCCGGATCGACGCGGCCCGGCTGCTGGTGTGGCGGGCGTCCTGGATGGCGGCCGGCAACCAGCCGTTCACCGCCGCCGAGGGCTCGATGTCCAAGCTGTACGCGGGCGAGACGGCCAAGTTCGTCACCGCGCAGGCGATGCAGATCCTCGGCGGCAACGGCTTCACCCGGGAGTACCCGGTGGAGCGGATGCACCGGGACAGCGCGATCTACTCGATCTTCGAGGGGACCAGCGAGATCCAGCGGCTGGTCATCGCCCGGGCGATCTCCGGGATGCCGATCCGGTAGTCGGCTACCGGGCCGCCCAGAAGGTGAGCCCGGCGGTGAGGGCGCCGACCACCGCGCCGACGACCGTCTGCGCGGTGGTGTGGTCCCGCAGCACCACCCGGGACCAGCCGATCACCGCGACCAGCGGGTAGAGCAGCAGCCACAGCGGGCCGAGCGCGATGCCGAGGCAGGCCACCGCGCCACTGGCGACGGCGGTGTGCACCGAGACCTTCCACCAGACGGTGATCACCAGGATCGGGACCAGCGAGGCGAACATCGCCGCCACCATCGCGGTGAGGTCGCGCGGGGCGTGGGCCCAGATCATCACCGCGAAGCTGACGGCGACCGAGCCCATGATGAACGGGATGACGGTCAGCCGCCGCTGGCGGTGGCCGACGTGCCGGTCCTCCAGGGTGCCCTTGCGGATGCCCCGTTGGATGAACAGGGTCGGGACGACGGCCGCGAACAGCGCCGCGAAGGCGGCCCAGCCGAGGCCGGACCAGCCGTAGCGCAGGCCGCCGATCAGCAGGCAGACCGCGATGATCACGTTCTTCGGCTCGACGCCGTCGGTGACCCGGCGGGCCCAGATCGTCCGGCTGGTGGGGGCGGTCGTGGCCTCGGTGGTCATCGGGGTGGGTGCTCCGGGGTCGGGACGGGTGGTCGGCGGTCGCCGGCGGCGGCAGCGGTCGGCGCTGGTCGGCGCTGGTCGGCGGCGACGGGCGGTGGCGCGGGCGCTGGTCGGATGATCGTACGTGAGCTGCCGGTGCCGCGTCCGAGCGTGCCCGAACGGCGCTCGCGGGAGGCCGCGGCAGCTCAGAACCGCGGCGGGCGGCCGGCCAGGAAGGCGGCCAGTCCCTCGTGCACGTCCGAGGCCTCCCGCGAGCGCCGTTCCCACGGCTCCAGCGCCTCGGCCGCGCGCTCCGCCGGGACGGCCAGCGCGGCCTTGACCGCCCCGATGGTCTGGGTCGAGCGGCTGGCCAGCAGCCGGGCGAACTCCAGCGCGGCGGCGTCCAGTTCGGCGTCCGGCAGGACCCGCTCCGCGAGGCCCAGCGGCAGCGCGTCCCGGCCGCGCACCAACTCGCCGGAGAACAGCAGGTACTTGGCCCGGGCCGGCCCGACCAGCCGGGCCAGCCGCAGGGTCGGCACCGCCGGGTAGACCACGCCGAGCTTGGCCGGGGTGATCCCCAGCCGGGCGTCCTCCGCGACGAAGCGCAGGTCACAGGCGACGGCCAACTGGCAGCCGCCGCCCACGCAGGCGCCGTGCACCACGGCGAGGGTCGGGTGCGGGAAGGCCGCGAGTGCCTCCTCGGCGGCCACGTTGACCGCGTGGTAGGCGTCCGCGCGCTGCGGATCGCCGTACACCTCGGCGAGTTCGGTGATGTCCGCGCCCGCGCTGAAGGTGTTCCCGGCGCCGGTGAGCAGCAGCGCGCGCACGCCCTCCTGCTCGGCCAGCTGCGCCAGGACCTTGGGCAGCGCCTGCCAGATCGCCAGGGTCACCGCGTTGCGGCGGTGCGGGCGGGCGAACTCCAGGACCGCGACGCCGTCCTCGCCGACGTAGGCGTTCAGGCCCTCGGCCTGGACGGGCAGGGCGGAGCGGTCCCGCGTGAGCAGCGGCTGGTCCATGCGCACCTCCGGTGGTCGTGGTGCGCCCACTCTCTCAGGCCGGTGCGGCGCAGTAGTCCCCGAGGCGGTGCTCGACCGCGGCGAAGGCGCGGCGGGCCTCGTCCAGGGCGGCGGGCAGGGCGGCGGCGCGTTCGCCGGCCAGCATCCGGCGGTGGTTGCCGCCGACCAGGGTCAGCCGGACGGCGAGCAGCTGGGCTGCGGCGACCCGGGCGGTCCGCTCGTCGTGGGCCGGGTCCTGGGCGCGCAGTTCCTCGGCCAGCAGGGCCTGGGCGCGCTGGTCGAAGGCGGCGGCGGCGCGCAGGCCCAGCGCCGGGGGGTCGGGCCGGGGCGGAGCGGCCGGTGCCGGCGGCCTGAGCGGGGGTTCGGCGGAGCGGGGCGGTGGACTCCCCCGCAGTCCACCGGGCCCCGCCCATGTGCCGGACGTCCGGGTGATCAGGCCCGGGTGGCGGCCCACTCGGGGGCCAGGATCGCCCAGACCTCCTTGTCGTGGCGGACCCCGTTGTGCAGGAACCACTCGCGCAGCACGCCGTCCCGCCGCATGCCGACCCGCTCGGCCACGGCCCGGCTGCGGGCGTTGGCGGCCGAGCACCACCACTCGGCGCGGTGCAGGCCCCGGGTGGTGAAGGCGTAGTCGAGCAGCAGCCGGACGGCGGCGGTGATCAGCCCGCCGCCCTCGCCGGCCGGCTCGGTCCAGGCACCGATCTCGCAGTTGCCGCTCTTGGCGTCGAACTGCACGAACATCACGCCGCCGACCAGCGTGCCGTCCCGCCAGATGCCGTAGATCCGGCCGGAGTCGGTGGCCTGGCGGTCGGCGTAGCGCTGCAGGGTGGCCCGGGCCGAGTCCAGGTCGGTGGAGAAGGTGGCCCACGGGATCCACGGGTCGGTGTGGGCCCGGGCGCGGTCGATGTGGGCGAGGAACTCGGGGGCCTGCCAGGGCTCCAGGGGGCGCAGTTCGGCGTTCTCGGCGAGGGGGACGGAAAACACGGGCGGGCCTTTCGCGGGTGGTGCGGCGGGGCTGTCGAGATCATTCATAACAAACGTTTGGTATGTACGATAGCCCCCATGACGCCAGCTCGTGGAGACCATGACGCCCGCCGCTCGGAAGTCTCCGAGGGGGTGTGGCGGGTGCTCTCCACCCGGGGCTTCGAGGGGCTGACGCTGCGTGCGGTGGCGGCCGAACTGGGCGCCTCCACCGGCCTGTTGACCCACTACTTCCCGAACAAGCGGGCGCTGCTGAGCCACGCGCTGGAGGAGCTCGACCGGCGCTCCGCCGCCCGGCCCCGGCGGATGCTCCCCGCCGACGGCACCCCGCCGCCGCCCCCCGGGCTGGCCCGGCTGCGGGCCGCGCTGCTCGACGTGCTGCCGCTGGACGAGGCGACCGAGGCCGGCAACCGGATCTGGGTCAGCTCCTGGGACGTCGCCCTGGCGGACCCGGAACTGGCGGCCGCGCACGCGGGGCGCTACGCCCGCTCGCGGGTGGCCCTCACGGCGCACGTCGCGGACGCCCAGCGGCTCGGCGAGCTCCCGGCCGGAGCCGATCCCGCCGGGCTCGCGGCGGGCGCTCAGGCCTTCGTGCTGGGGCTGGTGGTGCAGTCGCTGTTCGCCCCGTCGGAGTTCCCGGCCGAGCGGCAGGTCGCCCTGCTCGACGCCTATCTGGCGGGGCTGGCCGTTTAAGGGCCGGTCCTTGGTGCCCGGTCCGGCGGGCCGGGCCTGGCGCGCGGCTGTCCGGCTTTTGCCGGATTCGCCGGTCGGGCGCCCGGGTGCGGGACTGTTTCGTTCAGGGGGTGGGGGATTCGCCCGGAATTCCGGTTCTCCCGGCCGGCCCGCCTTTAGCGGCAGACATGACACGCATTGTCACGGGTTATGCGCAGCGAGTGCTGGATTACCCGGAGGTCCGGTACGACCACGGAAAGTGCTCACGGGTGGGATGGCCTGCGGAATTGCAGGGTGGCGCCCCCAGCAGGATTCGAACCTGCGACCTACCGCTTAGAAGGCGGGTGCTCTATCCGCTGAGCTATGGGGGCGGGACGGACGGCGCCCTGGCGGGCGTGACCGCGGCCGGGTTCGGGCGACGAGCGCTGGGGGCGCGCGTTGTCCGGCCCGTGCCTGAGGGGTGGGGGTGGGGGTTGGTGGGCCCTCGCCCTGTCGGGGACAGGATAAGGGTGTCCAGTTCCTCGGCCGGGTGTGACGACACCGTCGTTGGTGTGTCGGTTCGGTGGAGCGGTCCGATAATCGCAGGTGAAGACCGTGCGTGCAGCGGTCTGGGACAGTTCCGGGCCGGACGTTGTCTAGTCGTTACGGGGCTGCCTCCTCACCCGTTATGGATTCGACACGGAGAATGCCCCGCCACCGCCGTGGGTGGGGGGTCCTATTCGGCTTGCTCCGGTCGGATGACGTGCGCGGACGGCTCCCGGCGGGTCTTCGGTCGCGCTCCGGCCGGGGACGCGATCTGCCGGTTTGTTGTCATGGCCGCGAAGAAGTGGCGGCTCGGCGGTGCACGGAGGCCGAAATTCACCCCTGTGAGTGACGGCTCTTTTTCACCCTGCCGATCGGCCCAGGAGTTGTCCACAGGATTTGGGAACCCGGTGGCCGGGATTTCCTCCAAGGCGCACTCTCAACTCGCACCGCTCGATTCCGTACGGTGCATCGGCGAGAACGGAGAGTGTGCTGTGAACGACATGCACGTGACGGTGCTGGGCAATGTCGCGACGGAGGTGCGCTACGGGGAAACCTCCGGCGGGGTGCCGATGGCGAACTTCCAACTCGGCTGCACCGAGCGGCGGTACGACCGGGAGCACGCCTGCTGGGTGGACGGCGAGACGCAGTGGCTGAGGGTGACGGCCTGGCGGGCGCTCGCGGTGAACCTGATCGGCTCGCTGGCCAAGGGCGATCCGGTGCTGGTGACCGGCCGGCTGCGGGTGCACGAGTGGACGGAGGGGGAGGTGAAGCGCAGCCGGGCCGAGATCAACGCCCGGTCGGTCGGACACGATCTCACCCGTGGCACCTCGGCGTTCCGTTGGGCGACGGGGGTGCGCGAGCAGCCGTCGAGTGCGGCCGGGGGTGCCGCGGCGCAGGCGGCGAGCGAGCCGGTGCCCGGGTGGATCGTCAACGCGCTGGAGTCGCGGCGGGCTTCGGCGGTGGCCGCGGCGCCCCGTCTGTTCGAGCCGCCGGGTGCGGGGCCGGTGACGGAGCGGCAGGAGAGCGTGTCCGAGGGGGAGAGGGGAGGTGAAGACCGGGCGATGCCGAGCTGACCGGTCGATGACCTTCTCTGTCGACAAATATGTTGATCGAGAAGGGTGTTGCGCCCGCATGCGCAATCTCGACCGGATAACGGAAAGTCATGAGCGATTCTGGCAGAGTGTCAGCTTGTGTGGATCCTGAGGGGGTTGATAACGATCCAGATACGGAATCGTCCTGATTTCGCATGGGGGTTTCGAGTCCTCTGGGGCTCAATAGGATTCGTCTGGTTCATACCCGCAGCAGTGCCACAGGGGGCACGCGCGGCACGGCAAGTCGGCGGGCTGCCCACTCGGTTCGGTCCGCTTCGGAGGGATCCCAGATGTTCAAGAGGCAGGGGCGGGGTCTGTCCCGCATAGCCACTGTCATGCTCACGACCAGCGTTGCGCTGGGCGGAGGCCTGTTCGCGGCCGGTGCGGCGGCCGCGGCGGATACCCCCGCCTCGGGCGTGACCTCGGCAGTGATTCAGGACACGATCTTCGGCGAGAAGGTCGACGTCGACGGCAACACCTACGACGCGGGTCTGTTCACGCTGAAGACCGCCGACGGTGAGCTGAAGACCTACTGCATCGACTTCGGCTTCCCGGTCGACATCCACGCCAAGGACCCGATCAAGTACCAGGAGGCGGACTGGTCGGCGAGCTCCCTCGGCAGCCCGAAGCGCGCGGAGCCCGCCTCCAAGATCCGCTGGATCCTGGAGAACTCCTACCCGAAGGTCTCGGAGAGCTCGCTCGCCACTGCCCTCAACATCCCCGGCCTCACCGCCGAGGACGCTGCCGCCGGCACCCAGGCCGCGATCTGGAAGTTCTCGGACGGCAAGGACGCCTCTCCGCACAGCGAGGCGGCCACGAAGCTGCGCGACTACCTGATCAGCGGCGCCAACAAGGGCATCGCCGCCGAGCCCAAGCCGTCGCTGAGCCTCACCCCGGACTCCGTCTCCGGCAAGTCCGGCAGCAAGCTGGGCCCGATCGTCCTCAACTCCAGCGCCAACGAGGTGAAGCTGGCCGTCACGGGTGACGCCGCCGACAAGGCCAAGCTGGTGGACAAGGACGGCAAGCCGGTCGGCGCCACCCTGACCGGCCCGATCGCCAAGGACACCCAGCTGTTCGTGGACGTTCCGGCCGGCACCCCGGACGGCTCGCTCGCCCTCAAGGCCGACGTCTCCACCGTGGTGCCCAGCGGCCGCGTGTTCCTCAGCAAGGGCTACACCGCCGACAACCACAGCCAGACCATGATCCTGGCCGGCTCCGGCAAGGTCAGCGTCTCCGCCGCCGCCAAGGCCACCTGGAAGCAGGGCAAGGGCGCGCTGATCGACAGCACCGCCAAGATCGAGTGCGCCAACAACGGTGTGCGGGTCTCCGTCACCAACGGTGGTGACGAGGCCGGTACCGTCACGGTCAACAAGCAGCAGCTGACCGTCCAGCCCGGCAAGACCGAGAGCGTGCTCGTCCCGGTCGCCGAGAAGACCGGTTACAAGATCACCGTCACCGGCCCGAACGGCTACAGCCGCGACTTCCAGGGCGTCCTGGACTGCAAGACCGGCACCGGCAACCCGAGCTCCGCCCCGACCGCCCCGACCGGCACCGGCACCGCCACCCCGTCGGGCACTCCGAGCACCGGCGCCGCCCACCCGGCTCCGTCCACGACCAGCGCCGCCCCGGGTACCGGTGGCCTGGCCCAGACCGGTGCCGACAGCAACACCCCGCTGCTGGCCGGCATCGCGGGTGCCCTGGTCATCGCCGGTGGCGCTGCGGTCTTCTTCCTGCGTCGCCGTGGCCGCCACGGTGGCAACGCCGCCTGAACCGGTAGCACGGACTAGCCGGCAGTACCGCCTGGTCCTGCTCGGTCACGGCCCGGCTCCCCGCACTCGCTGCGGGGAGCCGGGCCGTCGGCATTCGGGCCCGACCCGTTCCGTCACGCTCCGGTGGGGGTTCCCGGGCGGTTCGGGGCTTCCGGCCGGGTGCGGCACAATGGAAGGCTGCAAGCCGAATTACTCCCGACGACGCCGGAGCGATCTCACGTGGCGGAATACATCTACACGATGCGCAAGGTGCGCAAGGCTCACGGAGACAAGGTCATCCTTGACGACGTGACGCTCAGCTTCCTCCCCGGAGCGAAGATCGGCGTCGTGGGCCCCAACGGTGCCGGTAAGTCGACCGTGCTGAAGATGATGGCCGGCCTGGAGCAGCCCTCCAACGGCGACGCCTTCCTCTCGCCCGGCTTCACCGTCGGCATGCTCCTCCAGGAGCCGCCGCTGGACGAGTCCAAGACGGTCCTGGAGAACGTCCAGGACGGCGTCAAGGAGATCAAGGGGAAGCTCGACCGCTTCAACGAGATCGCCGAGCTGATGGCGACCGACTACTCGGACGCCCTGCTCGAGGAGATGGGCAAGCTCCAGGAGGAGCTGGACCACGCCGAGGCCTGGGACCTGGACGCCCAGCTGGAGCAGGCCATGGACGCCCTGGGCTGCCCGCCCGGCGACTGGGCGGTCACCAAGCTCTCCGGTGGCGAGAAGCGCCGCGTCGCGCTCTGCAAGCTGCTGCTGGAGGCCCCCGACCTGCTGCTGCTCGACGAGCCCACCAACCACCTGGACGCCGAGTCGGTGAACTGGCTGGAGCAGCACCTGGAGAAGTACAAGGGCACCGTCGTGGCCGTCACCCACGACCGGTACTTCCTGGACAACGTGGCCGAGTGGATCCTGGAGCTCGACCGCGGGCGCGCCTACCCGTACGAGGGCAACTACTCCACCTACCTGGAGACCAAGCAGTCCCGTCTCAAGGTCGAGGGCCAGAAGGACGCCAAGCGCGCCAAGCGGCTCAAGGAAGAGCTGGAGTGGGTCCGCTCCAACGCCAAGGGCCGCCAGGCGAAGTCCAAGGCCCGCCTCGCCCGTTACGAGGAGATGGCAGCCGAGGCCGACAAGATGCGGAAGCTGGACTTCGAGGAGATCCAGATCCCGCCGGGCCCGCGCCTGGGCAACGTCGTCATCGAGGTGGAGAACCTCAACAAGGCCTTCGGCGAGAAGGTCCTGATCGACGACCTGAGCTTCACCCTGCCGCGCAACGGCATCGTCGGCATCATCGGCCCGAACGGCGCCGGCAAGACCACCCTGTTCAAGATGCTCCAGGACCTGGAGACCCCGGACAGCGGCACGGTCAAGGTCGGCGAGACCGTCAAGATCAGCTACGTCGACCAGACCCGCTCCAACATCGACCCGAAGAAGACCCTCTGGGAGGTCGTCTCCGACGGTCTGGACTGGATCAACGTCGGCCAGGTCGAGATGCCGTCCCGCGCCTACGTGTCCGCCTTCGGCTTCAAGGGCCCGGACCAGCAGAAGCCGGCCGGCGTGCTCTCCGGCGGTGAGCGCAACCGCCTGAACCTGGCGCTCACCCTCAAGCAGGGCGGCAACCTGCTGCTCCTCGACGAGCCCACCAACGACCTCGACGTCGAGACGCTCTCCTCGCTGGAGAACGCCCTGCTGGAGTTCCCCGGCTGCGCCGTGGTCATCTCCCACGACCGCTGGTTCCTGGACCGAGTGGCGACCCACATCCTCGCCTACGAGGGTGAGAGCAAGTGGTTCTGGTTCGAGGGCAACTTCGAGTCGTACGAGAAGAACAAGATCGAGCGACTGGGCGCCGACGCCGCCCGTCCGCACCGGGCCACCTACAAGAAGCTGACCCGAGGCTGACATCCAGCTGTCACGACGGCCCGGCAGACCGCCCTCCGGGGCGGCCTGCCGGGCCTCGGCCCGTCGCCGGCACACGTCGGCGGGCGACCGGACACCGAGGAGAACACCCGTGGCTCGCCACATCTACGCCTGCCCGCTGCGCTGGTCCGACATGGACGCCTTCGGGCACGTCAACAACGCGGTCTTCCTGCGCTACCTGGAGGAGGCCCGGATCGACTTCATGTTCACCCAGGCCACCGAGGCCGGAGCCGGGGAGTTCGCGGGCGGCTCGGTGGTGGCCCGCCACGAGATCGACTACAGGCGCCCGCTGGTGCACCGGCCCGAGCCGGTCACCATCGAGACCCGGGTGACGCACATCGGCGGCGCCTCGCTGACCGTCTCCTACGACATCAAGGACGTCCACCCGGACGGCTCCGAGACGGTGTACGTCCAGGCCTCCACCGTGGTCGTGCCCTACGACCTGGCCGAGGGCCGGCCGCGCCGGATCTCGCCGGTGGAGCGGAAGTTCCTCTCCCGGTTCATGGACGAGGCCCCGGCCGTCGCGGCAGTCTGAAAGTCCCAGGACCCCCAACCGATTCGAGCTGAGCCGCGTTGACCATCACCGCCCGCCTCGCCCTGACCGACACCGGTGAGGCCGCCGACCTCTCCGCCTTCCTGCTGCGCCTGCTGCGCTTCGACAAGGCGGCGGCCGTGCGGCTGCAGGCGGTCGGCCCGGCCGGGGAGGACGGCGTGCTGGCGGTCTTCGGACGGCTGCCGTTGGGCGGCTCGGGCGCGCTGGCGATCCGCACCGCCCGGCTGAGCGGCCTGGACGAGCCGGTCGACCTGACCGTCTCGGCGGGCCAGCTACTGGACGGCGTGGACGCCGAGGCGGGCGCCGTCGCACTGCCCGGGCCGGTGACCGGCCCGGCCTGGGCCGGGCTGCTGCCGCCGCGGGCCGGCTGGCGGCCGGTCGGGGCCCCGCCGGCGGCCGAGGTGTACCCGGAACTGATGGCCGGCGTACGGGAGTTCCGTGAGCGCAGCGAGGCCGTCCCGGCGCACCACCGCACCCGTGCGGTGCTGGACCAGCTGGCGGACGAGATCTGGTCCCGGCCGGTCGGCGTGCTGCCGGAGCTGCCGCTGCGCGCGGTGCACGCCGCGTACGTGATCGGCTTCCTGAAGCCCGGCGCCCCGCTCTCGGTGCACCGGGCGGGGGGCTGGCTGCGGCTGAGCGCCCCGGCCGGCTCGGTGGTGGTGCGGACCGCGGCCGCGCCGGGCGCGGGCCTGGGACTCAGCCCCCTGCGCTAGGAAGCCCCAGCAGCGACCGCTCAGCCCGGGGTGTTGATCATCGACGCGGCGGCGTAGACCAGGTAGTCCAGCAGCTGGTGCTCGAGCTCGGCCGGCAGTTCCAGGCTCGCCACGGCCGCGCGCATGTGCGTCAGCCAGGCGTCGTGCGCCGCCTTGTCGACCTTGAACGGCGCGTGCCGCATCCGCAGCCGCGGGTGGCCGCGCCGCTCGCTGTAGGTGCGCGGGCCGCCCCAGTACTGCATCAGGAACAGCGCCATCCGCTCCTCGGCCGGGCCGAGGTCCTCCTCGGGGTACATCGGCCGCAGCAACTCGTCCTCGGCGACGCCCTCGTAGAACCGCCGGGCCAACAGCCGGAAGGTCGGCTCACCGCCGACCTGCTGGAAGAAGGTCTCCTCGCTGAACGTGCCTCGCCCGATCTCTGTCACCCGACCATGGTCGCAGACGCCGACGGGGCCGTACACCGGGACCAAAGGCGTACGACCCCGCAGGGCTGGGTGATCAGCGGAGGACGGTCAGGCGTCTTCCCACCTGAACAGCTTCCAGGAGATGCCGGTGCACACGGCCGCGAAGAGCAGCAGTCCGCCCATGGCGGGCAGGGCGTCCATGACACCGCCGCCGCGGGTCAGGACGGACTGGGCGGCCGACACCAGGTACTTCAGCGGCATGATCTCGGAGACGGTCTTCAGCCAGCCCGGGGCGCCGTCCAGCGGGAAGAAGGAGCCGGAGAGGAAGGACATCGGCAGCACGATGAGCTGGGAGATGCCGCTCGCCGCCTCCTCGGTCTTGGCGACCGAGCCGGCCAGCAGGCCGATGGACATGAAGGCGAGCGTGGCGCAGGCCACCAGCGGGAGGACCAGCCACCAGTCGCCGGTGAGCTTGAGCCCGAAGAAGCTCGTCGCGACCACCAGGAAGACGGTGGTCTGGAGGAAGGCGGTCAGCAGCGAGACCACGATCCGGGAGCTGACGACCGTACCGGCGCTGATCGGGGCCAGCCGCAGGCGGCGCAGCACCTTGGACCGGCGCCAGTTGACCAGCGTCAGTGCGGCGCCGAACACCGCGCCGGTGGCGACGGCCCAGCCGAGCAGGCCGGGGGTGAGGAACTGGATCGGCTTGAGCGACTTGTCCTCGACCTGCTGGGCGTCCACCACGTAGGTCGGCGGCTGCTTGGTGGCCGCCTGGTTGGCCTCCTGGACCACGGAGTTGACGATGCCCTGGAGGGCCCCGGCGCGGACGGTGTCGGCGGCGCTGTAGCGCAGCTCGACCTTGCCGTCCGGGCCCTGGGTGATCATCGCGTCGAAGTCGCCCTTGCGGACCTTCTCCAGCGTGCCGGCCTCGTCGTCGGTGCGGGTGATGGTGAGGACCTTGTCCAGCTCGGTCCGGCCCTCGCCCTGCATCGAGTCGAACAGCTTCACCGCGCCGACCTGGGCGACCTTGGCGTGCGGGCTGTTGTTGCCCTTGGTGACGCTGCCGAAGAAGACCAGGAACACCAGCGGGAACAGCAGGATGAAGAAGGTCGCGGTGCGGTCGCGCTTCATCCCGAGCAGCATCGCGCGGGACAGGCTCCAGAACGCGCTGACCCGCTCCCGCCCGTCGGCGGCGCCGGCCGAACCGCCGCGCGGGGCGGGGACCTTCGGCTCGGTGGAGGTGGTTGCGGTCATGCGCGGAACTCCCGTCCGGTCAGCTGGAGGAAGACGTCCTCCAGGGTGGCGCCGCGCACCTCGAGGCCGCGCAGCGCGTTCTGCTCGGCCAGCACGCTGAGGACCGGGGCCGGGAGGCGGGTGGAGACGGAGAGCGAGACGGTGTCGTCCTCCAGGGTGGCGACGTCGGCGCCGGCCGCGGCCAGCAGCTCGCGGGCCCGCTCGAGCGGCAGCTGGCCGGAGGCCACGCTGATCCGGACGGTGTCGTCGATCTCGCGGATCAGCGCCGCCGGGGCGCCGGTGTGCAGGATCTTGCCGTGGTCCATGATCGAGACCCGGTCGCAGAGCACCTCTGCCTCGTCCAGGTAGTGGGTGGTCAGGACGACGGTGCGGCCCTCGTTGTTGATGTCCCGCAGGAGGTCCCAGAGGTTGCGGCGGGCCTGCGGGTCGAGGCCGGTGGTGGGCTCGTCCAGGAAGACGAGTTCCGGGTCGTGGGCCAGTGCGCAGGCGATCGACAGCCGCTGGGCCTGGCCGCCGGACATCTGCTCGGTGAGGGTCTCGGCCTTGTCGGCGAGGCCGACCCGCTCCAGCATCGCATCGGCCCGCTTGGGACCGACCCCGTAGAACGACGCGAAGGTGCGGATGGTCTCCCGGGCCGTCAGTTTCCGGAAGAAGGCGGAGGCCTGGAACTGCACGCCGATCCGCGGCAGCAGTTTCGGATTGCGCGGCCAGGGGGCCATCCCCAGCAGTTCGACCCGGCCCTCGTCGGGCTTGCGCACCCCTTCCAGGATCTCCATGGTGGTGGTCTTCCCGGCCCCGTTGGGGCCCAGGATCCCGTAGAACTCGCCGGCCTCGACGGTGAACGACACCCCGTCGACGGCCTGCACATCCCCGTACCGCTGGCGGATGCCGTCAGCGGATATAGCAGCAGTCATGAGGTCTGAGACTAGGGGTTTCGGTGCGTCTTGTGCACACCGGGGACGGGGATTTGCGGATTTCCTGAGGAAGGCGCGAAAAAACCGGGCCGGGCGAAATGTCGAATTCCGCCCGGCCCGGCCGGAGTTGCCCCTGAGCGGGCGTCAAAGCGCCGGTCAGGCGCGGTGCACCGTGATCGTCGTCCAGGCGCCGATGTGGATCCGGTCGCCGTCGTTCAGCGGTACGGCGGTGTGCGCGGAGATCGGTTCCGCGCCGCCGTTCACGGTGGTGCCGTTGGTCGAACCCTGGTCCACCAGCACCCAGCTGCCGTCCGCCTGTTCGGCGAGCACGGCGTGCTGGTGCGAGGCGCCCGGATCCTCCGGCGGCACCGACAGGTCGATCTCCGGGACGGTGCCCCGGTGCTGGCTGCGCCGACCGATCCGCAGCTGGCCGCGGCCGGTCAGCGGGATGCGGCGCTCGGGGCAGTACGGCGGGAAGAACAGGCCGGCCGCCTCGGGGCCGCTGCGGGCCATCATGTCGGTGAAGTAGTCGCGGTCGGCCGAGACCACCGCGATCCAGTTGGCCCGGACCGGCTCGGCCGGGACGGGCTCCGGCTGGGCCCCCGGCTGGGGCTGCGGCGGGGCCAGGTGGAAGGACGTGCCGAAGTCGCCGCCGCGGTTGTTCGGGCCGGGGCCGGCCGGCTGGGCGTACACCGGGCCGGAGTCCTCGCGCACCGGGGCCTCCGGGAAGGCGCCCTCCGGCGGCGGGTAGCCGTAGGTGTGCGGGTAGTCCGGGGCCGGCGGCTGGTGGGGCTGGGGCTGCTGCGGGACGGGCGGGGCCTGCGGCGGCTGCGCGGTGCCGCCGTAGGCCGCCGGGATGTTCAGCGGCGGGGGCTGGGCCGGGCCGGGGGCGGGCGCGGGTGCGCCGCCGGCCGGCACCTGGCGGCGCGAGGGCGCGGACAGCTCGTAGTCGTAGCCGCACTCCTCGCAGAACCGGCCGGTCTGCGGGCTGCGGCAGATCGGGCAGACGGTCAGGCCCTCGGTGAGGCCCTGCGGCGGCGCGGGCGGGACGGCCCCGGGCGGCGGGAACGCGCCGCCCGGCGGCGGGTAGGCGCCGGGCGGGGGGAACGCGCCGGGCGGGGGCGGCGGGACGGCCCCCGGCGGGACGGCTCCCGGCGGCGGTGGCGGCGGCGCACCGAACGGCGCACCGCCGTGCGGCGGGTGCCCGGCGGGTGCGCCGGGCGCGGGGTCGGCGCCGGGCGCGCCCGGGTAGCCCCCGTGGGCACCGGGCGCCGGGACCGGCGGAGTCATCGGGAAGCCGCAGAAGTCGCACCAGTCCTCGGCCTGCGACTCGTGGCCCCTCGGGCAGATCGGCATCAGGTCCCCCTCGTTTCGGGCCGGTGCGGTGCGGCGTGGCGCCGGGCGGCCGGCCCGATCACGTCTACAGCGGTCACTTCGCGGTCACTTCTTCACACGTACCGTCTTGGTCGACCGGGTCTCAAGGGTCATCGAGTCGGCCTCGCTCACGTTCTTACGGAACCGAACCGTACCCTCCTTCGGGTCCACCACGTCCACCACCTTCTGCAGCAGCTTGTAGGTCCCGTCGTTCCCGGTCGCGTGGGCGATCCGGACGGCGGCGCCCAGCTTGGCGGTGGCGGTGTCGACGTCCCCGGCGCGGTGGGCCTCCAGGCCCTCCTGGATCGAGGAGGCGAGCTCGGCCTGCCCGGTGTAGTGGGCGACCTGCGGGCTGATCCGGGTCGAGGAGGCCAGGTCGTCCGTCCAGACGGCCTTGACCAGGCCCTGGCTGAGCACCTCGGGGGTGCCGCCGCCGACCTGCGGGGGCAGCACCAGGCTGACCCGGGCGGCGAGCATCTCGTTGCCGACCGAGGCGGCCGGGACCTCGACGCAGACGTGGTAGTCGCGGCTCTCGTCGCCCCAGGAGCCGGTCGGGTAGTCGCCGGCCCGGGGGCCGGCCTCGGCGCGGCGCCCGGTGAGGTCCTCGACTGCGGGGGCGACCTGCTTGACGAACTTGACCGTGGCGTTGGCCGGGGTCCAGATCCGCAGGGCGACGTCGGCGACCTGCTTGCCCATCGCGCCGGTCATCATCGAGCGGAAGTCCTCGGCCAGGCCGGCCGGCTCGGCGACGATGTCGGTGGTGCCGAGCAGCGCCGAGGAGATCTTCCGCAGTTCGTCGATCCGCCAGTCGGTGCCGACGCCGCGGCAGTCGGCGGTGAAGTGGCCGGTGACCCGCTCGACGGTGCGGGCCAGGTCCTCCGCCGACTCGTGCTCGTTGTTGCCGTCGGTGAGCAGGATGGCGTGCCGGATGGCGATGTCGCGGCGGGTGAGGAAGAGCTGGTCGGCCTTGGCCAGCCAGGTGCCCATCGCGGTGCCGCCGGCCGCGGTGAGGCGGCGTAGCGAATCCTTGGCCTGCTGCCGGGTGCTCGGCGAGGCGGTCGCCAGGGTGCCGTCGCCGGGGTAGATGTCGCGGGCCTCGTGGGTGCCGGCGACCACGGCGAAGGCGGTGCCGTCGCGCAGGGCGTCGATGGCGGCGGCGGTGGCCTCGCGGGCACCGTTGATCTTGGTCTTGGGGTAGTCCATCGAGCCCGAGCAGTCGACCAGGATCACCACGGCCGCGCCGGCGTCGCCGCGCTGCGGACCGGCGTCGGTGATCCCGAGCGGGCGGCCGCCGGAGGTGCCGCCGCCGGTGGAGGTGACGGTGACGATGGCGTTCACCTCGCGGGCGCCGTCGGCCAGGTACTCGTTCTGGAAGATCTCCACGTCGAACCTGGGCAGGTTCGGCTTCGCCAGTGTTGCCATGGGGCGGTGGCTCCCGTCGGGTGAGGGGTGGATGCGATCGGGTCGGTGGGGCGGTCCGGCGGACGAGGTCGGTCCGGTGGACGAGGGCCGTCGGCGGTCGGGTCGGGCGCGGAGGGCCGGTCAGGCCGTCGGCGGGTGGGCCGGCTGCGGCGGGACGGGCGGGGCGACGGGCGGCGCGGGCGGGGCCGGGGGCGCCGTCGGGGGCGCGGGCGGAGCCGGCGGGGTGGACGGGGTGGTCTGTGTGGCCGGTACCGGGACCGGGGGCAGCGGGGCGGCCGGGGAGCCGATCACCGGGAGGTCCGGCAGGGTCGGCTCGTAGTCCGGGTCGTCCTCGGGAGCACCCGCGCGGACGGCCGCGGCGGCGGCCGGGGTGATCACCTTCAGGTCCAGCGCGGTGGGCGTCTCCTCGACCTCCTCGACGGAGACCGCCGGCGGGTCGATCGGCAGCACCGCGACGGTGATGTTGTCGTGCCCGCCGGCCGCCACCGCGAACTTCACCAGGGTCTGCGCCGCCGCGAGCGGCTCGGTGCGGGCGTCCGGCCGGACGAAGTACGCCAGGTCGGTGGCCGCCTCGGCGTAGTTCCACAGTCCGTCGGTGCAGATCAGCAGCACCCCGGGGACGTGCGGGGTGAAGTCGAGGGTGTGCGGCACGACCTCCTCGGCGTCGGCGCCGAGCCAGCCGGTGATCGCGTGGGCGCGCGGGTCGGCGTACGCCTCGGCCTCGCCCATCAGTCCGGCCTCGACCATCCGGGCCGCCCAGGAGTCGTCCTGGGTGAGCCGGAAGGGGACGGCGGTGGAGCGGTCGTCCGGGATCCAGTACGCCCGGGTGTCGCCCACCCAGCCGATGGTGATCCGGCCGCCCGCCGCTATGGCGCTGACGTAGGTGCAGGCGGGCGCGTTGAGGTCGGGGCGGGTGGGGCCGGCGCCGTCGGTGGCGAGGTCGGCGACGGCCTTGGCGGCGTCGGAGATGGCCGCGCGCATCGCCTCCTCCGGGTCCCGGCCGGCCTCCAGCGAGGTCAGCAGGGACTCCGAGGCGGCGTCGACGGCGGTCTCCGAGGCCTCGTCCGGGCGGTCGGAGGAGGAGACGCCGTCGCACACCACGGCGACCACGACCGGCTCCCCGCCGGGCAGCGAGGTGGCGGCGACGGTGAAGGAGTCCTCGTTGCGGTGGTGGCGCACGCCGCGGTCGCTGACCCCGGCGACGCCCGCGAGCGCCTTCTCCATGTGGTCGCGCGGGCGCGGCTGGGCGCTGCCGCAGCCCTCGCAGTAGCCGTCCTCGGTGACCAGCGCCTGCCCGCAGTTCACGCAGACCGGCCCGCGCTGCGGCGGGACGGCCTCACCGCGGGCGGCGGCCCAGCCGGCGGGCATCGCGCCCGGGGCCGCCCGGCCGTCCCGGCCGCTCCCGCAGCGCCCGCAGAAGGCGTCGTCGGGGTCCATCGGCTCGGAACAGCTCGGGCACTCGGTCTGCTGCGGCATCGGCTACACCCACGTCCTGGGGCGGGCCCGGTTGGCCCGTTCCACCATCTCGATCCTGGTCTCGGCCCGGTCGGCCAACCGGGCGAGTACCCGGTAGGACTGTTCCAGGGCGAAGCGCAGTTCCCGCTCCGCCGCGGGACGTCCCAGCACCACCAGGTCGGCGCCCGGCTGCGCGCCGGCCGAGCCGGCGCCGACCCAGCCGAGGGCCGCACCGAGCACCTCGACGGAGAGCTCCTCGCGGCGGCGGTCGTCCAGCCGCAGCGCGGTCAGCTGGTCGGAGCCGGCGGCGAGGTCGGCGGCGAGCGGGTCGGTGGCGGGCCGTTCGCGCAGCCGGGCGCGGACGGCGGCGATCCGGGCGGCGGTGTACTGGCTGGAGGTGGCCGGGACGGACTCCAGCACGCGCACCGCGGCGGGCCGGTCGTCCTCGGCGAGGCGGACCCGGGCGAGGCCGAAGGCGGCGCTCAGGTAGGCCTGGTCGGTGGTCCACACCAGGCGGTAGAACTCGGCCGCGTCGCCGCCGTCGCCGAGCAGTTCGGCGCAGATGGCCAGGGCGAGCTTGGGCGCGGCCTCGCCGGGGAAGGCGTCGTAGACGGCGTCGAAGGCCTCGGCGGCGGCCCGGAGAGCGGTGACTCGCGCGCTCGCCTCCGGGCGCTCCTGACCCGACGCCGACGGTCGGCGCTCCCTCGCTCCTTCGTCGCTCCCTCGCTTCTCCCTTTCGGCGTCGGCGCGCCCTTCGGCTCGGCGCGTGGTGACTCGCCCACTCGCCTCCGGGCGCTCCTGACCCGACGCCGACGGTCCGCGCTCCCTCGCTCCTTCGTCGCTCCCTCGCTTCTCCCTTTCGGCGTCGGCGCGCCCTTCGGCTCGGGGCGTGGCCCCGACCAGGGCGACCAGGCCGCGGTACCAGACCACCCGCCAGTCGTCCGGGTGGTCCTGCTCCAGCCCGGCCAGTTCCTTCACCGCCGCGCCGTGGCGGCCGAGTTCGAGCAGGGCGCGCAGTTCGCGCAGCCGGCTCTCGATCGAGACGGCGGGGGCGCCGCCCAGCGCGACGAGCGCCTCCTCGGGGTCGGTGGCGAGCAGGGTGGCGAGGAAGCCGGCGTTGGGGTCGCCCGGGTCGACCCGGGGGACGGGCAGCGCGAGGGCGGCGGTGGACGGGTCCAGGGCGGCCACCCGGAGCTGCCCGGGCTGGGTGGTGGGCAGCACCAACTCGGTGTCGACGACGCGCAGTTCGGGGCCGAACAGGGTGGACGGCGCGGGCCGCGGCCGGTCGTCCTGGAGGGCCAGGACCTCCCGCAGCACGCCGGTGAGCTGGTCGGCCATCTCCTCGGCGGAGGAGAAGCGGCGGGCCGGGTCCGGGTCGGTGGCGCGGACCAGGAAGCGGTAGTACGACTCGTACCGGGCGAAGACCTCGACGTCCTCGGGGCCGGGCAGCGAGTCGCGGTAGGTGGTGCTGTAGCCCTGGAAGTCGAAGGTGAGCACCGCGAGGGTGCGGGCCACGGTGTAGAGGTCGGACGCGGGGGAGGGGCCGTCGGTGGCGATCTCCGGGGCCTGGTAGCCGATGGTGCCGTAGATCGGGCCGTCGTCGTCGAGGCGGCGGACCGCTCCCATGTCGATGATCTTGAGCGTGTCGCCGCTCTGGATCACGTTGTCGATCTTGAAGTCGCAGTAGACCAGGCCCCGGGCGTGCAGGTAGCCGAGCGCCGGCAGTGCCTCCAGGGCGTACGCGATCGCCTGCTCGACCGGCAGCGGCTCGCGCCGGCCGTCCGGGGTGCGGCGGTCGTTGGCGATGTCCTTGAGCGACTTGCCGCCGACGAACTCCATCACGATGTAGCCGTCGGTGGAGCCGGTGCGCAGGTCCGGGTGCTCGGCGAAGTTGATGATCCGGACGATGTTCGGGTGGTCCACCTCGGCCAGGAATCGCCGCTCGGCGACGGCCGCGGCGAGCGCGTCCTCGTCCCCGGTGTCCAGCAGGCCCTTGAGCACCACCCACTTGTCGTTGACCCGCCGGTCCACCGCCAGGTAGATCCAGCCGAGCCCGCCGTGCGCCAGGCAGCCGATCACCTCGTACTGCCCGCCGACGAGGTCGCCGCGGCGCAGCTTGGGCGTGAAGGAGTACGGCGTGCCGCACTTGGTGCAGAAGCCGTCCGGGCGGCCCGGGCGGCCGTTCTTCTCCCGGCCCACCGGGGCCTCGCACTTGGAGCAGTACCGCTTGCGCTCGGGCACCTCGGGGTTGGCCAGCACCGCCTGCGCCGGGTCGGCCGTCGCCACGGTCGGCACGGTGACCAGGCCGGCGCCCAGCCGGTTGCGGGTGCCCGCGCTGACGCTGCCGCGGGTGGAGCGCACCGAGACCGAGCGGGCGCTGCCGGTGCGGGTCGAGCGGTGCGAGCGGGAGCGGCCGGACATCGAACGGGCGGAGCCGGTGCGGGCCGACAGCGAGCGGACCGAGCCGCTGCGGGCGGAGTCCGGGGCGACCCGGGCGGACGGGACGTAGGGCTGGGTGACACCGGTGTCTGCGCCGGGCGGGGTCAGTCCGCACTCGTCGCAGTAGCCGTCCGGGTCGATGGTGCCCGCGCAGTCCCGCGGGCACGGGGAGCCGGGGCCGGCGGCGGTCGGCGGGGGCGCCGTGGTGCCGGTGGTGCCCGCGGGGGCCGCCGTTGAGGTCCCCGCCGGGGCCAGCCCGCACTCGTCGCAGTAGCCGTCGGCGTCGATCCTGCCGCTGCCGGAGCAGTCCGGCCGTACGCACGTCTCGCCCATCAACCTCAGCCCCCCTGTACCTGTCCGTCGACCGGCGTCTGGCCGGCCGCCTGGTGTGCCTGTGAGTCCTCGTGCGCCCGTGTGCCCTCGGAGGCCTCGGCCTGGGCCGGGCGCAGCGACTGCTGGAAGCGGGCCACCGCGGCGGCCGCCGCCCGCAGGTCGCAGGGCGCGCTCCACAGCAGCCAGCGCGCCTTCTCGTACCGCTCGATCACTTCCGGGTCCTCGGCGACCCGCATCCGGGCCGCCATCGCCTTGTAGGCGTCCAGTCGGCCGCGCAGCTCGGCCCGGACGGCCAGCGGCTGGGTGACCTCGGTGAGCGACTGCCGGGCCCGGGCCAGCTCCTTGGCGGCGGCGTCCTCCAGCGCGTCCAGCAGCGGCGCCAGCCGGCCCCACTGCCCTCCCTGGCGCAGCTCCAGCGCGGTGACGATCCGTTCGCGCAGCGCCGAGGCCGGGCCGGGCACGGCCGGGACGTCGCTGGAGGCTATCTTCGCCAGCACCTCGCCGCGCGCCCGGCGGGCCTCGGCCAGGGTGGCGTCGGCCCGCTGCAGCAGGTCGCCGACGCCCTGCAGGCGCTCCTCGGCGTCGTCGCGCAGCCGCAGCAGGTTCTCCAGCTCCAACCGGACGCCGTCCAGCGCCCGCCCGGCCCGGTCGAAGCGCTCGGTGTCCACCACCCCGGAGGGGGTGGCGAAGGCCTCGCCGTCGGGCACCGTGCCGCGCTGGGCGGGCACCCGGGCCGGGCGCCACAGCGCCAGCGGATCCTCGCGGACCTCGCTGCGCAGCTCGGTCAGGTCGCGGGCCAGCCCGGCCAGGTCGTCGGCCAGCGGGTGGCCGCCGGTGCGCACGCCGAGCGAGGCGGCCAGGGTCTGCACCCGGTGCAGCTCGGCCAGCAGCAGGTCGATCCGGGCCGGCAGCGCCGACCAGACCGCGTCGGCGGCGCTGACCACCTCCAGCACGGTGGCGTACCAGGAGTTCATCCGGGCCATCAGCGCGTCCAGGCTGATCCGCTCGACCAGCTTGGCGGGCGCGCCCAGCAGTTGCGGCCCGTCCGGCAGCGCGCCGCCGGGGACGGTCACCGCGTCACCGGTCAGCAGCTCGCTCAGCTCGGCGAGTTCGGGACCGCCGGGCTTGGCCTTGCGGGCCCGTACCGCGCGCGCCGAGGCGAGCGCCTCGGAGTAGCGGTCGAACAGCGCCCAGAGCAGCGGCAGGCCCTTGCCGGCGACGGACCAGCGCTCCAGGGTGCGCCCGGTCAGTTCGGCGCCCTCCAGCAGCCGCAGGCCCGGGTGGTCCTGCAGGGCGAGCAGCGCCGACTCGACCGCGTCCCGCTCCGCGCCGAGGCGCGCGAGCGCGCGGTCCACCTCCTCCCGGCTCAGTACCGGGCCAGCCGATGCCGCCACCGCGGTGTCCTTCCTTCCTCGCGCGGGCCGCCGTCGCGTGCGACGGGCGGTCCCACGACAACCCCCGTGTCCACCACCGGTCTCCCCGTGGTGATCGTCCCGAACCCTAGCCGGTGGGCGTTCGGGCGGCGCGGGCGCGGGGCGTCAAGACGGCGTCAACACCTCGCGTCCGCACCGGTCCGTACCCGATGCGGCGCCCCGCCGCTCAGTGCGGCACGGGCCAGTAGTGCTCGGCGTCGTTGAGCATGTACGGCTTCAGCCAGCGGTCGTAGCTGCGCCCCCAGTCGCCGCCGGCGTGGTAGTCGGCGAGCACCTGGTTGACCCGCGCGGTGAGGTCCGGGCTGCTCTTGAGCATGGCGACGCCGATCACCTCCGGCTGCACGTCGCCGTCCACGATCCGCACGGTCTGGTCCTGCGCCGCCTGGCCGGCCGCCAGGCCGTCGTCGGTCATGGTGGCGTCGACCTTGCCGAGCTGCATCAGGACCAGGCAGTCCAGCTGGTTCTCCACCACCGTCAGGTGCGCCTTGGCGTCCTTCTTGGCGCCGTTCTTCGGATCGAGGACGTCGGCGGCCGTCGAGCCCTTGGCGACGCAGACGTCCTTGCCGCCGATCGCCTCGTCGAGGTCCTTCGCCGGGGAGGTCTTGGGGACCAGCACCCGCTGGGAGATGCTGAAGTACGGCTTGGAGAAGGCGACGTCCGCCATCCGCTTGCAGTTGACGGTCATGGTGCGGACGATCAGGTCGACCCGGCCCTTCTGCACCGCGTCGACCCGGTCGGCGGTGGCCACCGGCTTGAGCACCACCTTCTCGGGGTCGCCCATGATGGCGGTGCCGATCGCCCGGGCCAGGTCGATGTCGAAACCCTCGATCTGGCCGGTGTTCGGGTTGCGGGCGCCCCAGCGGTAGCTGTTCTGGTCCACGCCGATCACCAGGCTGCGCCTGGCCTTGATGGCCTTCACCGCCGGGCCGTCCGCCGAACTCGGCGGCACGCTGGCGTAGATGTCGCAGCTGTCGGACTGGCCCTGCTGCTGTTGGGTCTGCTTGGCGGCCTGCGGCGCGACGGTGGCGATGGTCGGCGCGGTCGCGGCGGCCGGTACGGCGCCGGAGGGGCCGCCCCCGCCGAGCACGGCCGCGCAGGCGGCCAGCACGGCGAGTGCCGCGGCGCTCCTGGTCGGTACGGTTCTGCTGCGCATGTGTCCGAATTCCCCCTTACCGGTACTCGGCGAGTCGTCGGCCCAGGCCGCGCAGCGCGGCGGCCGCGGCCACCAGGCCGAGCACCGCGGCCGCGCCGGCCGCCAGGCGAAGGTCCCCGGCGGTGCCGTCGGCGGCGGCCTTGAACCGGGCCTGTTCGATGTCGGCGGCCTGGGCGAGCGCCCGGTCGGTGCCGTTGAAGGCGGCGTCGGCGGTGCTGGTGGTGTCGGTGGCCGACACCGTCGCGTTCAGGGCGCCCTGGTAGTCGGCGTCGGCGACCTCGGCCACGTGCGCCGCGGCGTAGCGGTCCTGCCAGAGGTCGTACTGGTCGGCGGCGGTGGCCAGGGCCTGGTCGGCGGCGGCCGGAGCGAGGGCCAGCGCGTTCGGCAGCGAGCCGCTGCGTCGGCGCATCGGGGTCGACTTGCCGGCGATTCCGGCCAGGCGTGCGGTGGCGTCCGCGTACTGCCCGTTGTACGTGGCGGTGGAGCCGCGCGCGACCAGGTTCAGGTTCTCGGCCAGCCGGGCGGTCAGCACGTCCACCCGGGCCGAGTTGAGCGCCCGCAGCGGGGTCGCGCCGTCGTGGTCGCTCTTCTCCAGGGCCGAACCGGTGGTCAGCCCGGCCACGGCGAGCCAGAGCGTGCCCGCCAGGACGGCGGCGGTGGCGCCCAGCAGACCGATGTTGAACACCCGGTTGGTGCGGCGGAACAGGGTCAGCTGCACCCACCCCAGCGCGGCCAGGGTGAGCACCGCCAGGCCGTACGCCCCCCACGGCACGGACCGGGCCGCGGCGTAGTCGTCCGCCAGCTCCTTGGTCTCGATGGTGTTCAACTCGGCGGCGGCCGGCAGCAGTACGGTCTGCATCTGCTCGGAGGCGTACCGCAGGTAGGCGCCGCCGAGCGGGATGCCCTGCCGGTTGTCGGCCCGTGCGGATTCCACCAGACCGGCGTACACCGGGAGTTGCTGGTTCAGCCGGGAGAGTGAGTCCTGCGCCGGGGAGGTCGCGGTGGTCCGGGCGGCCGCCTGGGAGATCAACTTGGCGGCCTGGGCGAGGTCCTGCTCGTAGCGGGCCCGGACGTCCTTGGGCTCGGTGCCGGCCAGCAGGAAGCCGGAGGACGCGGTGGTGGCGGCGTCGGCCAGCGAGCGGTGGATCTCGGCCGCGTCCCGGCTCAGTGGTTGGCTGTACGAGACCACCCGGTCGGCGGCCGAGGCCCGGGCCTCCAACTGCCAGGCGGTGAGCCCGCCGAAGGCCAGCGTGAGCACCGCGAGCACCGCCCCGGCCAGCCGCAGCCGGCCCGGGGGCGTGCGGGTGGCCTGCGCCAGCCGGGCGCGTACGCCGCGTTCGGGCGCCGCTGCCCGGCGGTTGCCCGCCGGGTCGCCATCTGGTCCGGGCGCGCGGGAGCCGGGCGGGGCTGTGTTCTGCCTCGCCACTGCCGGTGCCCCCGGTGTTGTTCCCGGTGCCGTTCCCGGCACGGCCGGTGGCGCGCTCGGCCGTGCCGGGAACGCGGCGCCCGGTGCGCCGTTGCCTACTGGTGTTGCCACCCGCCTCATCCTCCCCTGGGGCCCGGACCCGACACCCGGGGCCCGACCGATGGCAGCAGTATGGCCGTGACTCCCTCCGGCCACACCCGACTTGCGCCGATCTTGAGCATGTCGTGCACGGTTTCCGCACGCCCCCGTACGGCTCGTACCGTCCGTACCGGGTCGTACCGGCACGGGCTCGTCGTACGGAGAGGTGGCGGTCCCTGCGACGCGGGCGGCTTCCGTACGGTTCCGCGCCGTGCTGCTGTGCCGTGCGGCTGGGCCGTGCTGTTCCGGGGTGCGTCACCCCACCGCTCCGTACCATGGGCCCCATGCGACTGCTTGGAACGATCTCGCCCGACCGCCCGCTGCTCGTCGTCGCGGTCCGCGAGGAGGCCGCTCACCTCGACGACCGGCTGCCCGTGCTGCTCACCGGGATGGGGAAGGTCAACGCCACCGCGGCCCTGGCCACCGTGCTCGCCCAGGGCGAGCGGCCCTCCGAGGTGATCAACCTCGGCACGGCCGGCGCGCTGCGCCCCGGCTGGGAGGGCATCCACCACGTCGTCCAGGTGATCCAGCACGACCTGAACACCGAGGCCCTGCAGGCCCTCACCGGTCGCAGCTACGGCGCCCCGCTGGTGGTCGGCAGGGGCGACGGCCCGGTGCTGGCCACCGGGGACCTGTTCGTCGACTCCCCGGCGGCCAAGGAGCGGCTGGCCGAGCACGCCGACCTGGTCGACATGGAGGGCTACGCCGTCGCCACCGTCGCCCACCGGGCCGGAGTGCCGGTGCGGCTGGTCAAGTACGTCAGCGACGAGGCCGGGGACGGCGCGGCGCACACCTGGCGGGAGTCGGTCGACGACTGCGCCCGGCACCTCGCGGACTGGGTGCACGCGCAGGGATGGTGACGGTTCATCGGATCGGCGTGGATGGCTAGGGTGACGCGGTGACCGAGAACACCGTTCCTGAGAACGCCGCGCCCCTCGGCGCCGCGCCGAGCAAGCTCTCCGACAACCGGCCGCCGACGCTGAACGCCGACGAACGGACCACTCTGCTGGCCTTCCTCGACTACCTGCGCGAGGCCGTGATCGCCAAGGTCGACGGCCTCGGCGACGAGGACGCCCGGCGCCCCGGCGTCGCCTCCGGCACCAGCCTGCTGTGGCTGGTCCGGCACCTGACCGTGGTCGAGCTCAACTGGTTCGAGTGGGCCTACGGCGGGTTGGGGGAGAAGCCCTTCGACAGCGAGGAGGTCGCACCGGCCGACCTCACGGTGGCCGCGGCGGTCGCCGCCTACCGGGACGCGGTCGCCCGGGCGAACGCGGTGGCCGCGGCCGCCCCGGACCTCGACCGGCCGGGCGTGCGCTCGCTGCGGCCGGACGTCGCCGAGGGGCCGTCGCTGCGCTGGGTGCTGGTGCACATGATCGAGGAGACCGGCCGGCACGCCGGGCACGCGGACATCATCCGGGAGCAGCTGGACGGGGCGATCGGGCGCTGAACCGCGGAGGAGGCGGCCGGGATTCCGGCCGCCCCCTGTGTCGGCGGGCCTCAGCCCTGGTGGTTTCAACCCTGGTGGTTTCAGCCCGGGTGGGCCTCAGCCCTGACGGGCCTCAGTCCCGGAAGGCCGAGAGGTCGAAGGCGGCCAGCCGCTCCGGGTCGACGATCACGTCGATCGCGGCGATCGCGCCGTCCACGACGATGAACGCCATGATGGACAGCGCCCGGCCGTTGTCGCCGATGACCACCGCGCCCGCGGTGCCGTTGACCAGCGCCGGGCGGGCGAACGGCGACAGCTTGCCCCACAGGACGGCCTGCCCCGCCACCGTCGCGGCGCCGGTGAAGAACACGGTGTGCCGGGCCATCCCGGCCCCGCCGTCCGAGCGCAGCACCACGTCCGGGTCGAGCACCGCGACCAGGGCCTCCAGGTCGCCGTTGCGGGCGGCGGCGAAGAAGGCGTCCACGGCGAGGCGCTGGCGCCCCAGGTCCGGGTCGGGCGCGGGCGCCCGCCCCTGCACCTTGCGGCGGGCCCGGCTGGCCAGCTGGCGGGTCGCGGCCGAGGTCTTCTCGATCAGCGGGGCGATCTCCTCGAACGGCACCGCGAACATGTCGTGCAGCACGAAGGCGACCCGCTCGGCGGGCGACAGCGACTCCATCACCACCATCAGCGCCAGGCCGACCGAATCCGCGAGCATCACCTCCTGCTCCGGGTCGGCCACCCCCTCGCGCCGCAGCAGCGGGTCCGGGATGCGCTCGGGGCCGCTCCCGCCGTCCGGTCCGGTCGGCTGCAGCGGCTCCTCGCGGCGCGCGGCGCGGTCGCGCAGCAGGTTCAGGCACACCCGGGAGACCACCGTGGTCAGCCAGCCGCCGAGGTTGTCCACATCGGTGGTGTCGCTGCGGTCGTACCGCAGCCAGGCGTCCTGGAGCGCGTCCTCGGCCTCGTTGATCGAGCCGAGCATCCGGTACGCGACCGCGCGCAGGTGCGGGCGGTGCTCCTCGAAGAGCGCGGTCCGGGCAGATCTCTCGTCAGATCTCTCGTCCACCGTGTCACATTCCTTAGTCGCCTCGGTTCAGGGCAGCAGGAGCCACCCAACAGCGGGGGCGGCGGGAGATCAACTCCCGGACCGGGCCGAAACGGAGACGATCGTGACGGACAACCCGGTACTGGTCACCGGCACCCTGGGCCGGCAGGTCGTACCGCTGCTGCGCGCGGCCGGGCGGCCGGTGCGGGTGCTGAGCCGGCGGGGCGTGCGGCCGAGGACGGCGTGGCGCACGTGCGCGGCGACCTGCGCGGCGACCCGGCCGAGGCGGACGCCCGGCTGGACGAGGCGCTCGCGGGCGTCGACACCGTGCTGCACCTCGCCGGCGGCCCCAAGGGCGACGACGAGGCGACCCGCCGTCTGGTCGCGGCCGCCCGGCGGGCCGGGGTGCGGCACCTGGTGTACGTCGCGGTGATCGGCGCGGACAAGGTGCCGCTCGGTTACTTCCGGGCCAAGCACGCGGCCGAGGAGGCGGTGGCCGGCTCGGGCCCGCCGTACACGATCCTGCGCGCCGCGCAGTTCCACGACCTGGCGTTCGCCGTGGTCGAGAAGATGGCGAAGCCGCCGCTCCTCCCGGCTCCCGGCGGGGTCCGCTGGCAGCCCGTGGACGTGCGCGAAGTCGCCGGCCGGCTCGTGGAGTTGGCGTTCGACGAGCCCGCCGGGCTGGTGCCGGACCTGGCCGGACCGACGGTGTACGGGATGGACGAGCTGGCCCGGGCGTACCTGACCGCGCGGGGCCGTAGCCGCAAGCTGCTGCCAGTACGGGAGCCGGGCAGGGTCGGGCGCGCCTACCGGGCGGGGCGAACCTCACCCCGGCCGGCGCCGAGCACGGGCGGCGCACCTGGGAGGAGTTCCTGGCGGAGCGGCCGGCGGCCTGAGCTGTCACTGCGTGGCCGTAGGGTGTCCGCCATGTCCTTCCTCGATCTTGTTCGTGCCACCCCCGTCGCCGTCGACTACCTGCTCTGGCCGGGGGACTTCAACCTCGACGCCTACTCGCACGTGGAGGAGGTCGTGCTCGCTTCCGGGGAGGGCCTGGAGGAGGTGGCCAAGTGCGGCGCGGGCGGCACCTTCTTCCTGTGCGGTGAGGGCGGCGACGAGCGGCCCGTGCTGTACGCCGACTCCGAGGGCGGCGCGGCGGTGATGGCCGTCGGGCTGGAGGAGATGGTCCGGCTGCTGCTCGCGGTGCCGTGGTGGCGCGACTGCGTGCGGCTGACCGAGGAGGAGAGCGCGGAGGCGGCCGAACAGTACCTGGAGGACGAGCCGGACCTGTTCGCCGACCGGGACGCGGCCGCCGCCGCGCTCGGGCTCGAAGTCCCCACGGTGGCCGAGGCCTTGGCGCGGCTGCGGGAGGTCGCCTTCGGCCTCGGGCCGTCCTACGTGCTGCTCAACGCGGAGGAGGGCAACCCGTACGAGCCGCTGTTCAGGCCTTAGCGGCGCGCAGGACTTCCTCCGTCGTGACCACCTTGGCGAAGCGCATCGCGTGCAGGGTGGTCGCGGTGGCGCGGGCCAGGTCGGCGGCGGGGACGGTGGTGCCGTCGGGGCCGGTCATGTCGAAGGAGTGCATGGCGTCGGTCGGGAAGATCGCGTCGTAGCCGAGGTTGCCGGCCATCCGGGCGGTGGTCTCGTTGCACACGTTGGTGATGATCCCGGTGATCACCAGCTGCCGGGTGCCGCGCTGCTGGAGCCAGGCGTGCAGGTCGGGGGTGCCGTAGAAGGCGCTGTTCACGGTCTTGGTGATGTGCAGCTCGGGGGTGATCCCGGCGACGAAGTCCTTGAGTTCGTAGCCGGGCGTGCCCTCGACCAGCGGCCCGACCCGGGAGGCGTGCTGCACGGTGACGATCGGGCGGCCGGTCGCCTGCCAGGCGGCGATCAGCTCGGCCATCCGCTGCTCGGCGTCCGGGTTGTCGCGCTGGCCCCAGAAGTCCTGGTCCTCGAAGCCCCGTTGGACGTCGATGAGGAGCAGGACGGCGTCGGGGTCGAGGGTGAGCGGGGCGTCGAAGGCGTCGGTGTTCGTCATGTGGTTCATAGTTGCCCTCATCGCCCGGCGGCTGTGATGGGCAGGAATGCCGGCCATCGATAGATTCCTGCCATGCGAACTGTGGGCTGCCTGATCTTCGACGGAGTACGGGCCTTCGACTACGCGGTGATCGGCGAGGTGTGGGCGAACCGGGCCACCCGGCCCGGCGTGCCCGCCTTCGACCTGCGGGTCTGCGGGCCGGCCGGGGCCCGGGTGCGGCTGGGTGGCGGGCTGGAACGGGTCCCGGACCTCGGACTGGACGCACTGACGGCCTGCGACCTGGTGGTGGTCCCGGGCGTCGAGGATCCGGCCGCCCGGCGGCCCCCGGAAGTCCTGGACGCCCTGCGGGCCGTCGCCTCCGCCGGAGTCCCCATCGCCTCCCTCTGCGCGGGCGCCTTCGTCCTCGCCGAAGCCGGGCTGCTCGACGGCCGCGAGGCCACCACCCACTGGGCCCTCGCCCCCGAACTCGCCCGCCGTCACCCGGCGGTGACCGTCCGCCCCGAAGTGCTGTTCACCGGTGGCGACGGCCTGTGGACCTCGGCCGGCGTCGCGGCGGGCATCGACCTCTGCCTCCACCTCGTCCGCACCGCCCACGGCCAGCGGGCCGCCGCCACCATCGCCCGCGCCATGGTCACCGCCCCCTTCCGGGCCGGCGGCCAGGCCCAGTTCATCCCCAGCCCGGTGCCTCCGGTCGACGAGGAGGACCCGCTCGCCCGCGTCCGCGCCGAGATCCTCGCCTCCCTCGACACCCCCTGGAACGTCCGGCGGATGGCCACCGCGGCCCTGATGTCCGAGCGGAGCTTCGCCCGCCACTTCACCACCACCACCGGCACCACCCCGCTGCGCTGGCTCCTCGACCAGCGCATCCTCACCGCCCAACGCCTCCTGGAGGAGACGGACCTGCCGGTCGACACCGTCGCGACGCGGTGTGGCTTCGCTTCGGCGGTGTCGTTGCGGCCGGTGTTCGTGGCACGGGTGGGCGTGGCGCCGAGGGAGTACCGGCGGGCGTTCCGCGGGCGGGAGGAGGGGTAGGGCCTGCCCGGCGTCACGCGCCCGGCGAGATCCGCTGGGCAGGCCCTGGCCGAGGTGCCCGGCGCCCGGGCGGGTCAGCGGCCGCGGAGGCGGTCGGCGAGTTCCAGGGCGGGGGCGGCCTCCGGGGCGTTCGTGTCGTCGAGGTGGGCGAGCAGGCGCAGGAGCGCGCGGTATTCGCCGCGGGTGAGCTGTACCGGTGCGCCCAGGGTGTCGAGGTCGTCGGTGATGGCCTTCGCCAGGTGCTCCGACGCCCGGGCGGGTCCGTCGGGGTCGGTGCCGCCGAGCGTGACGCTGGTCGACTGGATGACCTGGCCGGTGATCGTGACGTTGCCGCTGATCTCGTTGCCCATGGCTTCCCCCCCCGGTGGATTGACGGTCCGTCGAAGCTTAGTGGTGAGCTCCGCAAGAGTCCTGCGGGGGTTGACCACGCGGTAAGGCGGAACGAGGATTCTTCATGGCGTTCGACGGTGTGCCGGTCGAGCCTGGCCATGAGATCGTCCAGGTCGGAGGTGGTGAACCTGCGCTGGAACGGCTGCGCTGTGGCGTTGTAGCGGTCTTCGAAGGCTCGGAGCCGGTCCCCGACCTGGGCAAGGTCGGTGAACTCGTTGGGCGAGACGACCTTCCGCTGGACGACGCTTGGACGACCACTGGTCAATCGCGCTCTGGGCTGATGATTGTGCCGAGCATGCACTCGCCTCATTCTCAGGGCTTGCTTGGCACCAACGGGCTGGCAGCGGGCTTCCCCTCCGTCGTCGGCTCAGCGTAGGACGGCAGTTCGCGCATCTGGCGCAGTGGCGACAGGAAGACGGGCAGGAAGGTGAGTGACCGGCCGACCGCCCCGACCAGCAGCGTGCCGCGGACGCCGATCGTCGAGCCGAGTAGGCCGCCGAGCAGAGCCCCGAAGGGCATCGCGCCCCAGACCAGGAAACGCATCGTCGCGTTCATCCGGCCGAGCAGCCCGGGCGGGCACAGCGCCTGCCGAAAGCTGACCTGGTTGACGTTGTAGACCACGATGCCCATCCACATCGCGATCTGCGCGACCGCAAGCAGCCCCAGCGTCCAGTCGCGCTGCACGAACGGGGTGACCAGCGCGCAGGGTCCGGCGACCGCGCTTGCGATCCAGATGGCCGGGCCTTGGCCGACCTTCGCTGCGAACCGTCCGGCCACCAGTGCACCGATCAGGCCGCCCACCGCTGCGGTCGAGGTGAGCAGGCCGATGACGCCCGGCGAGAGTCGCAGTTGGCGGGCGAGCAGTACGTAGAAGACGGCGGAGATCACCGAACCGAAGAGGTTGGCCGAGCTGGTGCACATGGCGATGGCGCGGAGTATCTGGTTGCCGAGCACGAACCGCAGACCGTCGCGGATCTCCCGCAGCAGGTTGGGGTCGGGGCCGCGCTCGGGGCGTGGCGGCCGGACCTCGATCCGCGTCACCCACGCGGCCGACCACAGGAAGCTCACCGCGTCGACGAGCAGCGCGTAGGGCGCGGTGAGCGCCTGGATCAGCGCGCCTCCGAGGCTCGGGCCCGCGATCTGGCTGACCGACTCGCTGGCCTGGAGCTTCGCGTTGCCCTCGACCAGCAGCTCCCGGTCGATCAGCTGGGGCAGGTAAGACTGATAGGCCACGTCGAAGAAGACCGTGCTCACCCCGGTGACGAGCGCAACCACGTACAACTGCTCAATCGTCAGCACGTCGAGGAGCTGAGCCATCGGGACCCAGGCCAACAGGGCGGTCCGAACAAGGTCGTTGACGATCAGCACCCGACGGAAGCGCATCCGTTCCACCCATGCGCCGGCCGGCAAGCCCACTGCCACGAACGCCGCGGTCTCGCACGCCGCCAGCACGCCGACTTGCCAGGTGCTGGCATGCAACACCACAACGGCGACGAGAGGAATGGCTAACTGGCCTATGGCTGTCCCGAACTGACTGACCGTCTCGCCGGCCCATAGTCGACGGAAGTCGACGTGCCGCCACAGTCCGCCACGGTAGGCCGGTCGGTTGGGCAAGGGCTCGGGAGCAGTCATGCGGGCTACCATGGAAGAGTGATTGGGATTTGTCAATCACTTACCCTCCCGACCCCTCAGTAGACTGTCGACCATGACCGAACGCAGGTTGGCTAGCGACGCGGAGGCGAAGGCGCTCGCCTCCGCGCTCCGCCTGCGCATCCTGCGCATTTGCCTCGGTGAGGCGCACACCAACAAGGAGATCGCGGCGATCCTCGGCCGCGATCCCGCCAGCGTGCTGCACCACACCAGGACACTGGTGCGTACCGGTTTTCTGGAGGCCCAGGAGGAGCGACGCGGCGCGCGTAGCGCACGGGAGATTCCCTATCTGGCGACGCGGAAGTCCTGGCAGCTCGATGCGGCCGCACAGGACCGGTCGATGCTCGACGCGTTCCTGGAGGAACTGGCCCTAGCCCCTGCGGCCGAGGTCGACAGCACCCGGCTCGGGCTGCGCCTGCCGCCAGCGGAGATGGAGGAGTTCCAGACCCGGCTCCACGCCCTGCTCGAGGAGTTCGCCGCCCGCCCGGACGACCCGACCGCGCCCGCCTGGTCGCTCTTCATGGTGATGCACCCCGACCCTAACCGGCCCTGACGATCCGACCCGGCCCTGACCGGGCACGAATCGGTCAGTCCGCTCAGTCGAACGAGCGCAAGGTCCTCTCGCACAACGACTTCACCGACCTTGCTCAGGTCAGGGGCCGAGGCTCCGAACACCGCTACCACGCCGCGGCACGGCCATGCCGGTGGAAGTTCACTACTTCCGACTTGAACGGTCTGCCGGCCGGGCTCGACCGACACACACTCGGCGGACCCGAAGATGCTCCGCCCTGCAGTCGGTGTGATCAACCCCCGAAGGGCTTCCGGACCGGACCACTTGGTCGACGGGGCCACAGGAGGCAGCGCAGCAGGCGGGACTTGAGGGGGGAAGGGCGGGTAGGCGGGCCGGAGGGGGTCGGCGAGGAGGGGCTTGTCGAGGACGGACTTGGTGTAGCTGAAGGTGTCGACGGCGGTGGAGATCACCGTGCGGCACCTGCTGCGGCTGCGGGAGGAGTTCGTCCGCTGGGACAAAGGCGAGCGGCACTCCTTCTGCGTCACCCAGGCGAGCCTGCCGCTGTTCCGCCGCTTCGGCGAGGACTACCTGCTCGAACCCACCCCGACCGGCACCCGCTTCACCTGGACCTTCGCCTTCGAGTTGAACTCGCTACTCGCCCGCCCGCCGGCACTGACGGACCTCCCGAACAAGGCCTTCCCGCGGACCCTGATCGCGGACACCAAACGGCACTTCGGGGCCGCCTGACCGGGGCCTGACCGGGGCCCTGACCAGCACCTGGCCGGGCCTCAGCTGCTCCGGTTCAGCACCCGTGCCGCGCCGCCCGCCACGGCGGTGGCGAGGACCCAGCCGGCGACGGTGAGCGCCAGCGCCACCGCCTTGGCGGCGCCGCCCGGGTCCCAGGCGGCGCGCTGGCCGAGGCCGAGGAAGGGGACCACCAGGTCGGTGGCGTAGAGCAGAGGGTCCCAGGCGGGGCCGCCGCCGGGGTTGACGGCGCGGGGCGGGCCGGTGAGGGCGAAGTAGCTGGTGCCGCCGGCCAACAGGAGGAGAAGCCAGAGCAGGGCGCGGGCGGGGCGGTAGCCGTAGCCGACGACGGCCTCGAGGAGCAGGCCCCAGGCCCTCCCGGCCGGGCCGAGGGCCTGGTGGCGCAGGCGCTCCTTGCGGATCAGGACGTCCCGGGCGGCCTGTTCCTGCCCGGCCTGGCGGTAGGCGGCGGCCACGCGGGCGTGGAGGGCGGGGGAGGGCGCGGTGACGTGGGCGGCCAGCCAGCCGAGCCGGGCCCGGGCGGGGCAGCCGGCGGTGGGTTCCAGGCCGGTGAAGGCGGTCGCGGTGAGGTCGAGGGTGCAGCCGGCGGGCCAGCGGGCCGGATCGGCGACCAGGGTGCCGAGTTCGGCGGCCGCGAGGGTGAGGGTGCCGGTGGAGTCGGGGTGGAGGCCGAGGAGCACCCGGCGGGCGTGCAGGTCCTCGAGGTCGGCGGCGCCGCCGTCGGTGGCGGTGAGGAGCGCGCCGGTGAGGTCGAGGGTGCCGGTGATGCGGGCCCGGGAGAGCCGCAACTCGCCTTCGGCACGCAGGCCTTGGGCGCGCAGGCCGCCGTCGATGGTCATCTGCTTGCCCATCAGGGCGAAGCCGTCGTCCCCGCGCAGGGTGGTGCGGCTGAGGTCGAGGCCACCGGTGATGCGGGCGTCGTGGAGCCAGAGTTCGTCGGTGACGGTGGCGTCCCGCAGGCCGAGCCAGAGGTCGACGCGCAGGCCTTCGGCGTCCAGCCCGGGGAGGTGGGCGCTGTCGAGGTTCCACCAGGTGATCTCGGCGTAGTCGAGTAGGACGCGTTCGGCGAAGGCGCAGTCCTTGAGTTTCACGGGGGCGCCGATCCGGGCGCCGGTGAGGTCGAGCCGGCCGGTGATGCGGGCGCCCTGGAGGTCGAGGCGGGCGATCCGGCCGGCTTCGGCGGGCGGTGGCTGGAGCAGCAGGTGGGTCAATGCCTCGGCCCGGACGGCGCGTTCGGACGGCCAGTCGGCGGAGCGGGCCGGGTCGTCGGCGCCTTGCGGGGCGCCGTCCCGCAGGTCGAGCCGTTCGCCGCGGCGGTAGGCGTGCCAGAGGCGCTGCTCGGTGGCGGTCCAGTCGTGCGGCGGGTGGTCGGGCATCCGGGCGGCTCCTTTGGACGGATGTCTTGCGCATGTGTCTTGGACAAGCGTATTGCACATATGTCTTGTACATTCGTATTGAACAAATGTCTTGCACGTGCGTGCTAACTCCGAGTATGGTGATCACGTCAATCGCTCCACAAGGGGGAACCGGAAATGAACGACGCCACCAACGCCGCCGCCAGCACTGCCGAAGCCGTCCGCGATGAACTGGCCATCGACGGCCGCCGACTGTCCTACCTGGACTTCGGCGGGACGGGCCGGCCGCTGGTCGCCCTGCACGGGCACCTGTCGGAGGGCGCCGTGTGGGCCCGGCTCGCGGGTGAACTCGGCGCCGACTGGCGGGTGATCGCGCCCGACCAGCGCGGTCAGGGCGAGTCGGAGCGGGCGGCGGACTACTCGCGGGAGGGCTACCTCGCCGACGTCGAGGCGCTGCTCGACCACCTCGGGCTGGCGAAGGCGGTGCTGCTCGGCCACTCGCTGGGCGGGATCAACGCCTACCAGTTCGCCGCCAGGCACCCCGAGCGGGTCGAGGCGATCGTCAACATCGAGGCCCCGCTGGTGCTCGGCCTGGAGGGCCCGCACCCGCTGGCGTTCCTGCTCGGCCTGCCGTACGACGCGCCGAGCCGGGACGAGCTGGTCGCCGCACTCGGCCCCGCCGCCCCGTACTTCGCCGACCGGCTGCGGGAGAACGCGGACGGCAGCTGGCGGCTGCCCTTCCACCCGAAGGACATGTACGACTCCGAGGAACTCGTCCACGGCGACCACTGGGCCGAGTGGACGGCCACCGACTGCCCCGCCCTGCTGGTGCGCGGCACCGAGGGCGTGATCCCGGCCGAGCAGGCCGCCGAGGCCGTCACCCGCCGCCCCGGCACGGTCGCCGTCGAGCTGGCCGGCGACCACCTGCTGCCGATCGGTGCGGCTGACGAACTCGCCGCCGTCGTACGGGAGTTCCTCGCGAAGCTGTAGCGAGTGCGGAACGGGTCGGTCCGCGTGGTGCCCGGTGCCCGGACGGTGGTTGTGACCTACTGACGGCTGAGCTCGTTGCAGTATGCATAGGTGTCCGCCGGGCGGGTGCCGAAGACCGCCAACGTCATCATGGCGATCACCGCCGTCGTCACCGTCCAGGCCGACCGCCCGGCGCACAGCGGCCGGTACGGCGCCGAGTGGGCGTGCTGGACGGCGGCGCCAAGGTGTGCGCGGCGGTGGTGTAGGCCCCCGGAGGTCTCAGCGGGCGAGGGTGAGGGCGAGGGTCGCGACGGCCAGGGCGAGGTAGCCGGCGGGGAAGTAGATGTTGTGGATGACACCGGCGCGGACGTGGGTGACCACCGCCCCGACGTAGAACAGCACCAGCCCGAGCGCGGCCGCGAGGCCCAGCGGCGGGAAGGCGACCAGGCCGATCAGCAGCCCGACGACCCCGGCCAGCTTGAGCGCGGCCAGCCACGGGACCCACTCCGGTTTGACGTTCACCTCGGCGGAGTTGGCCAGGACGAACTCGGCCCTGGCGAGGTCGGCGGCGGCGATCCCGCCGTTGGCGGCGATGGCGAGGGCGGTCACGATGACCAGGGCGCTGGACATGGGGTTTCCTTCGTGCCGGAGCGGGGGGATCGGGGTGGGGGATCGGGTTAGGGGATCGGGGCGGGGCCGGGACGGGTTCCGCCTCGCCACCCAGCCTCTTCGGGGCGCTCCCCTTGCGTCCAATACCTGCTTCCATAACCTGGAGGAATGGATGTGGACATCCGGCTGCTGCGCACCTTCGCCGCCGTCGCCGAGGACGGCAGCCTGACCCGCGCGGCGGAGCGGCTGTACGTCTCCCAGCCCGCGCTGACCAAGCAGATCCGGCAGCTGGAGAACCTGCTCGGCGTGCAGCTGTTCGTACGGTCCCGGGCCGGGATGGCGCTCACCGTGGCCGGACGCAGCCTGGCGGCGCGGGTGCCGGGGCTGCTGGCGGACTGGGACGCGGTGCTGCGGGAGGCCAGGAGCGCGGCGAGCCGGGCGGAGCAGGTGCTGCGGGTCGGCTTCCTGGCCAGCGCCGCCAACGAGGCGACCCCGGGCATCGTCGCCGGGTTCACCGCCCGCCACCCGGGCTGGCGGGTCGAGATGCGGCACACGGCCTGGTCGGATCCGACCGCGGGCCTGGCCGCCGGGGAGGCGGACGTGGCGCTGCTGCGGCTGCCGTTCCCCGGGCAGGAGCGGCTGCGGGTGGCCGAGTTGTTCAGCGAGCCGCGCTGGGTCGCCCTGCCGTCGGCGCACCCGCTGGCCGCGCTGGAGGTGGTCCCGTTCCGTGCGTTGTGGGACGAGCCCTTCGTGGCGGCCCCGGCCGAGACCGGCCGCTGGCGGGACTACTGGGTCGCCGCCGACGAGCGGGAGGGGCACCCGGTCCGCTTCGGCGCCGTCGTCGAGCACCCGGACGACTGGCTGAGCGCCATCGCCAACGGCTACGGCATCGCTCTCGCCCCCGAGTCCACCGCCCGCTTCTACGCCCGGCCGGGGATCACCTACCGGCCGGTGAGCGGCGTGAGCCCGAGCCGGATCGGGGTGGCCTGGTCCCCGGCGGACGACGGGAGCCCGGTGGTGCGGGACTTCGTGGAGTGCTGCCTGGATGCCGCCGCTGCTGAGCGGTGAACACCGGCCGTCGGGGAGAGGGGAGAGGGGAGGGCGGAGGAGAGGGGGAGGGGTGGCGGCCCTCAGCGCCGCCACCCCCATTGGCTCCTCGGCACCCGGCCGGTGGTCCATTGAGCCAAACCCCGCCTTGGGGTGAAACCGGGTGGCGATCCGGGCGGGGTTCCGTAGGGGTTCGGTGATGCCCGGGCGGTCTCAGCCCGCGAAGGCCTCGCGGAGGCGCTTCTTGTCCGGCTTGCCGACCGAGGTCAGTGGGATGGCCTCCACCAGGTGCAGGGCCTCGGGGGCGTAGATGCGGCCCTTGTTGGCGGTGACGAAGGCGCGGACCTCGTCCAGCTGCGGCTGCTGCCCCTGGGCGGGGACGACGGCGACGTGGACGTGCTCGGCCTGCTGGTCGTCGCGGACGCCGTAGACGGCGCACTGGGCGATGGCCGGGTGGGTGAGCAGCAGGTCCTCGATCTCGGTGGGGTAGACGTGGCCGCCGACGACGATGATCAGGTCCTTGAGGCGGTCGGCGAGGTAGAGGTAGCCGTCCGCGTCGAAGTAGCCGATGTCGCCGGTGTTCAGCCAACCGCCCTGCAGCACCTGCGCGGTGAGCTCGGGCTGCTTCCAGTACCCGGCCATCAGGGTGGCCGAGCGGACGTGCACCTCGCCCTGTTCGCCGTTCGGCAGCACGGTGCCGTCGGCGGCTCGGATCTCCACCTCCACGTCGGGGAAGGGTCGGCCGACCGGGAGCGGACCGTCCTCGCCGAACCGGGCGTGCTCGGCGGGGGTGAGGACGGCGATCTTCTGCGCCTCCGACATGCCGTAGAGGCTGACCAGGACGGGCCCGAACACCTTGACGGCCTCGCGGATCCGGGTCGGGGAGGAGGCGCAGCCGCCGTAGTCGAGCCGCCGCAGGCTGGACAGGTCGGTGCGGCCGATGGCCGGGTGGTCGAGCAGCTGGTAGATCAGCGGGGGCAGCACCCACATGTCGGTGATGCGTTCGCGTTCGATCGCGGCGAGCACCTCGCCGGGCTCGAAGGAGCGCTGGAGGACGACGGAGCCGCCGCGCTGGAGCGCCACGTCGCAGAGGACGCCGGCGAGGTGGGCGAGCGAGGTGGCGGCGAGCAGGCGGGGCGGCTCGTCCTCGGGGCGGCCGGCGAAGGCGACCTCGAACATGTCGCGGTAGGGGCCGTGCAGGCTCAGGATGCCCTTGGGGATGCCGGTGGTGCCGCCGGTGTGGCGGATGCCGATGTGGTCCTCGGGGCCGATGGGTACGGCGGGCTCGGTGGCGGGGCGGTGGGCGGAGGCGGCGATCACGTCCTGGCCGATGCCGGTGGGACCGGTGCCGTCCGTACGGTCGGTGCCGTCGGGCCCGGGGCCGAGGGTGAGGACGGTCGGCACGTCGATCAGCGGGAGCAACTCGGCGGCGTGCGCGTAGCGTTCGGCGTCCACCAGCAGGACGGTGGTGTCCACGCTGGCCGTGATCTCGGCCAGGACCGGGGCGCTCATCCCGTCGTACAGGTTGACCACCCGCGCGCCCGCCAGGCCCGCGGCGTAGCGGGCGCTGAGCGCCTCGGGGGTGTTGCCGGTGAGCAGCGTGACGGTCGAGCCGCGGCTGATGCCCCGGGCCAGGAGCTCGTGGGCGAGGCGGTAGGTGGCGGCGGCGAAGTCGCCGGCGGTGATCTCGACGCCGTCGGCGGTGGTGATGGCCCGCCGGTGGGGGTCGGAGGCAAGGGACCGGAGGATCAAGGCGGGTGCGCTGACGAACTCCTGGTCGGTCATGGCCACTTCTTCCTTGTAGTTTGCAACCATGTCGTCAGGCTAACCCCATCCCTCGTCCGGCGTTGTCGAGTTCAGGCCATGTCGGGTCAGAAGTCTGACGGGAGGTCCGTCGGCGGGCGGAGGGTCGGATCGGTGACGGCGGCCCAGTGCTCGCCTGGCGCGTGACGATCACATAGCCGTCCTGGCCCGGGAGTTGGGGGATGAGTGCGCTGCGGCAGCCCAGGCTGTGGTGGATCTCGACCGGAACGGGCGTGCCGTCGAGCCGAAGCCCGCCGGTGCTGGTTCCGTCGATCGGCGGGAGTTGCAACGTGCGCGGGTCGAGGTCGAAGCGGTCGGAATTGGCGAGAAAGTTCGCCAGCCGGGACTGCGGGGGGCGAGGAGCCGATCCGGTGCTCCGTGCGGTCGCGGGCCGTCTTCTCGGGGGGCGGGCCCGCCGGGACTTCTCCGGCGGGCCCGCTCAACGCCCGGGACCGGCCTGCGGCGGCTACCGGTCGGCGGTGAGCTTGCCGGCGGCGCCCCAGTTCTCCGGCTGGTACTCCTGGATCCACACGAACACGCTCTCGGCGGGGACCTCCAGGGCCTCCACGAAGGCCTCGGTGACCTTCTTGACCAGCTCGCGCTTCTGCTCGACGTCGCGCGGACCCTGCTGAATGGTGACGATCGGCATCTTCGGCTCCTGACGGGTTGTCCTGCCGGGCTCTTCCGCCCGGCTCTTCCGCCGGTTTCCCCGGCTGAGAACAGTCCACCCGATCCGGCCGCCCGCACCCAGACCCGAATCGCTCTGACAGCGATCACGAATCCTGATCGTCCCAGGTCGGGGGTGTTCTGCGGCAGGCTTCCAGGAGTAGCCGGGGGAGCGGGGCGGAGCGTCGTACGGCGATCGAGGTCGGCAGCGCCAGCCTGGTCCGGCAGGGTCGGAAGGCGACCCGGTGGGTGTTCGTCATCCGGGCGTTGGCGGCGTACACCACCGTCCACATCGGGGTTCCGGTGCCGATCGAGGCCAGGGTGTCCTGCAGGGCGCCGTGCGCCGGGCCGAGGACCGGCCGGAAGCCGGCCTGCGCGCAAGCGCCCAGCACCAGGTCCACCAGCGCCGGGTTGTCGCGACGGTCGATCAGCCGGAGCGGCAGGTCGGCGAGGTCCGCGAGATCGACCTCGGACCGGTCGGCGAGGGCGTGCCGGGCGGGCAGCGCGAGCACCAACTCGTCCTCCCAGGCCGGCAGGAAGCGGAGCTCGGGGCTGCTCCCGGCGATCGCCCCGCGCACGAAGGCGGCATCGAGGCGCCCGTCCGACAGCCGGGCCAGCCGCTCCCGCACCGGGACGGACTGGAGCTCCACGCGCACCCCGGGGGCCTGCCGCTGGTAGGTGTCCAGGATCAGGTCGAGCCGCTCGCCGAGCCCGGTGACGGTGCCGAGCCGCAGCACGGCGGGCACGGCCAGATCGGCGGCGAGGGCGCGGGCGGCGTCCTCGGCCACCAGGACGTTCCGGGCGGCCGGCAGGAACCGCTCGCCCGCCGGCGTCAGCCGGACGTACCGGGGCGAGCGGTCGAACAGCTCGACCTTCAACTCCCGCTCCAGCCGCCGCACCTGCTGGCTCACGGCGGGCTGCCCGAGCAGCAGCTTCTCGGCGGCCCGGCCGAAGTGCAGCTCCTCGGCGACGGCGACGAAGCAGCGCAGCTGCCGTAGCTCCATGAGGTCCCCCAGCTCGATGTGTCGGAGGGCCCATGCTCGCAGGCCGGGGCGCCAGGCCCGGCGGATCGGAACTCATCGATCACGAGTTGGTTGCGCTGCAGTCGCTCCGACACGGGGAACTGCCCATCCAGGAGACCCGTCGCCCCCAGAGGGCGAACCCGACCGGCACACCTTGGGCATCATCGGACCCGTCAAGTGGCCTCCGATCGCTGGGATGTGGTGAGTTCACCGCGGTCGGCTGTACTCGCCTATCCGGCGGCCGGTCGCACGAGCTGGTCGTTCGTGCTGCGGCCCTTGTGGCTCACCTTGGGCAGGCGGGCCAGGAAAGCGTCGAACTCGGCGCGCTGCGCCTCGGTGAACGGCGCCTTGAGCACCGTCGCCGAGAGCGGCGGGGTGCCCACCTTCTGCGACAGCACCGTCCACGCCACGGGGTTGTGCGCCACCTTGTTGACCGAGGACCAGGGAATGGTGCGGTCCAGGGCCGGCGTCTTCAGGTGGAGGGCGTCGTCGGTGAGCCTGACGACCGTCGGCCCGACGTAGCGCGGGGCGACCTTCAGACCCATCCGCCTGCCGCCCGCGGTGATGTTCACCACCTGCACGAACCCGAAGAAGAACGCCGCTATCGCGAACCAGGTGCTGCCCGCGGCCAGAAAGGCCGCCGTCAGCAGCAACCACAGACCGACGATGGCCCACCGGAGCCAGAGCCGGGCGGCCGCGTTCGCCACGACGGAGGCGACGATGTCCTCGGTGGTGGCCTCGTAATCGACCTGGAGGTCCATGCTCGCGCGCTCCCGCTTCGTAGTGGCGGCACATCATCGTGGCAATCGGCCGGTCAGGGCAAACAAGGGACAGCGCCCCGTCCACGCCCAGGTGGTGGTCAGAGGCACCCCTCCAGATGGTCTATAGTTAACCCATCACCCAGATGCGCGGGTGGCGGAATAGGCAGACGCGCTGGATTCAGGTTCCAGTGCCCGAAAGGGCGTGGGGGTTCAACTCCCCCCTCGCGCACAGCGAACGGCCGGTCGATCTTCGGATCGACCGGCCGCTTTGTTTTCCCGGGGCGGCGGCCGGCCCGTCGGGTTCCCGGAGGCCGCGCCCCGGGTGCGAACCCGTGCCCCACTAGGCCGGATCGGTCGGCCGTGCATGCCTTGGGGGTTTCGGCACGTGAGCTTGTTGGAGAACGATCCGCGGGGGATCGGCCGCTACCTCCTGGAGGGCAGGCTCGGCGCGGGCGGGATGGGTGTGGTCTACCGCGCCCGGTCGGTGTCCGGCCGTCAGGTGGCGGTCAAGGTGATCCGGCCCGAGCTGGCCGCGGACGCGGAGTTCCGGGCCCGGTTCCGGCTGGAGGTCACGGCGGCGCGCAAGGTCAGCGGCGCGTTCACCGCGCCGGTGACTCCGACGCGGCCCCGAGCACCCAGAGCGCCGGCACGATGGCCGCGACCCGCACGGTGGAGAGCTCGGGCAGCAGGCTGACGGTCAAGCTCGACTACCGGAAGCCGGTCAGGAACGGCTGTCCCGTGGTCGGTTTCGGCTACCTCGACTTCTGCGAACGCGGCGAGGGCACCGACGTCATGGCGAGCTTCGCGTCGTACGCGGTCAGCGGGCCGGGCCAGGCGACGGGCGAGTCGCTGAGGTTCGGCACGCTGCCGCCGGCCGTGACCCAGCAGGTGCAGGGCGTCCTGGACGGGCTGCGGTCCAAGTAGGGACCCGGAACCCGTTGGTGCACCGTGGCGACCGGTGTCCGGTGTCCGTCAGAGGCTGCGGGCGGTGATGTCGCCGCTCGAGGTGGTGGCGCGGATCCGGAGTTCGGCGCTGCCGTCGTTCTTGAGGGAGTTGCTGATCCGGCCGTGGTCGGTGCCTGCGTCCAGGGTGGCGGAGACGCCCGCGGTGGCGGCGATCGTGATGCTGCCGGACATGGTGCTGAGCGCGACCGCGCCGCGCCCGGCCTCGTCGATCCGGATGTCGCCGCGCGAGGTGCTGATGTCCGCGTTGCCGTTGATCCGGCCGACCTCGATGTCGCCGTCGACCGCGGTGAGGCGCAGGCTCGCGGCCTCGTCGACCTTGATCTGGCGGTACGCGCCCCGGTAGGCGACGTCGCCGAGGCGGCCGGCGCAGCGGAGCTCGGTGCTCTCGGTCCTGGCTTCGACGTGGGAGCCGGCGGGCAGCTGGACGGTGATGTCCAGGGCGCCGGGGCCGAGGAGCACGTTCCTGGGCTCGGCGGTGCGGATCCGCAGGACGCCGTCGGCGTAGGTCACGACGGCCTGCTCGGCGGTTTCGACGTCGCGGCTCTTGGCGGGGTTGGCGGGGAGGACCTCGACGACGGTGTCGGTGCGGTCGGAGGCGGCGAACCGGACGCGGCCGGCCGGGACGTCGAGGATCGCGGTGATCGCGGCGGGGGTGTCGAAGTTCTGCATGGTGTGCTCCTCGTTCGGTGGGGTGGGCCGCTTCGGCCTGCTGTTTCTTACGCCGGAAACGCTACGTTGCGTTCATTGTTCTGGCAACTACAGAAAGGCGTGAAGTGGCTGTGAGTGCAGGTCAATGACGGTAAATCATTGCAATGCGCTGGAGCGTAACGCAACGGCCCCCGAGGGAATCATTGCAATGAATGATGGTGAACGCTATGCCGGAGAGGATGGGAGGAGCGTCTGCGGCAACTCGGCCGTACCGCCGAGGGAACGAACGCGCGCCCGGACGGTCGACACCGTCCGGGCGCGCGAGAGGTCCGCCGTCGTGCTACTCCGTGACGAGCCGGACCTTGTCGGCCTGCAGGCCCTTCTGGCCCTGGGTGACCTCGAAGGTGACCTTCTGACCCTCCACCAGGGACTTGAAGCCGCTCCCCTCGATCGCCCGGAAATGGACGAACAGGTCGGGGCCGGCTTCCGGGGTGATGAAGCCGTAGCCCTTCTCGTCGTTGAACCACTTCACGGTGCCGTTCTGGCGCTCGGCCATGCCCACTCCTCGGGATCGGATCGCACTGTGCCGAGATCCTCTCACGCAGAGGATGTCAGCCGACACGAAGAGTAGCCGAGGCGTGCAGCAGGAGGTCGCGCAGGGCGGCGGCGGGGTCCGAGGGGTCGGTGGGGGTGAGGACGACCTGGTCGGCGGTGGTGGAGGGGCCGGTGAGGGGGATGACGCGCAGGCCGGGAGGCTGGTGGTCGAGCGCGGACTCGACGGTGATGCCGATGCCCGTTCCGGCGGCGACGTGGGCGGCGATGGCGTGGACGCTGTCGGCGGTGCGGATGATGCGCAGGTCGGCTCCGCCGATCCGGAAGGCGGTCAGCAGGCGGTCGCAGAGGCCGCTGTTGATCTGGTGGGGCCAGGTGAGCAGGCCGGTGGTGGAGAGTTCGGCGGCGCTCAACTCGGTGCGGTCGGCGAGCGGGTGGGCCTCGGGGACCAGGGCCGTGAACCGTTCGGTGGACAGCACCCGCGCGCGGACGCCGGTGACGCCGTCGGTCGCCCAGCCGATGCCGAGCCCGATCGTCCCGGCGCGCAGGGCGGTGAGCAGGGCGGTGGTCGGCATGGCCTCGGGCACGATCGTCACGTCGGGGAAGCGGTCGCGCAGTTGCGGCAGGCAGCGCAACAGCAGCTGGTGGCCGGTGTATTCGGCGTGGCCGACGACGAGCGTGGTGCCGGACCGGTCGCCGGCGGCCAGGGCGCGTCCGCGCTGCTGGAAGCGGCGCAGCTGGGCGAGGGCGGCGCGGGCGTCGGGCAGCAGTTCGGCACCGAGGTCGGTGAGGGACACCCGGCGGCTGGTGCGGTGGAACAGCTGCCCGCCCAGGGTGGTCTCCAGTCGCCGGACGGCGTCGCTGACGGTGGGCTGCCCCCGGTGCAGGCGGGCGGCGGCACGGCCGAAGTGGAGTTCTTCGGCGACCGCGACGAACGCTTCCAGTTCGATCCTGTCCACAGCGCAAGGCTAATGCGATCGATCGGTACGGCCGATCGCTGTGTGCCGGTCTTCGGCGTTGATGCCGTGCCGCGCGCAGGCTGGGATGGGTGGGCAGACAGGGGTTCTCCCGCCGACGAAAGCAGTGAATCGACATGGCACTCAATGACGTTGAGCAGCAGGGCGTTGACCGCGAGCAGGGCGTTGACCGCGAGCAGGACATTGACCGCGAGCAGGGCGTTGACCGCGCGTACGACGCGCCGACCGTCACGGTGACGGTGGTCTACCACTCGGTGCACGGGCACACCCGGGTCCTGGCCGAGCACCTGGCCGAGGGCGCGCGGCTGGTGCCGGGCGCCGAGGTGCACCTCGCCGAGCTCCGGGCCGAGGACGTCAACGCGGGCCGCTGGAACGACCCGGAGGTGCTGGCGCTGCTCGCCCGCTCCGACGCGGTCGTGTTCGGCTGCCCGACGCTGATGGGCAGCGTGTCGGCGGTGTTCAAGGCGTTCATGGAGGCCGCGTTCACTCCGTTCGTCACCCAGGGTTGGAAGGACAAGCTGGCCGGCGGGTTCACCATGTCCGCCTCGCAGAGCGGCGACAAGCTGGCCGTCCTGCAGCAGCTGGCGGTGTTCGCCGCGCAGTTGGGCATGCAGTGGATCGGCGTGGGCGACATGCCGGGCAACAACTGGAGCGGTGGCACCCGTGACGACGTGAACCGGCTGGGCTCCTGGCTGGGCCTGATGAGCCAGAGCCACGCAGATCAGGGCCCGGAGCAGGCGGGGTCGCGCGGCGACCTGCTCACCGCGCGGCGCTACGGCGAGCGGATCGCCCGGTTGACCCAGCGCTGGGTCAACGCCGTGCCGTACGAGACCCCGCGGATGACCGAGCACGAGGCCCGCGTCCTCTCCGCCGCCCTGCGGGAGGCGGACGCCGCACCGGCCGGGCGCTGACGGCCGGGTGCCGGTGGCCGCGGGGCGAGTCCCCACCCGGGTGGGGCCCGGTCCGTCGTTCCCGCCCCCCTACGGCCTGGGGTCGATCGGGGTGAGGGTGCCGAGCCGGTCCTCGACGTGCTGGGCGGCGGCCAGGCAGAGGTCCTCGCGGAACGGGCGCCCGATCAGTTGCACGCCGGTGGGCAGGCCGTCGGTGTCCAGCCCGGTGGGGACGGCGACGGCCGGGACGCCGACGAAGCTGGTGACCGAGCAGAGCCGCATGGCTGTGGCGACCCGGTCCCGCCCCGCCTGGTCCCGGGACTCCAGGCCGGGTTCGACCGGCGGCTCGGTGAAGACCGGGCCGAGCAGGAGCGGGTACGCGTCCAGGAACTCCGTCCAGGAGCGGCGGATGTTCATCCAGGTGCTCATCAGCCGGATCAGCCCGGCGGAGTCGACGGGCGGGTTGTCGCGCATGGTCAGCTCGATGTAGCGGTCGCCGCCCTCGCCCAGCAGCTGCCGCACGGCGGGCCAGCTGGGGGCGAACTCGGTGGCGGTGAGCTGGTGGTAGGCCTTCAGCGCCTCGTCCAGCCGGGGGACGTCGGAGACCTCGTCCACCCGGTACCCGGCGTCGCGCAGGGCTTCGGCGGCGGCCGCGACGGCGCGGCGGACGGTGGGGTGGACGCCGTGGCCACCCGGGTCGGTGACCACGGCGACCCGCGGGTTCTGCGGCGGTCCGCCGTACAGCGGGGCGGGGACGGCGCGCGGGTCGCGCGGATCGGGCCCGGCCAGGGTCTCGTACGCGAGCCGCAGGTCGGCCACCGTACGGGCCAACGGGCCGTCCGTGACCAGGAGTTGGGAGGCCGGTCCGGGATCGTCCGGCCCCAGCATCCGCTGGTCGGCGGCGAACCGGCCGGTGGTCGGCTTGAGCGCGGCGACCCCGCAGAAGGCGGCCGGGATACGGACCGAGCCGCCGGAGTCGTTGCCGAGCCCCAGTGCGGCCATGCCGGTGGCCACCGCCACGCCGTCGCCGCCGCTGGTGCCACCGGGGGTGCGGGTGGGCGCCCAGGGGTTGCGGGTGTCGCCGTACAGCTCGCTGCGGGTGTGCATGCCGGCCAGGATCAGGGTCGGCATGTTGCTGTGCCCGATCGGGACCGCCCCGGCGGCGCGCAGCCGGGCCACCGGGATGGCGTCGGCGGGGGCGGTCGACTCGCGGAAGCGCGGCGTGCCGAAGGTGGTCGGGACGCCCTCGATGCGGGTGCACTCCTTGACCGTGAACGGCACCCCGGCGAGCGGGCCGAGCCGCTCACCGGCGGCCCGGGCCCGGTCGGTCTCCTCGGCGGCGGCGCGGGCGCGGTCGGCGAGGAGCTGGGTGACGGCGTTGGCCTGCGGGTTGACCTCGGCGATCCGGGCGAGGTGGGCGTCCACCACCTCGCGCGCGGACACCTCACCGCTGCGGACGGCGGCGGCGATGGCGGTGGCGGGGAGTTTCCACATGGGGCCTCCTGAGGTTGTTCCGATGCAGTTGCATCGGAACCTTAGCCGGAGAGTCGATACGCTTGCATCGGAATAATTTCGAGTCCGGATGCGGGAAGTGGCGGTATGCCGAAACAGGTCGACCACGAGGAGCGGCGCCGACGGATCGCCGAGGCGGTGTGCGCGCTGATCGACGCCCAGGGCTTCGAAGGCGTGACCCTGCGGGACGTCGCCACCCGGGCCGACGTCTCCATGGGCGCCGTCCAGCGCTGCTTCCGCACCAAGGAGGAGATGCTGCAGTTCGCCCTCGCCCACATCGGCGCACGCGTCACCGAACGCGCCCACGGCCGGGTCGTCGGCAGCCCCGCCCAGTCCGCCGAGAGCACGGTCGGACACGTGGTCGGCGAGGTCGCCCTGCTGCGCGACGAGCACCGGGCCGAGGCGCGGATCTGGCTCGCCTTCCTCGCCGCCGCCGCCGTCAACCCGGCCCTGGCGGCGGGGCTGCGGACCAGCTACGCCGACCTGGAAGGGCTGCTCGCAGGGCTCATCGCGGAGGCCTCGGGCGCCGCCGACGCCGCCGATGCCGCCGATGCCACCGCCACCGCCGTTCGGCGGGAAGCCCGGAGCGCGGCCCGTACCCTGCTCGCCCTCGCCGACGGACTCACCGCGCACGTGCTGATCGGACACCGGACGGCGGCCGAGGCGGAGGACCTGCTGCACGCCCACCTGGCCGGGTTGTGGGAGGCGGCGGCCGGTACGACTGCCGGGCGCTGAATTCCCGTTGCCGGCGGGCGGGCGTTGCGGCGAGGATCTGTTCGTGGCCGAGCTGAAGCCCTACCCGAAGATCCCCGCCCGGGGAGCTTCCGGCGCGCCCGGCAGCCGCGAGTGGATCGCGACGGAGAAGGTGCACGGCGCGCACTTCGCCGTGGTCTGCGACGGTGCCTCGGTGCGGCCCGCCAAGCGGCGTGACCTGCTGGGCGACGAGGAACTCGACGCCTTCTTCGGCGTGAGCCGGATCTGGCCGCAACTCCTCGTCGCCGCCGGGCGCTTCGCGGCGGTGGTGCGGGCGAGGTGGGGGGAGTCGGCCGTCGTCACCGTGTACGGCGAACTGGCCGGCGGCCGCTACCCGCACCCCGACGTGCCCGCCGTCGCCGGGGTCGAACCGGTGCAGACCGGCGTCTGGTACGCGCCCGGGCTGCGCTGGCTGCCGTTCGACGCGACGGTGCGGACGGACGAGGGCCGGTGGTGGGTCCCCGACCGCGAACTCCGGGCCGCCGCGTCCGCCGCCGGGCTCACCTGCGTGCCGCTGCTCGGACGCGGCTCGCTGAATGCCTTGCGGGAGCTGCCCGTTGCCTTCCCGAGCCGGGTGCCGGCGCTCCTCGGGCTGCCGGAGCCGGCGGACAACCTCGCCGAGGGGTACGTGCTCAAGCCGGCGGGGGAGTGGCGCGAGTCGGACCCGGCCCGTCCCCTCATCAAGGTCAAGCAGAAGGCCTTCGCCGAGGCGAACGGTACGACGGCGCCCGCCCGTACCTCCCACCGCCGGAAGGCGCGGCGGGCGTCCCCGCCTGGCTGCTCGTCCAGGCCTCGGCGTTGCTCACCCCCACCCGTGCGGCGGCCGCCGTCAGCAAGCTCGGGCCGCGTACGGCCGCGGATGCGGTGGCGGCGGAGATCGCCCAGGATGTGGCCGAGGAACTCGCCGAGGCCCTGGGCGGGTTGGAGCACGCCGTCCTGTCGGCCCTGTGCCTGGCCCTCGAACCCGGAGCCCGATCCCTCGCCGCCTTCGACGCAGCGGACCGGCGCAACTCCTGACCGCCTCGCTACCGCCGCAGCATTCGTCTCGCGAGCCGAACTCCACTGCGCGGCCGATCGGTTCGAGTCGGCCCGGGCCTACCCGGAGGAACCGACCCGGGTCGAGCCCCCGGTCGGGCCGCCGGCCGAGGCCGTGTTGCGGCACCTCAGGGCGCACATCGGCTGACGCGGAAATTCCTGCGAAGAAGTTCCCGACCGATGTCGAAGTCCCGGGCCGCCGCTCCGACTGAGAGGTGACAGCGCGCCGAAGGGGCGTGCGGGACAGCAGAGGAGCAGCACCGTGAAGTACGTCGCGATGATCTACGGCAACCAGGCCAAGTGGGACTCCTTCCCCGCCGAGGCCTGGCCCGAGGCGATCGCCAAGCAGGAGGCGTTCAACGGCAAGTACCGGGACACCGGCGAACTCCTCGGCGCCTACGGGCTCGCGGACGCGGCCGCCGCGCAGCTGGTGCGGCGCGCCGAAGGGGTGCCGGTGGTGACCGACGGGCCCTACCTGGAGACCAAGGAGTACCTGGCGAGCTTCTACCTCCTGGACTGCGAAAGCCTGGAGCGCGCCCAGCAGATCGCCGCCGACATGCCGTTCGCGGACGTCGAGCCGGTGGAACTGTGGCCGATCCTGCACGAGTCGCCGGCGAACGGGTGAGCATCCCCCCTGCGCCCGTCGAGGGCCTGCTGCGCGAACTGGCGCCGCAGGTCCTCGGCGTGCTCGTACGGCGCCACGGCGGATCCTTCGACGCCTGCGAGGACGCCGTGCAGGAGGCGCTGCTCGCCGCCGCCGTGCAGTGGCCGGCGGACGGGGTGCCGGCGAGCCCGCTGGCGTGGCTGGTCACCGTCGCGGGCCGGCGGCTGGTCGACCAGGTGCGCAGCGAGGCGGCCCGCCGTCGGCGGGAGGAGGCGATCGCGCTGGCCACCCCGCAGTCCGCCCTGCTGGCACCCGCTGCCGACGCCGCCGATCCGACCGCCGACGACTCGCTGGCCCTGCTGTTCCTCTGCTGCCACCAGGCACTGTCCGTACCGAGCCGGATCGCGCTGACGCTGCGCGCGGTCGGCGGTCTGACCACGGCGCAGATCGCGGCCGCCTTCCTGGTTCCGGAGGCCACCATGGGGCAGCGGATCAGCCGGGCCAAGCAGACGCTGAAGGCCTCCGGCGGCGGGCTGTCACTCCCGGAGGGGCAGAGCGGGGCGGAGCGACTGCGCGAGGTGCGGCACGTGCTGTACCTGGTCTTCAACGAGGGCTACACGGCCAGCGGCGGCGAGGAGCTGACCGTTCCGAGGCTGGCCGCCGAGGCGATCCGGCTGACCCGGCTGCTGCTGCGCCTCACCCCCGGCGACGCCGAGACGGCGGGGCTGCTCGCCCTGATGCTGCTCACCGACGCCCGCCGTACCGCCCGCACCGGGCCGTACGGGGAGCTGGTACCGCTGGAGCAACAGGACCGTGGCCGCTGGGACGCCCAACTGATCGCCGAAGGGCTGGAGTTGCTGGCCGCCGCACTGCCGTCCGGTACCGCCGGTCCGTACCAGGTCCAGGCCGCGATCGCCGCCGTGCACAGCGAGGCGCGGACGGCGGACGCCACCGACTGGCCGCAGATCCTGGCACTGTACGACCTGCTGCTGCGCCTCGACGCCAACCCGATGGTCGCGCTCAACCGGGCCGTCGCGGTGGCGATGGTCCACGGCCCGGCCGTCGGGCTGACCCTCCTCGACGACCTGGCCGCCGACAAGCGCCTCACCCGACACCACCGCCTCCTCGCCACCCGCGCCCACCTCCTCGCCCGCCTCGGCACGGACCCCCGGGCCGCCGCCCAGACCTACCGCCAGGCCGCCTCCCGCACCCCGAGCGCCCCGGAACGGCGGTACCTCACAGAAGCGGCGCGCCGGGCGCTGGTCTCCCGCTGACCGCGCGAGAAGTCGGCCCGGCCGACTTCTCGCCGGGCGCCGTGGGGGTGTCGGTTGGAATGGGCGATCCGGGTGCTGGGCGTGGGGTGGGCGCGTGGGAAGTCGGCGGAGCGGACCTCCCACGCGAGCTGGGCCCGCGGCTTCGCCGCCTGGGTGCGTCGGAACGCCGCCGCCTTCCGCTGAACCGCGCGGGGCCGGGCGCGGGTCGGGCGCGGGTCGGCGAGGAGGGGCGCACGCCGCCCGGCTTCGCGCCGGTTCGCCCCTGCGCGAGGGGTTCTCCGGGACGGGCTCTTATTGTACTGTCCGTCTAATAAGCGGGCGAGCGGGAACCCGCAGGAGCAGGCACCTGGAGGCAGCCATGGCTCTCCCCCGGCAGGCGACCGAGCACGGCCACACGGCGGCCGACGACGACGTCTCGAAGCGGCTGCTGGAGTCGGCCGCCACCCTCTCCTTCGACCCCATGACCGAGATCGACTGGGACGCCCCCCTCCCGGAGGAGCACTACGGCCTCAACCCCGAGTGGAGCACCCTCTACGGGACCAGGCTGTGGGACGAGATGACCGAGCGGCAGCGGGTCACCCTCACCCGGCACGAGGTCTGCTCGATCATGAACACCGGCATCTGGTTCGAGATGATCCTCCAGCAGATGGTGCTGCGCGACCAGTACCTCAAGGACCCCGCCAACGCCGAGTTCCAGTTCGCGCTCACCGAGATCGCCGACGAGTGCCGCCACTCGATCATGTTCGCCCGCGCCTGCCAGAAGATGGGCGTCCCCGCCTACCGGCCCAACAAGGTGATCGCCCAGGCCGGGCGCGCCTTCAAGGCGCTCGCCAAGGGCGAACTCGCCTACGGGGGCATCCTGGTGGCCGAGGAGGTGCTGGACGTCATGCAGCGCGACTGGATGCGCGGCGAGAACGTCCTGGAGATCGTCCGCGGCACTTCCCGGATCCACGTGGTCGAGGAGTCCCGGCACATGAAGTTCGCCCGGCAGGAGATCCGCGAACGGATGCGCCACGCGGGCCCGGCCCGCCGCCGCACCTCGGCCACCGGCATCGCGATCGGCGCGTACGTCATCGTCAGCAGCATGGTCCACCCGGGCGTGTACAAGGCCGCCGGGCTGGACGTCGCGCGGGCGCTCGAGGAGGTGAAGGGCAACGAGCACCGCAAGGCGATGATGCGCAACAGCTCGCGGCACCTGATGGCCTTCCTCGCCGAGGCCGGGCTGCTCACCAGCCGCTCGGCGGCCGTCTACCGCCGCGTGCACATGCTCTGACGGCGCACCGGCTGCGCATCGGCTACGTATCAGCTACAGCGAGGAACCCACTCCGGCCATGGCCTACGCGATCACCCGTACCTGCTGCAACGACGCCTCGTGCGTGTCCGTCTGCCCGGTCAACTGCATCCATCCGACCCCGGAGGAACCGGAGTTCGGCCGCACCGACATGCTGTACATCGACCCGCGGGCGTGCATCGACTGCGGCGCCTGCGCGGACGCCTGCCCGGTCGACGCGGTGTTCCCGGTCGATCGGCTGCGCGGGCCGGACGTCGTCTTCGGCGGCCTCAACCGGGACTGGTTCCGCGACCACCCCAACGACCACGCCTGGGGCGCGCCCAGCTTCCCGCGCAGCCTGCCCGGCGAGCTCGGCACGCTGCGGATCGCGGTGGTCGGCACCGGCCCCTCCGCCGGCTACACCGCGCAGGAACTGCTGCGCTGCACCGGCGCCGAGCTCACCATGATCGACCGGCTGCCGGTCACCGGCGGCCTGCTGCGGCACGGCGTCGCCCCCGACCACCAGTCCACCAAGCGGATCGCCGAGAGCTTCGCGAGCGTCTTCCACGACCCGCGGCTGCGGATGCACCTCAACCTGGAGATCGGCACCGACGTCACCCACGAGGAGCTGGCCGCCCACCACCACGCGGTGGTGTACGCGGTCGGCGCGGCCGCCGACCGACGGCTCGGCGTGCCCGGCGAGGACCTGTCGGGCAGCCTGCCCGCGACCTCCTTCGTCCGCTGGTACAACGCCGACCCGACGGTGCCGGCCGACACCGTGGAGCTGTCCGCCGAGCGGGTGGTGGTGGTCGGCAACGGCAACGTCGCGGTGGACATCGCCCGCATCCTGCTCACCGACCCCGACCGGCTCGCCACCACCGACATCGCCGACCACGCCCTGGTCGCGCTGCGCCGCAGCAGGGTCCGGGAGGTCGTGCTGCTGGCCCGGCGCGGGCCCGAACAGGCGGCCTGGACCAGGCCGGAGTTCCTGGCGCTGGGCCGGCTGCCGGGCGTCGAGCTGGTGGTCGAGGACCATCCGGAGGTGCGGGCGGCGATCGAGTCGGCCGCGCCGGACTCGCGGGCCGGGCTGCTCGCCGGCCTGCCGCTGGTGCCGTACGACGGGGCCGCCGAGCCCGGGCCGGGGCGGCGGATCGTGCTGCGCTTCCGGTCGGCACCGGTCGAACTGACCGAGGAGGGCGGCCGGGTCTCGGGGCTGACCGTCGAGCGGACCACGCTGACGGCGGACGGCGAGCCGGTCGCGGCCACCGGGGAACGGGACACCCTGCGGGCCGGGCTGGTGGTGCGCTCGATCGGGCACCGGGGCGTGCCGCTGCCGGGGCTGCCGTTCGACGAGCGGACCGGGACGGTCGCCCAGCGCGGTGGCCGGGTCGTCGACCCGTCCACCGGACGGGCGCTGCCGGGCGCGTACGTGGTGGGCTGGGCCAAGCGCGGGCCGTCCGGCGGGATCGGCGCCAACCGGGCCTGCGCCCGGGAGACGGTGGACGCGCTGCTGGACGACGCGCTGGCCCGGGCGCTGCCGGTGCCGTCGGCGGGGCGGGCGGAGTTCGAGCGGCTGGTTCGGCGGCGCCGGCCGGACGCGGTGGGGCTGAAGGAGTTGCGCGCGGTGGACCGGGCGGAGCGCGAGCGGGGCGCGGCGCAGGGGCGGCCGCGGGTGAAGCTGGCGACGGTGGCCGAGCTGCTGGCGGCGGGCCGGCGGCGCTGAAGCGTGGCACCTCGGCGCTGAAGCGTGGCGCCTAGGCGCTGAGGCGCGTACGGGCGGCCCGCGCGGGGTGGACGCGCGGGCCGCCCGGTTGACGAGGCCGTGACCCGGTGCGGGTGGGGCGCGTTGGGTGGATGTGAGTAGTTTTGGGGTGGCGTCGGCCGCGTGGCGTTGGCCAGCCGAAGAAACGATCCTGCACGGGGCGGGGCATCCTCCGGAACCCGACCCGGAGGTGCCCATCTATGTCGAACTGGCCCGCCTGTGGCAGTCGGAGGGACGCTCGGTGCCCGGGCTGCCCGATCCGGTCTGGGAGTCGCTGGCCGCCTCGGTGACCTCGGAGGCCCAAGCACCCCCGGGCTCGACGGACGCCGGGATCACCTCGACGGCTTGACGGCGGTGTGAACGTACCAGGCGACGTACTCGCGCACGTCGTACATCTCCACCGTGGAGCGGAGGTTGAGCCACCGCGCCGGATCGCCGAAGCGGCGCAGCACCTCCCAGGGCAGCCGGAAGTACGCGTGCACCGCCTCCGTGGTGGGCGTGTAGTACGGCGTCGCGTCCAGCGCCTCCTCGACCTCGAAGCCGGCGCCGGTGAGCAGCTGCGACAGGTTGCCGGCGTGGTAGAACCGGGCGCCGGTCATGGCCATCGCGTCCAGGTACGGTTCGAGCAACGCCCGGGCGGATGGCGGCAGTTCCTCCACCGGTCCGGTGCTCATCGGGCCGAGCAGCACCAGCCGCCCGCCCGGACGCAGCACCCGGTGGAACTCGGCCAGCGCGCGGGCCGGGTGATAGGAGTGGACCAGCGTCTCCATCGAGTAGGCGCCGTCGAACTCGTCGTCCGGAAAGGGGAGTTCGTGATAGTCGCCCCAGCTGAAGACGGTCCGGTCGGCCAGCGCGGCGCGGGCGCTCAGCCGGCAGGCCTCGGCGAGGTGGAAGTCCAGCACGTCGACCCCGGTGACCAGCAGCCCGAACCGGGTCGCCATCGCCCGGGCCACCACCCCGGCCCCGCAGCCCGCGTCCAGCACCCGGGACCCGGTGGGCAGCGCCAGCTTCTGGCCGAGCACGTCCTCCAACCGGCGCTGCGCCCGCCACAGTCGCCACTTCGACTGCCCGGGCTCGGTCCATCCCCAGTGCCGGGCGTTGCGCGCCACCCGGGTGTAGAACCACCGGCTGCCGGTGCGTCCGTACACCCGGCGAAGCGCGGCGAGGTCGAGTTCCTGAGCGGCCATGCGGACACGCTAGCCGCGGGCCGGCGGCCACTCCCGGCGGCGCCACGGGGCTGCGCCGCCGTGAGGGATGGTGGGCTCGTCGGACCAGGTGATCAGCCGACCAGGGGGTCCCGGCGCCCGGCGGACACCGACTGCTCTGCTCCCCTTCCGGGCCCGCGCCCTGCTCGGCCACCGCCCGATCGAGCCGGACCTGCCGGACCTGCCGCCGGACCTGCCGGAACGCCTCGCGGACCTGATGCCGGACGGACGGACTGCGCGGGCGGGCGGTAATCACACCCCGGAACGTGAAGTGCCGGCAACCTCCTTGGGGTCACCGGCACTTGCGGTTGCCGCTACCGGCTCAGGCCGCGCCCGCCGCGCCGCGGAGGACGGCCTGGCCGTCGCGGTCGCGCAGGGTCAGGGCGGCCGGGAGCACCGCCGCCGTCAGGGCGATCACCGCGCAGGCGGCGGCGAGGGCGGCCATGACCGTCCAGGGGATGACCGCGGGGGTCGGCCCGACCAGGTTGGTCAGGGCGGCCCAGGAGCCGCCCACGCTGATCGCGGTGCCGAGGACGCCCAGCAGGGTGCCGGCCGCGACGCACATCAGGGTTTCGAGGGCGACGGTGCGCAGCACCTGGCCCTTGGTGGCGCCGGCGAGGCGCAGCAGGGAGAGCTCCTGCCGGCGGTCGGTGACCGTCATCACCAGGGAGTTGGCCAGGGTGATGGCGGCGTAGCAGATCGCCAGGCCGAGGATCATCAGCAGGGCGTTCCAGGAATCCCGCTCGGTGCTGTCGGTGGCGGCGGACCAGACCTCCTCGGGGGTGGTGAGCCGGGCGCCCAGCCCGTCCACGGCCGTCCGCAGCGCGGCGGTGGCCTGCGCGCGGTCGGTGCCGGGCAGCAGCCGCAGGTCGATCCGGCCGGCCAGGGCCGGGCCGCCGACACCGCCGGTGACGGCGTTCGGGCCGGTCACCCAGGCCTGGACGGCTTCGGCACCGGTGCCGAGCAGGGCGGCGACCCGCAGGTCCCGCGGGGTGCCGTCGGCCAGCCGGACGGACACCCGCCCGCCGACCGCGGGCGAGCCGGGCCAGGTGCGGCTGAGCACGATCGAGTCGGGGCCGAGGTCGGCGAGCGAGCCGGCGACGACCGGGAGCCGGTCGACCTCGGCCAGCGCCGTGGGGTCCGCCGTCGCGGCACGGAAGGCCACCAGGGCCTGGCCGTCGGCCACGGGCGCCATGACGGAGGTCGGGGTGATCACCAGCGACTGCACTCCCGGGAGCGAGCGGACCCGCTCCACCACGGCCCGGCTCAGACCGGGGGTGCCGGCCGGGGTGACGACCAGGTCGGCGGCGGAGAGTTGGTGGCGGACCTCGGTGACCTGCGAGCGGTTGATGGTGTCGATGCTGCCGAGCAGGCACCCGGCGAAGGCGATGATCAGCACCACCGGGGTGGTGGTCGCGGCGGTGCGCCGGAAGGCGCTCAGCGAGCTCTGCCGGGCGGTGGCCCAGACGATGCCGCCGCCGTCCTCGGTGGCGCGGCCGCGCAGTCGGGCCACCAGCCCGGGCAGCACCGTCAGCAGCCGGATCGCCGGTCCGGCCAGTACGGCGGCCAGCAGCACGCAGCCGGCGACGATCGCCAGCAGCAGGGAGAGCGAGTCGGCGACGTCGGCCGCCGTGTCCGGCCAGCTGCTCGCCGTCAGCACGAGGGCCGCGATGCCGCCACCCAGCACCAGCAGGCCGCTCACCCAGCGGAACGCCAGCGCGAGGCGCGAGGTCCGCTCGGCGTCCGCCTCCGCGAGTGCCTCGCCGGGGCTGATCAGCCCGGCCTTCACCGAGGAGAACACCACGCCGGTGATCGCGGTCAGCAGCCCGATCGAGCCCGCGACGAGCAGCCCCCACCAGGTGACCGGGACGGTGAACTCGGCCGGCACCAGGTCGTGGTCGACCAGCCAGCGGCCGGCCGGCGCCGCCCCGGCCGCGCCGAGCGCGCACCCGGCGGCGGAGGCCAGCACGCCGACCACCAGGGCCTCCCGGTTGACCAGGGTGCGCAGCTGCCGGCGGGTGGCGCCGATCAGCCGCAGCAGGGCGAGTTCGCGGCGGCGCTGGGCGATCGACAGCGCGAAGGTGCCGCCCACCACGAACACGGCGGTGCCGGCGGAGACCGCGGCGGACAGGCCGAGCGGGGTCTGCACGTTCTCCAGCCGGCTGCCGACCTCGGCGTGGTGAGGGTCGGCCTGGCCGCGCTCGGTGCCGGTGAGCACCCGGGCGACGTTCGCGCCGCCGGCCGAGTCCACGGCCCGGCGCACCGCGTCGGCGGGGCCGAAGGCGGCCAGCACACCGACGGCGGGGCAGTACCGGGCGGCCTGGGCGTCGGCGAAGAAGACGGCGTGCTCGAACGCCTCGGCCTCGGTGACGCCGGAGACCGTCGCGCTGTGCACGCCGTCGGCGGTGACGTACCGGACGCGCTGTCCGACCTGCTCCGGGCGGCCGCCGCCGATGACCACCTGGTCGTCGGCGGCGGGGGCGGCGCCGGCGGTGAGCCGGTAGCCGCCCAGGGCCGCGCTGGACCAGGCGCGTGCGACCTGGTCGCTCGGGCCGTCCGGGAGCTGGGCGTAGCAGGTGTGGTCCTCGACCGTGCGGCCGGTCGCGGCCACGGCGGCGATCAGCCCGGCGGGCAGACCGGGCTGGGCGGGGACCGGGGTCGGCTGGACGTCCCCGTTCGCGGGCTTGAAGTCCACGTTCAGGTCGGCGGTCACCAGGACCGGGGCCTCGGAGAAGCGCTGGCGGCCCTGGTCGGGGACGTCGACGGTGGCGGCGATGACCAGGATGGACGTGGCCATCAGGGCGACGCCGCAGGCCAGCGCGACGAAGCTGCCGACGAACGAGGCCCAGCGGAGCCGGACGGAGGCGAGAGCGAGGGTCAGCACGCCACGGTCTCCGACGCGTGAGCCTTCGCCGAGTGGGCTTCCAGCGCGGTCATCCGGGCGGCGACCTGCTCGGCGGTGGGCCGCTCCAGCGAGCCGGCCAGTCGGCCGTCCCGGAGGAAGAGCACCTGGTCGGCGTAGGAGGCGGCGAAGGGGTCGTGGGTGACCATGACCACGGCCCGGCCTGGGTCGTCGGCCATCCCGCGCAGCAGGGCGAGGACCTCGCGGCCGCTCCTGGTGTCCAGCGCACCGGTCGGTTCGTCGGCCAGTAGCACCGCCGGGCGGGTGATCAGCGCCCGGGCGATGGCGACCCGCTGCTGCTGACCGCCGGAGAGCTCGCCCGGCCGGTGCCCGGCCCGGTCGGCGAGGCCGACGGCGGCCAGCGCGGCGGTCACCTCGGCCGGCGCGGGGCGGCGGCCGGACAGCTTGGCCGGGAGCGCCACGTTCTGGGCGGCGGTCAGCGCGGGCAGCAGGTTGAAGGACTGGAAGACGAAGCCGATCCGCTCCCGGCGCAGGACGGTCAGCTCCTTGTCGCGCAGCCCGCCGAGGACGGTGCCGTCGACCCGCACCTCGCCGCCGTCGATCGCCTCCAGCCCGGCGGCCGACCGCAGCAGGGTCGACTTGCCGGAGCCGGAGGGGCCCATGACCGCGGTGAAGGTGCCGAAGGGGAACCCGACGCTCACGTCGTCCAGGCCGACGACGGGTTCGGGCCCGCGCCGGTAGGTCCGGCGGACGGAGCGGAGTTCAACGGCGAAGTGCGCGGCGTTCATGATCATATTTCATCGCGCCGGATCGGGGCGGCTCAATGACCATGGGTTCAGTTCCGGGGGTGTAGCCAGCTACACCCCCTCACTCCCGCCTCCGCCAGGTGCGCTTCAGCTCCGCCCAGCGCTCCGCCTGCTCCGGCGTCAGCGTGCCCCGCAGCTCCGCGAGCTTCAGCAGCTGGGCCTCGGCGTCGGCGCCGAGCGGCTGGGCCTCGGCGCGGTAGTGGTCGGCGAGCAGGGCGTCCAGTTCGGGGCGGGTGAGCGCGGGGTCGAGGCGCTGGGCGAGCTTGGCCATGTTGCGGTAGGAGCCCTGGAGCAGGAACGGCGGTTCGGTGTGGGCACGGTCGTCCTGGGCGGCGGAGGCGAGGTAGGCCCGGTTGACGGCCAGGACGGTGGAGCGCAGGTGGAGCAGCCCGGCCAGGACGGCGGTCATCCGCTCCACCTCGGCGGCCGGCCAGGCGCCGGACAGGGTGCCGCCGGGGGTGCCCGCGGCCCGGGCGAGCAGGGTGTCCAGGTCGGCGCGCTCGGCGGTGACGAGCGGGGCCAGGTGGGGGTTGGCGGGCAGCGCGTTCTCGACGAAGCTGAGCGCGAAGAGGTCCTCGCGCCCGGCGACGGCGTCGCCCAGGTTCCAGACGTCGGCCCGGTTGGCGAGCATGTCGGGCAGCCGGAACAGCCGGCCGGACTCGGTGTACGGGTTGGCGGCCATCACCACGGCGAAGCGCTTGCCGCGCAGGTCCCACTCGCGGGCCTCGCCGTCCCAGACGCCGTCGATCCGGCGCTGGGCGTCGCACAGCGGGATGAAGCGCTGCAGGAACTCGGGTGAGGTGTGCTGCACGTCGTCCAGGTGGAGCAGCACGTTGTCGCCCGCGTGCAGGGCGAAGTTGAGCTTCTCCAGCTCGCGGCGGGCGGTGGCGTCGGGGGCCTCGGCCGGGTCCAGCGAGGTCACCCGGTGGCCGAGCGCCGGGCCGCTGACCGGGACCAGCAGCAGGCCGAGCCGCTCGGCGAGGTACTCGACCAGGGTGGTCTTGCCGTAGCCGGGCGGGGAGACGAGCAGCAGCAGGCCGCTGCGGTCCACCGGCCCGCCGGAGTCGACGGTGCCGAGCTGCTTGGCGAGGTTGTCACCGACCAGCGGGAGGTGCACCTGGTCGATCAGCCGGTTGCGGACGAAGCCGTTGAGCGGCGCGGGGCGGTACTGGTCGAGCCGCAGCCGGGCGTGCTCGGCGGCCAGCAGGTCGCCGCGCAACCGCTGGTAGGCGCGGTAGCCGGGGACTTCGACGGCCTCGAACTCGCGGACCCGGCCGAGTAGTTCGTCCAGCCGTAGGTCCAGCGCGCCACCGGAGAGCCGCGGATGATCGCCGAGCAGCCCGGTCAGCCGGGTGCCGACGGCGCCCTCGGCGGGGCGCCGCGGCAGCGACGGGCAGAGCAGGACGGCGGCGGCCTCGGCGAGGTCGCCGGGGTCGGCGCCCGGAGCGGCCGACTCCAGCCAGGCCGCAACCAGTTGGCGCCGTACGGGGAGCAGCGAGGGCTCCTCGGGAAGCGCGGCCAGGGCCTCCGTCAGCCCGGCCGACTCGGGTGCGGCGTGGAACTTCTCCAGCAGCGCGGCCGCGTTCGTCGAGTGGGCGAAGGCCGGTGCGGCGGCCGCGAGTTCGGCCACCAGGTAGTCCCCGGCGCCCGCCGCGTCCGGCACGAACCCGGCGACGGCGTCCGACAGTTCGGCGGCCAATGCGGCCAATGCGGACAGCGCCGGCACCGGCCCGTACGCCTGACGGGCGAGGCCGAGCGAGCGGGCCCGGGTGTGCCAGACCAGCCGCTGCCGCTCGTCCGTACCGTGCGCCCAGTACAGCTGGGCCGCCGCCCGGGCGGCGGCCGGGTGGCGCAACAGGCCGGCCTCGGCATCGAGTCGGAGCAGGGCGCGGAGCACCAGGGCGGCGTCGTGGTCGTGCACCCCGCGCTGGTAGCCCTCGTCCGGGCGCCGTTCGGCGGCCCGGCGGACGTACTCCAGCAGGTCGGTCTCATCGGCGAGCGCCTCCGGCGAGGCGGCCAGCAGCAGGCTCGCGGCCAGGTACTCGGCGCGGTAGAGCGCGGGCGTCTCGGAGGGCAGCGGCCGGTTCCAGTACCGCTCGGTGGCGGCGAAGGCCGGGTCGGTGACGGGGGAGCGGTAGTCGGTGCCGGTGAGGGTGAAGGCGGGGCGGCCGTGCCAGGGCAGCAGGGTGAGTTCGGGGCGCTGGGTGGTGACCGCGAACAGGTGGCGGCCCAGCCGCAGGGTGCCGGGGCCGTCCCCGGCGAGTTCGGCGCGGTCGCGCAGCGCGCGGTGGGCGCGGCCGCGGGCGGCGCGCAGCCGGCCGGCCAGCTCCTCGGCCCGGACCCGGTCGCCGAGCTCGGTCAACTGCCGGGCCAGATCGCGGAGTTTGACGGCCGTCGGGTCGGCGGCCAGCGCGGCGTCGATCTCGGCGACGGTGTCGAGGGCGGCGAGGCGCCGGTGCAGGGTGTCGAGGACGCGCTCGGCGGAGCCGGCCAGCCGGTCGGCCCGGCGGGCCCGTTCCTCCAGCAGGTGCTGGCGGCGGGCGGTGAGGGCGTCGTGGAGCTCGGTGCGCCGGTCGGCGAGCTGTTCGCCCAGGGCCGGGTCGGCGTCGGCGAAGCGGGTCTCCAGCTGCTCGACCCGCAGCAGCAGCCGGCCGAGCTGGTCGTCGCAGGCCTCCGGGGTGTCGGCGGCGGCGGTGACGGCCTGGGCGAGCAGCGCGGTCTCGGCGGCGAACTCGGCGGCGGCCTCGCGGGTGCGTAGCTCGCGACGGCGGACGGTCAGCGTGCTGCGGGCCCGGTTGAGCAGCCCGAGCACGTCGGCGAGCCGGTCCAGGATCGCGGTGCGGGTGGTGGCGTCGGCCAGGTCGAGGGTGCCGACCAGCTCCGAGACGGTCTGCAGGGCCTCGCTCTGCTCGCTCAGTCGCGCCGACAGGGGCTCCGCCTCGGCGGCCGTGGCGATGGCCGCGCACTGCTCGGCCAGTTCGCCCGCCCGGCGCCGGTGCGGCTCGAAGGCGGCGGGTTCGGCGAGCTGGACCACGGCCCGGCCGGCGGCCTCGGCCAACCCTTCGGCGAGGTGCTCGGCGAGCGCGTCGATCCGCTCCCGGTCCACCCGCGGCAGGTCGCGCAGCGCCTCGACCCGGCCCTGGGCGCGGCGCAGCCCGGCCAGCCGGTCGACCCACTCGGCGGCGTCCGCGAGGGTCTCGCCGCGCGCGGTGCGCAGCAGGCCCTCGACGTGCTCGGCGGTCTCCTCGGTGCGGGCCGCGGCGTGCGCGGTGAGCTGGGCGATCGCCTCGTACTCGGCGATCACCTGCCGGGCGGTGTCGCGGATCTCGGTGAGCGGCGCGGCCAGGTCGCCGAGGCCGTCCTGGCCGAGCCAGTGGTGCCGGTCGGCGGTGCGGGTGCAGGCGGCGAGCACGGCCCGGTGCCCGGCCGGGGTGTCGGCGCCGGCCGCCGCCAGCCGGGCCAGGGCCAGGCAGTCGGCCAGCCCGCGGACCAGGTCGGCGTTGCCGACCCGGGCCAACGGGCCGGTTCCGGACGGCTGTTGGGCGGCATGACGCTCGCTGGTGAACGGGCTCTGCCACAGCTGGACGGGATGCAGCCGGGTGGGGCCGTCCTCGGCCGGGCGCAGAGCGATGAGGGTGCCGTCCTCGAGCAGCGCGTAGCCCTGGCAGGCGAGCGGGGCGGCGGGCTCCTGGCGGACGGAGTTGTACGGCTGGAGCAGCGTGTGCCCGTCGGAGGGGGAGCGGAACTCGTACAGCACGTCCTCGCCGTTGGGGGAGAGCAGGGTGCGCTCGTACACCAGGCCGTCCACCGGCTGGTCGAAGACGCGCACGGTGCCGTCGGCGAGGTGGCAGCCGCCGGGGAAGGCCACGCCCTGGTCGGCGGGCAGCCGCAGGCAGGCCTGGCCGAGCGCGTCGATCCGGGTGACCCGCCCGGTGGGCAGGTGGACCACCAGGTGCCGGACGGTCTCCTCCTGGTACGGGCGCACCCGCACCAGCAGCAGGGTGCCCAGCCGGGCGTGGGCGGTCTGGGTGTCGGCGAGGGTCTGCAGGGCCTCGGCGAGCGGCTCGTGGTGCAGTTCGCGGCCGTCGGGGGTGGTGAGGGTGAGCCGGCCGCCGTCCACGCCGAGGTGGAGCTCGCCGGCGAGGTCGGCGCGCGGCGCGCTGCCGGGGGCGGCGGGCAGCTGGTCGTCCCGGGTGAGCGCCGTCCAGTCGAGCTGCTGGCCCTCGGCGGGGGCGTGGTCGCGCTCGCCGCGCCCGTCCTGGTAGCTGACCCGGTCGTCGTCGAGGCGCCAGCGCAGCACCCGGACGTCGGCGGCGGCCGGGCCGGTGCGGAAGACGGCGAGCAGCCGGCCGCCGACCGGGCGCAGCCTTTCCAGCCGGGCGTCGCGGAAGTAGCGGCGCAGGTCGGCGAGGTCCTGGCGCAGCCGCGGGTCGTCCAGCAGGGTGCCCTCGGCGGGAGCGGGGGACAGGTCCGGGTGGTGCAGACCGAGGACGTCCGTGAAGTCACCGCCGCCGTCGGTGACTTCGGCGGGCCGGGTGCCGAGCAGCAGCAGCCCGCCGGCGGCGGTGAGGTCCTGCGGCAGGCAGGGCCGGGCGGTGGTGAGCCGGCCGGTGCCGGTGAGCCGCAGCTCCCCGCCGCCGAACTCCTCGACCCGGCGGGCGTTCAACGCCCGGGCACGGTCGGCGAGTTCGGCGGCGGCCCGGGCGAGCCGGTCGCGCAGGACCTCGTAGCTGCCGGCGTCGAGCCGGGTGTCGTGGGCGTCCACGGTCAGGTTCCTCGGGTTCTCAGGGGGTGACTACTTGCTGCCGTTCGCCGAGGCCAGCGCCCCGATCGGCGTCTCCGCGATCCCCAACTTCTTGGCCGATTCCAGCAGTTGCCGCAGCTGGCCGGCCTGCTCGCCACCGCCGCCGATCAGCTTCAGCAGCAGCGCGGAGACCGTCAGGTTCTGCACGTCCGCGCTGGACACCGAGGACAGCACCCGGGTGAGGTCCTCGGTGAAGCTGGCCCGCCCGTCCAGCCACGGCCCGGCCAGCGCCTGGGCGGTCTGCGAGTGGCCGACGAAGGCGTCCACGCTCTTGCCGGCCGTCACCGACTGCACCAGCTTGTCGAAGAACACCGAGTCCCCGCCGACGATGTCGATCTTCGCCTTCTCCAGTCCGGTCGCGACCAGCGCGGCCTGCGCCTCGGCGATCTGCCGCTGCGCCTCCAGTCCGGCGAGGCGGACGTCTTTCTCGGCGGCCAGCCGCAGCCGGTACTCCTCGTGCCCGCGCGAGGCCTCGTCCAGCTTGGCCATCGCCGCGGCCTTCTCGGTCAGGCCCTCGGCCTCCGCCTTCAGCTTGGCGCCGACCTCCAGCGCGGCCGCCTTGGCCTTCTCGGTCTGCACGGCGGCCTCGGCGCGGCCGACCTTCTCCACCGCCGCGGCCTCCTGCTCGCGCACCTGCACCCGGGCCAGGCCCTCGGCGGCGGCCTCCGCCCGGACGCCCTCGGCCAGCTTGACCTTGGCGGCCGCGTCCAGCTCGGCGGCCTGCTGCCGGGCCTCGGCCAGCACCAGCGACTCGCGGGCCTTGTGCGAGGCGGCCTGCTCGGCGGCCTCGGCGGCCTTGATGTCCTTGACGAGCTTCTCCTGCGCCTGCGCCTCGGCCTGGATGACGACCGCCTTGCGCACCCGCTCGGCCTCCTCGGTGGCCCGCAGCGTCTTGACGGCCTCCTCCTGCTCGGCGACGGTGCGCTCGACCGCGACCCGCTCGCGGACCACGTCGGCGACCTCCCGGCGCCGGGACTCGATCTCCTTCTGCTTGGCCATCACGGCCAGCTCGGTCTCCCGCTCGCGGCCGACGACCTCCAGCAGGCGGTCCTTCTCGATCCGCTCGTTCTCCACCGCGATCACCCGCTCGCGGTTCTTCTGCGCCACCGCGACCTCGCGGGCCTGGTTCTCCCGCTGCACCCCGAGCAGCTCCTCGGTGCGCAGGAAGGCGGTCTGCGCGTTCAGCCGCTCCTCCTCCTGCACCCGGGCGATCACCGCGTCCTCCTTGGCCCGCAGGGTCTCGATCTCGCGGCGCTGGCGGATCTCGGCGTCGGCCTGGCGGCGTTCGAGCTCCAGGACGGTCTCCCGGGCGTCCACGTTCTGCCGGGTGATCTCCTTCTCCTCGTTGCGCTGGTACTCGTTGGTGCGCACGTGCTCGATCGCGGTCAGCTCGGTGATCTTGCGGATGCCCTGGGCGTCCAGGATGTTGTCGCCGTCCAGCTGGCTCATCGGGGTCTGCTCGAGGTGGTCGATGGCCGCGTCCTCGAGGGTGTAGCCGTTGAGGTCGGTGCCGATGACCGCGATGATCTGGTCCCGGAACTCGTGCCGGTGGGTGTAGAGGTCGGTGAAGTCCAGCTGCTTGCCGACGGTCTTGAGCGCCTCGGCGAACTTGGCGGCGAAGAAGTCCTGGATCGCCTGCGGGTCGCTGGCCCGGGCGGTGCCGATCGACTGCGCCACCTTGACGACGTCCTCGACGGTCTTGTTCACCCGGACGAAGAAGGAGATCCGGATGTCCGCCCGGATGTTGTCCCGGCAGATCAGACCGTCCCGGCCGGTCCGGTGGATCTCCACCGTCTTGGCGGTGATGTCCATCAGCTCGGCCTTGTGCAGGATCGGCAGGACGATCGCACCGGTGAAGGTGACGTCCACCTTCTTGGTCCGGGAGACGATCAGTGCCTTGCCCTGCTCGACCTTCTGGAACAGACGGCCCACGAAGAGCAGTACGGCGAGCAGGATGAGCAGCACGACGGCGACGAGTACGCCGAAACCCACGGCGATGGTGTCCATCACGGAGTCCTTTGACGAGATGGTGGTGCGAAGGTGTGTGAATTTTCAGAATTGACTGAATTGACTGGAGCGGCCGAAGTCACCGAAGTCACCGAAGTGATCAAAGTGGCCGAAGTCACCGAACTCGCCGAAGTGACCGAAGTGCCCGACTGAACGTCAGAGGCCTGGCGGCGACGGGTCGAACGGTGCGACCAGGAAGTGCTCGTGGTCCGCGTCGTAGTCGTAGATCAGCGCCGTGCGCCCGGCCGTCAGACCCGGCTCGGCGTCCGGCGTGCGGACCTGGACGGTCGCGGTGGAGCCGTCCTCGGCGGTCACCTCGGCCTGCCCGAAGTCGGCGGTCACCCGGCCGGTGCGGATCACGCAGACCCGGCCCACGAAGTCCCCCCGGGTGATCGGCCGGTCCTCCGGGAACAGCCGCCGCAGCGGCCGGACGAGCACCCGGGTGCCCGCCCAGGAGGCGACCAGCGCGACGGCGAACACACCACCGCGCGCCGGTGCCCCCGAGGTGAGGACGGTGCCGGCCAGGCTGACGAACCAGGCGAGCGCGACCAGCAGCGAAACCGCCACCGTCGCGGGCACCCCGCCCAGCCCCAGCGCGTCCAGCACGCCCCCGTGGTGGCCGCCGGGGTGCCCCCCGTGCCCCCCGTGCCCGACGGACGTCCCGTGGGCCACGCTCCCCCCGACACCGTGCCCCCCGGCACCGTGTCCGACGTGACCCACCGGGCCGACCTGCCCCCCGGCGTGCCCGGCACCCAGGTGGTGCCCGACGCCGTGCCCCCCGTGCAGGGCGTCGAACCCCAGGCCGCCGATCAGCATCAGCAGCCAGTACCCGACGACCACCACCAGCGCGAAGCTGAACAGCGCCGTCGGAAAGGCCAGCGCGGCCGCGAAGAAGTCCCCCGTCCCGGCCATGCTCCCCCGCCCTTCCCCCGGCACCGCACATCGGCGCCGGGGAGATCATGGCAGTGGGGGAGGCGTCCGCACATTGCCAGGATCCGGCAATCTTTACGGCCTTTTGACACCCTGGTACGAACGCTCCCCGTGACACTGCAACAGTCGGGCAACAGGACGGCCCCGGGCAGGTCATCCGGGGTTTGCCGGCCCCTTCGGGGAGCGCCCTACAGCGGCTGCTCCGGCCAGTTCAGCAGCCGCGCCCCCATCGCCGCCGTTTCCAGGGTGAAGCGCTGCAGCGCGTCCGCCGGGTCGTACCCCGTGAGCGCCTTGATCCGCTCCAGCCGGTAGCCGAGCGTGCGCACGCTCAGGCCCAGCCGGCGCGCCGCCTCCGCGTTCACGTACGCCGCCTCCGCCTGCACCGCGATGGTGTCCAGCAGCGGACGGGCGCCGCCGCGCGCCTCGGTCAGCGGGCCGAGCACACTGCGCACCAGGTCGGCGATCGCCGCCCGGTCACGCATCAGCACCGGGAAGACCAGCAGCTCCTCGGCCCGCAGGCGGCAGGCCGACAGGCCCAGCCGCTGGGCGTAGTCCAACGCGTCCAGCGCCTCGTCGTAGCTGCGCAGCACCCCGCTCGCGCCCGAGTGCCGACGGCCGGTCGCCACCCGCAGCACCGGGTGGTAACCGGGGCCGGGGCGCAGCGTCAGGTCGGCGAAGGCCTCCAGCACGGCCCGCTCGGAGTCCGGGGCGATGCACACCAGCCGGCCGTCCTTGCTGGCCAGCAGCACGTCCCGCTCGCCGAACCGCCCGGTCAGCTCCCGCTCCACCCGGTGCACCAACGGATGGACGTCCGCGAACGCCTCGTCGCCGACCGCCACCGCCACCGTGTACGCGCCCGCCAGCCGCAGCCCGAACCGCTCCGCGCGCTCGGCGAGCAGGCCGAGGTCGCTGCGGCCGTGCAACAGGTCGTCGATGAACTCCCGCCTGGCCGCCTCCTCCTGACGGACCGCCAGGCGCTGGGACCGCTCGTGCCCCTCGCCGAGCGCGGCCAGTGCGGCGTCGGTGGCGGCCAGCACCGCGTCGCCCATCCGGCGCAGCTCGCCGACGCTGGCCGCGGCGGTCGTCCCGGGCAGGGTCTGCCAGGCCCGCCGGGCCGCGGCCAGGCAGTGCGAGACCACCTCGCGCAGCCCGTAACCGGCCTCGGCACACTGCTCGCCGAGGCGGCGCAGCCCCTCCAGCTCGTCCCGGCGCAGCAGGCGCCCGGTACGGGAGACGTCGGCGAGCAGGACGAGGTACGCCTCGGTCAGCTCGGTGGGTATGTCGCACTCGTTCGTCTCGGTCACCGTGTCCTGCCAACCGTTCCTAAAGACTGAGCGGGAGTGGGTCCTGTCTCCAGAGACCGTACTCAGCCGAACGCCCCGAACGGTCTTGGGCGTTCCGGTCCACCGCGTTCCGGCCGCGTCCGGCGCCGACGGACCGTGTCCGTGGTCCGGGTACGCGGGGGCGGTTTCCCTCGCCACTCATCAACACTCGAACGCGAGCTGCTCACCACCCCGGCGGCCCGCGCCAGGTCCAGAGTCCACCTGATCGACACCCGCACGGCGGGTGGACGGACGAAGGTGTCCATGCCCCGGCGGATCTGCACCACGGCCTGGAGCCGCCGGGCCAGTCGACTGTACAGAGGGGTGTTCCAGGGAGTACTGGAGGGGCTATCCGGGGGCTTCGTCGGCACGGGCTCGATCCGAGCCCGAAGGCGTCCCCGGGTCGCCGCGGCGGGCCGACGGGGGTGGGATGGAAGGGTGGCCCGTGGGCCGCGGCTTGCCCGGCACCCGGGTGAGGGGTTAGACGTCTAGGCGTTTGGACGTCTCCCTCTCTGCCGCGCGGCTCCACCGAAAGGCCCCTCGCATGTCCCTGGTCAACTTCCGCGACTCCGCCGTCCTCAGCGACCCCGAGGGCCTGCGGATCCGCCCCGGCGTGCTGTACCGCTCCGCCCAGCCGTACCCGGCCGCCGACGAGGAGATCGTCGCCCAGCTGCGCTCCTGCGACATCCGCACCGTCGTCGACCTGCGCGATCCCCGCGAGACCCGGCCCGCCGACTGGGCCGCCGCCGAGGCCGCCGGGATAGCCGTGGTCGCCGCCCCGGTGAACCCCGCCACCGACGCCCTCACCGCCCACATGGCGACCATGACCACCGCCGCCGACCTCGGCGAGTTCTACCTGCTGCTCGCCGAGTCCGCCCCCGAGGCCGTCGCCGTCGCCGTCGAGGCCACCATCCGCCCCGGCGCGGTCCTGCTGCACTGCGCCGCCGGCAAGGACCGCACCGGCCTGCTGACCGCCCTGCTGCTCGATCTGCTCGGCGTCCCCGCCGAGCGCATCGTCGCCGACTACGCCCGCACCGCCGACGCCCTCCCGCAGATCTTCGCCAACCTCGCCGAACGCCACCGCACCGCCCTCAACGACCAGGGCACTGCCAGCCGCGTCACCGACTCCGAGGGCCGCCACCTCACCATCCCCGCCCCGCTGCTCCAGGCCCCGGCCGAGGCGATGTCCGTCTTCCTCGACCGCATCCGCACCCGCCACGGCGGCGCCTCGTCCTTCCTCCCCGCCTGCGGCGTCCCGGCCGCCACCCTCGGTGCCTTCCGCGCCAAGGCCGCGGCCACCGCGGCCTGAGGCGCCGCGCCGGCCGCCAACTCCACGCCACCGGAGCCTCGTTGTCGGTGACAGGCGCTAGCGTGCCGGCCATGAGCTTCACCGCCCTCTGGGTCCTGCTGCCCCTGACCGCCGCCGACGTGGAGCGCTTCGCGCCGCTGGTGCACCCGGTGCTGGCCGAGCACGCCGGACAGCCCGGGATCAGGGACCTCCGCCGACGCTGGGAGGCCGGGGAACTCGGGGTGGCCGACTGGAACGCCTTCATGGAGCTCACCGGGGCCTGCCCGCTGGACGACCACCTCGACGTCTTCATGGACGTGTGCGACGCCTACGACCAGGGCGATCCGTACCTCGCCGCCTCCGCCCGCAAGGGCTACCCGATCGCCGGCCTGGCCCACGGTCTCGGCCCCGAGCGGTTCGCCGGCCTGCCGGGCTGGTTCGGGGACTTCCTGCTGACCCCGGCGGAGGCGAAGGCCGCCCTGCCCGCCGTCGAGGCGGTGTTCGACCTGGACGACGCCGAGCGGGAACGCGTACTGCGGCGGGCGCCCGAGGCGCTGACCGAGGGCTTCGGCGCACACGAGCCGGAAGCCCTGCTGGACGGCATGGTCCCGTTCTGGTGCTCCGTCGTCCGGGCCGGGAAGGGCCTGTTCGCCGCCCAGGTCACCCCGTGACCGGTCCCGCTGTCGGTGCCCGGGCCTACCCTGACGGGCCATGAGCTACTCCGGCATGTGGTTCCTCGTCCCCGCCCCCGCCGCCGCCGTCGAGCGGCACGGCCCGAGGCTGCGGGCGCTGCTCGACGAGCACGCCGCGGATCCGGGGAACGCCGCGCTGCGGCGGCGTTGGGAGCACGGCGGCGGGCTGAGTACGGACGAGCTGGAGTGGCTGGTGTCCGGCCCGCTCGGGACGGACCCGAACATGCTGTACGAGGCCTGGAACGACTGCGGCAAGGAGATCGGCCCGGCCGTCTGCGTCTCGGCCCGGAACCGCTACCCGGTGCTCGGCCTGGCCCACGCCCTCGGGCCCGAGCGGATGGCGGGCCTGCCCGGCTGGTTCGGGGACATGGTCCTCACCCCCGAGGAGGTGCGGGCGTCGCTGCCCGCCGTGGAGGCGGTGTTCGACCTGGACGAGGCCGCGCGGGCGGCGGCGAAGGAGCGGGCGTACGCGGTGCTGGGCGACTCGGACGACGTCCCAGGCCTGTTCGACGCCGTCGTCCCGTTCTGGCGCGCCGCCGTCGAGGCCGGGCGCGGTGTGATCGGCGCCCAGCTCATCCCGTGACCCCGACAATCCCGTTGCGCGGCCCCGCTCCAACCTGGAGGCTGCCCCGATGACCGCACTGCGCGAGATCCGCGCCGACCACGACGCCCGCACGATCGTGCTCTACCAGGCCTACCCGCCGGCCGTCGCCGACGCCGCCCTGGCGGCGGGCCGCTTCGTGTCGCCGTTCAGCTTCCACCGGATGACCTGGATCAAGCCCTCGTTCCGCTGGCTGATGCACCGCAGCAACTGGGCGCAGAAGCCGGGCCAGACCAGGGTGTTGGCGGTCCGGATCACCCGCGCGGGCTGGGAGGAGGCACTGTCCCGCGCCGTCCTCACCACCGCCCACCCGGACGAGCTGGCCGGCGCCGAGGTCCACGTGCAGTGGGATCCGGAGCGGACGCTGCGCGGGGCGGCGCTGAACCAGTACAGCATCCAGGTGGGCATCGGCCGGTCGCTGATCCGCACCTTCGCGGAGGAGTGGGTCACCGAACTCACCGACCTCACACCGCAGGTACAGCGGATCGCCGCGCTGGTCCGCGGTGGGCAGCCGGCGAAGGCGCAGCGGCTGTTGCCGCCCGAACGTCCTTACCAGTTGCCCGCCGAGACCGCGCAGCGCCTCGACATCCGGTGACCGTAGGGGACTTCAGACGTCCCGGCGCCGTACCACGACCACCGTCACCGCCACCGCGACGGCCGCCCACACCCCCATGGTGATCCACGAGTCCAGAACGCTCGGCGCGTACTTCCCCATGGTGGTCATGGAATCCGGCCTGATGGTGAGCCGTTGGACGGTGGCCAGCGGCAGGTGGGTGCCGATCTCCTTGAGCCACCGGTAACGGTCCCCGCCGAACATCAGCGGCAGAATGAACAGCAGGACCACCAGCGACACGATCGAGGCGGTGGCGTGCCGCAGGGCCGCCCCCAGCGCCATCCCGATCAGCGCGCAGACCGGCACGACCGCCGCGTAGGCGAGGACGGCCCGCAGGCAGCCGTGGTCGGTGATGGAGACCCCGACGTGCCGCGAGGCCAGCATCGCGTTGATGCCGAAGAAGGACGCCGTCGACACCACCGCCCCGGCCAGGGCGGTGATCCCGCCGATCAGCAGCACCTTGGCGGCGATCACGCCCCGCCGGTCCGGCACCGCTGCGAAGGTGGTGCGGATCATCCCGGTGGTGTACTCGCCGAACACGGTGATCGCGCCGAGACTCCCGGCCGCGACGGCCATCAGGTCGATGGCGATGCTGTTGAGGCCGTGCCACAGCGGGTCGTACCGGTACATCGGCATGCCGGGCAGCGGTGCGCTCGGATGGTCGATGTACGGCAGGTCGCTGTGGACGGCGTTGAAGTTGACGGCGATCGCGGCCAGCGAGGCGAGCGCCAGCACCCAGTACGTCGACCGCAGCGAGCGCAGCTTGATCCACTCGGCGGCGAGCAGGTCGGTGAACCGGGGCGCCGGCTCGGTGGCGCGGGCGGCCTCCGTGCGGATCAGGGTCATTGTGCTCATCGGGCCTCTCCAGCCAGGTACTCGACGCTGTCGGCGGTCAGGGACATGAAGGCCGACTCCAGGGACGACGTCCGGGTGGCGAGCTCGTGCAGCACCACGCCGTGGCGCTGCGCGAGCTCACCGATCCGCGCCGCCGGCATTCCGGTGACCACTGCGAACTGCGGCTCCACCAGGCCGACTTCGGCACCCTCAGCGCGCAAGGCATCGGCCAGCGGCGACAGTTCCGGCGCCCGCACGGTGACCGAGGTCTCCGCGTTGCGGGCCGAGAACTCCGCCAGGCTCTCGTCCGCGATCAGCCGGCCGCGGCCGATCACCACCAGCCGGTCGGCGGTGTGCTCCATCTCGGCCATCATGTGGCTGGAGACGAACACCGTCCGCCCCTCGTCTGCGAGCCGGCGGAACAGCCCGCGCACCCACAGCACGCCCTCCGGGTCCAGCCCGTTCAGCGGCTCGTCGAAGAGCAGCACCGGCGGGTCCCCGAGCAGGGCGCCGGCGATGCCCAGGCGCTGCTTCATGCCCAGCGAGAAGCCGCCGATCCGCCGCCCGGCGGCCTTGCCGAGCCCGACCTCGGCCAGCACCTCGTCGACCCGCCCGAGCGGGATCCGGTTGCTGCGGGCCAGCGCCGACAGGTGGGCCCGGGCGCTGCGCCCGCCGTGCACGTCGCTCGCGTCCAACAGGGCGCCGATGTGCCGCAGTCCGCGCGGCCGGCCCGCGAAGGGCACGCCGTCGACGGTGACGGTGCCCTCGGTGGGGGCGTTGAGGCCCAGGACCATCCGCAGCGTGGTGGACTTGCCCGCGCCGTTGGGGCCGAGGAAACCGGTGACGGCGCCCGGCCGGACGGTGAAGGTCAACTGGTCGACGGCCGTGGTGGCGCCGTACCGCTTGGTCAGTCGCTCGATCTCGATCACGGGGACAACGGTGCCGGTCGGGGCCGTGGTCGGACATCGGGCGGCGGGACACAACCGGGAGCGGCCGCCCCCGCCCCCGGGCTTACTCCCGCGGGCCAATGCGCCGCCGCACCGCCCGCCGCTACCATCGCGCCATGATCACCGAACCCCGCCCGCCCCTGCTCAGGCGCCTGCCCGCGGGCGTGTGGGTGGCGGCGTTCTGGACGAGCATCGTGGTGTTCCGGTTCTTCACCCGGGCCGAGGAACTGCGCCACCTCTTCGACTACCACGGCAACACCGAGGACATGCCCCTGGTGGTCACCGCCGTGGTCACCACCCTGGTGGCGTTCCTGCTGGTCCCGCTGCCGTTGGCGGCCGTCGCGGTGGCGCTGGCGGGTGGCGTCTACTCGCTCGGGATGTGGGAGGTCCCGGTGACGGCGCCGGTGCAGTTCCTGATCGCGGAAGCGGTGGTCGCCTACTGCGTGGTCACCCGGTCCCGCCCGGTGTCGGCGATCGCGACGGGGATGCCGCTGGCCCTGCTCGCCGGGCTGTACGTCTGGGGCGCCGTCAACGGCTACGTCGTGAACCCGTACGCCTACGGGGGCCTCGCCGCGACCGTCCTGATCGCCTGGCTGATCGGCAACACCGTCCGCCAGAGCCGCACCCACGCCGAGGCCCTGCGCGGCCGCGCCGCCGAGCAGGCCGTCACCGCCGAACGGCTGCGCATCGCCCGCGAGTTGCACGACATGGTGGCCCACAACATCGGCATCATCGCGATCCAGGCCGGCATGGGCAGCCGGGTCATGGACACCCAGCCCGCCGAGACCCGCAACGCGCTCGACGCCATCGAGGCCACCAGCCGGGAGACCCTGGCCGGTCTGCGCCGGATGCTGGGCGCGCTGCGGCGGGGCGAGGGGGAGTCCGCGCCGCTGGAAGTCGCGCCCGGGCTGGCCGAGTTGGACCGGCTGGTGGAGAAGACGGCGGGCGCCGGGGTGCGGGTCGCGCTCACCCGCGGCGGCGAAGCCCGGGCCCTGCCGCCCGAGGTGGACCTCGCCGCCTTCCGGATCGTCCAGGAGGCGGTCACCAACGTGGTCAAGCACTCCGGCACCCGCGACTGCCAGGTCACGGTCGAGTACGGCACGGAGCGACTCGCCGTCACCGTCGTCGATCTGGGCGCGGGCACGCCCACCCACACCCCCGGCACCGGCTACGGCCTGGCCGGCATGCGCGAGCGGGTCGCCCTGCTGCACGGCGAGTTCAGCGCCGGCCCGCGTCCCGGGGGCGGCTTCCGGGTCGCCGCGCGCTTGCCGATCCCCAAGGCGCCCGAAGCACCCGAAGATCCCGAAGCACCCGAAGTAGGCGAAACTTCCGAATCTTCCAAAAAAGCTGAAACTTCCGCAACACCCGCACCATCGGGAAGAACCGAAGAATCCGCCCTGGAGGTGGGACCGTGATCCGCGTCGTCCTGGTCGACGACCAGCCGCTCATCCGCACCGGCCTGCGCGTGCTCATCGCCGACGCCCCCGACCTGGAGGTGGTCGGCGAGGCCGGCAACGGCGCCGAGGCCGTCGAACTGGTCACCCGGCTGCGCCCCGACGTCGCCGTGATGGACATCCGGATGCCCGGCATGGACGGCATCGAGGCCACCCGCCGGATCCTCGCCGACCCCGAACTGCCCACCCAGGTGCTCGTCCTCACCACCTTCGACGACGACGACTACGTGTACGGCGCGCTGCGCGCTGGGGCGAGCGGCTTCCTGGTCAAGGACCTCGCCCTGGAGACCATCCTGGACGGCGTCCGGGTGGTCGCCGCCGGCGACGCCCTGCTCGCCCCGGGCATCACCCGCCGCCTGATCGGCGAGTTCGCCGCCCGCCCGGACGCCTCCGCCCGGCCCCGGAAGTCCGCCGAGGGCATCACCGAGCGCGAGCGCGAGGTGCTCACCCTGGTCGGCCGCGGCCTGTCCAACACGGAGATCGCCGAGGAACTCACCATCAGCGTGGCCACCGCCAAGGCGCACGTCGCCCGGCTGTTCACCAAGCTGGACGCCCGCGACCGGGTCCACCTGGTCATCCACGCCTACGAGTTCGGCCTCGTCGCGCCGTCCTAGCGCCGTCCCGGCGCCCTCGTCGCGCCGCCCTGGCGCCGTCCTGAAAAGATGCCGCGGACAGCGCGAAGCGCCGGGGTGGGCCCGCACAAACCCACCCCGGCGCCGCTCCGGATCCTCAGGGCACGAGACCCCTCAGCCCGCTCGGATCCACCGGATCAGACGATCCCCGAGCTGCCCCACGCTGCTCGGGGGCGCTGCTCAGGTCAGGGGACGATCGGGTGCGAGATCTCGCAGCCGCCCGCACCGCCGTTGTAGTCGTTCGCCCAGGTGCCCTGCATCGCGAACGAGCCGGTCGCGAAGGCCACGTTCTGCGCGCCGCCGACGCCGCCGGTGCCCTTCCAGGCGCACTTGTCGGCGTTCTCGTAGCCGGTCGAGTCGGTCCAGCCGCCGGCCGGGTTCTGGTCGGTGACGGTCTCCGAGTACTCGTGGCCGAACACCATGGTCACGCCGTCCAGCAGGCCCGCGGTGCCGCTGTTGACGTAGTTCTGGCCGCAGGAGGTGCCCATGTCGGTCACGTACGGGTCGTTGCTGAACGCCACGTCACCGTACGGCGAGGTGGCCGCGCCGCCGGTCAGCGTGGTGTCGCCGTTCCAGTCGTGCCAGGCGCAGAAGTTGCCGGTCGAGGTGTTGAAGCCGTCCGGGTGGGTGCCGGTCGGGGAGAGCACCACGTACTGCGCGTTGCGGTTGGCGGCCGCGGTGGTGTTGCCGAAGTGCCCGGCGGCCTTGATGGCCTCGTTGGCGATCTGGTTGCCGGTGGCCTGCCCCGGGGCGGCGGCGGAGTTGTCCACCCAGACACCGGCCAGCGCGCCGCCGGTCGGGTAGCCGACGTGCGCGGCGGTCGACGGGCAGCTGGTGGCGCCCTTGGTGATGCCCTCGCAGTACTGGGTCATGACGCCGGACCAGGTCTCGTTGTTGGTGCCGAGGCCCTTGTACAGCTGCTGGGCGCGGACGGCCTCGCCCGACGGGTCACCGGAGAGGGTCGTGTAACCGTTGGCGTCGGTGCCCGCGGTGCCCCACTGGGAACCCCAGAAGATCACGTAGACCTTCGGCGCGCCGGTGGTGACGCCGATGCCGTCGACACCGCCGCCGAAGTGCAGGTTGGAGGTGCGCTGCGCCGACGCGGTCTTGCTCGCCTCCTTGGTGGGGACGACGCCGTGCCGGTACGGGTGGCTCTGTCCGGCGAACTCGCTGCCCGGCTGGTCGGCCTGGGCGGCCGGGGCGGCGGCGAAACCGGTGGCGGCCAGCGCCAGCGCGCTGAGCCCGGTCAGGGCCCGGACTCGTGCCCGGCGGGAGGTGGGGGACATGCCCATCGTGAGGGTTCCTCTCTACATGCCGACCGCACACCGGTAGGGCGCGGCGACACCGTGGGGGACAAATGGGGAGGAGCGACGACGGCGAACCGGTTGCCACCGACCGTTCGTCATGAACAGTCAGCGAAGCGGGGATGGGGGACCGGTTCACTGCCGACGGCGGGAAGCAAAGCACCGCCGTCGAAACCGGGTCAACGACGCCGATAGTAAGACCAACCCCAAGGACGGCCCCGAAAAACGTATCGAAAGCCAAAAGCCCCCAGCTGACAACACGTTGATGCGCGTAGCGACGGCGAATCTCAACAGTTGAAGGGGGCTTTTACACCGTATTGCCCTCCCCACGACCTGCACGAATCGCCCACCCCGGCCCCCTTCCCAGCCCCGGCTCGGTGCCCTACGGTGTCGGCACCTCGACCTCGGAGATCCGCATGATCCGGCCGTGCGAGTCCAGGACCACGTCGTAGGCGTTGCCGTAGCAGGCGTAGGGGTCGGCCGGGTCGCGTTCGGCGAGGCAGTCGTTGAGGTGGGTGACCAGTTCGTCCAGCTCGACGGGCTTGGCCGCCTCCTCGTGCGGGCGGTCGACCAGGGTGGCGGTGACACCGGCCGCGGCGAAGCCGTAGTGGACGGGGGTGCCGGTGGGCTCGTAGTGCGGCGGGGTGCAGGCGAAACGGGCTGGCTGGGCGGTGAGTTCGGCCGGGCCGGCGGCGACCACGATCAGCACCTGGTGGCCGGGGGTGACCACCGGAGCCGTGCACTCCGGGGCGGGGGTCTCGGCGGCCTCGGGGGCTTCGGGGGCGGCGACGGCACCGGCAGCGGCGTAGCTGCCGTCGTCGGCGAGGTCGTCATCGTCGTCCAGCGGGTCGTCCGCGCCGTCGTCGGCGAGGGCCGCGGCGGAGGAGGCGGCGGCCACCGTCGGGCGGGAGTCGGCGGGGGTGCAGCCGGTGAGACCGGCCAGGGCGGTCGCGGTCAGTGCGGCGGCGGCGAGGAGGATGCGGGGCACGGCCATGGCACAAGTCTCCCCGGGCGTCGGTGGTGGTCGGCACCCGGGTACACGACCGGCGCGCGCCGCACAGTTCCCGCCCTACCGAACGGGTCCCGTTCCCACCGAACGGTTCCCGCCCCCGGCCGAACGGTTCCCGCCCCCACCGGATGTGCGGATCCGGCGGGGGCGGGAGGTCTCAAAGGCCCACGCGGGCTCGGATCGACACGGCATCAGGCCGCGATCACCCGCCGCGCCTCGTACACCCCGCGCACCCGAGCCTGCGCCGCCGCGCCCGCGCCCAGGTGGTCGAGCCCCAGCAGCGCCGCACCCAGCACCGGCGGCGCCACGACCACCCGAGGCTCGGCCAGCGGGGCGGCCCGTGCCAGCCGCGCCGTCAGGTTGTCGAGCAGCAGCGGTTGCCGGGAGGCGAGCACCCCGCCGCCGAGCACCACCGGGGCGGGCGAGTCCAGCAGTTCCAGCCGTCCGAGCGCCACCACGGCCAGCCGGACGATCTCGTCCGCCTGCCGGTCGATCAGTTCCAGGGCGACGGCGTCCCCCTCGCCCGCGACCGCGAACAGCACCCGGACGATCTCGTGCAGCCGCATGGTCGGCAGGTGCCCGAGGTGGACGGCCTCGGCGACGGCCCCGGCGCTGGGCAGGCCGAAGTGTTCGGCGATGGCCCGGGCCAGTGCGGTGGGCCCGCCCCGCCCGTCCTCGGCGCGTACGGCGTGCCACATGCTGTTGACGGCGAGCCCGGCGCCGCCTCCCCAGTCGCCGGTGAGCTCGCCGAGCGCCGGGAAGCGGGCGGTGCGCCCGTCCGGCAGCAGGCCGACGCAGTTGATCCCGGCGCCGCAGACCACCGCGACCCCGCGCGGGCCGTCGGTGCCGGCCCGCAGCAGGCCGAAGGTGTCGTTGACGACGGTGTTGCTGAGGCCCCACGGGTGCGATTCGAGGGCGGCGCGCAGCGCCTCCTCCTCGACCGGCAGGTCGGCGTTGGCCAGGCAGGCGCTGACGTGGCTGGTGAGCACGCCGCGGAAGCCGGGGTGGCCGGCCGCCGCGGCGGCCTGTTCGACCAGGGGGGCGAGGCCGGCCACGGCCGCGGCGCCGCCGATCTTCTGGGGTGCGAAGCCGCCGCCGCGGGCGGTGCCGAGGACGGTGCCGTCGGCGCCGATCAGGGCGACGTCGGTCTTGGAGTTGCCCGCGTCGATGGCGAGGACGCCGGGCAGGAGTGGTTCGGGCTGGTGGGTCATCGAGGTCCCCGCGGCTCGTACGTGGCCCGGCCGCGGAGCCCCGGCCGGGGTTGGTCGGTCTCCTCGCGGTGCCCGGCCCGCCGTCTCGAGCGGGCCGGGCACCCGGGCGCTCAGGCCCAGGCGAGGTGCTCGCGGTTGTGGGCGAGCAGCCGGTCCGTGAGCTGGTCGGCGAGTTCGATCTGGCCGACCAGCGGGTGGGCGAGCAGGGCGTCGAAGACCCGGTCGCGTCCGCCGTGCAGGGCGGCGTCGAGCGCGAGGTGCTCGTACGAGGTGACGGCGGCGATCAGTCCGGCGAACAGCGGCTCGACCGGCCGCTGCGGCAGCGGCCGCACCCCGGCGGCGTCCACCTCGGCCGGGACCTCGATGACGGCGTCGTCCGGCAGGAAGGGCAGCACCCCTTCGTTGCGGGTGTTGACCACCTGGACGGACGTCCCGCCGCCGGTCCCCAGCAGGGCCGAGATCAGCTGGACGGCGGCCTCCGAGTAGAAGGCCCCGCCGCGCTTGCCGAGCAGCTCGGGCTTGGTGTCCAGCGCGGGGTCGGCGTACAGCTCCAGCAACTGCCGTTCGATCTCGGCGACCTGCGCCGCGCGCGAGCCCTGGGCCTTGAGTTCCTCGACCACCGGGTCGTGCTGGTAGAAGTACCGCAGGTAGTACGAGGGCACCACACCGAGCCGCTGGACGAAGGCCTGCGGCAGGTGCAGGTCGTCGGCGATCTCCCTGCCGAAGTCCCGCAGCAGCGAGGGCAGCACCTCCCGCCCGTTCACCGAACCGGGGGAGTCCAGCAGGGTCACCCCGCGCTCCCAGGTGAGGTGGTTGAGCCCGACGTGGTCCAGCCGGACCAGCTCCGGGTCGACCCCCAGGTGGGCCGCGAACCTGCGCTGGAAGCCGATCGCGACGTTGCACAGCCCGACGGCCTTGTGGCCGGCGTTCCGCAGGGCCCGGGTGACGATGCCGACCGGGTTGGTGAAGTCGACGACCCAGGCGTCCGGGTTGGTCCGGCGGACCTGCTCGGCGATGTCCAGGACGACCGGCACCGTGCGCAGCGCCTTGGCGAGCCCGCCCGCGCCGGTGGTCTCCTGGCCGACGCAGCCGCACTCCAGCGGCCAGGTCTCGTCCTGGTTGCGCGCGGCCTGGCCGCCGACCCGCAGTTGGAGCAGTACGGCGTCGGCGTCCGCGACGCCCGCCGTCAGGTCGGTGGTCACCGACACCGCGGCGGGGTGCCCCTGCCGGGCGAAGATCCGCCGGGCGAGGCCGCCGATCAGCTCCAGCCGCTCGGCGGCCGGGTCGATCAGCACCAGTTCGCCGATCGGCAGGGTGTCGCGCAGCCGCGCGAAGCCGTCGATCAGCTCCGGGGTGTACGTCGAACCACCGCCGACGATGGCCAACTTCAGTGCGGACGTCTTCAGCGCGGACGTCTTCAGTGCGGACATCAGCCCTTGACCCCTGTCAGTGTCACGCCTTCGATGAAGGCCTTCTGCGCGAAGAAGAAGAGGACGATCACCGGGGCCATCACCAGCAGGGTGGCGGCCATGGTGAGGTTCCAGTTGGTGTGGTGGGCGGCCTTGAACGACTCCAGGCCGTAACTGAGCGTCCAGGCCTCGTGGTTGTCGCTGGCGTAGATCTGCGGGCCGAAGTAGTCGTTCCAGCAGTAGAAGAACTGGAACAGGGCGACGGCGGCGATGGCCGGCTTGGCCATCGGCAGGACGACCCGCAGGAGGGTGCGCAGATCGCCGCAGCCGTCGATCCGGGCGGCCTCGAGGTACTCCTTGGGGATGGTCAGCAGGAACTGGCGCAGCAGGAAGATCGAGAACGCGTCGCCGAAGGCCGTCGGGATGATCAGCGGCCAGAGCGAGCCGCCCAGGCCCATCTGCTTGGCCCAGAACAGGTACATCGGGATGACGGTGACCTGCGGCGGCAGCATCATCATCGCGATGACCGCCATCAGCGCCAGGTTGCGGCCGCGGAAGCGGAACTTGGCGAGCGCGTAGGCGACCGGCAGGCTGGAGAGGACGGTGAGCAGGGTGCCGGCGCCGGCGTACACCAGGGTGTTGCGCCACCAGGTGAGGAAGCCGGGGGTGTCCCAGACCTTGCCGTAGTTGCCCCAGTTCCAGGAGGCGGGCCAGTAGTCGGTGGTGAGCGCCTGCTGGTCGTTCATCACCGAGGTGAGGAAGACGAAGACGAAGGGCAGCAGGAAGAACAGCGCGGCGGCGATCGCCAGCGCGTGCACGGCCACCCAGTTGAGCAGCGCGCGGCGCCGGGCGGCCCGGGCGGCGGCGCTGCCGCCGGCGGTGCGGGCCGGCGGCTCGGTCAGTGTGGAGCTGGGAGTCATGACAGGGTCCTCATCCGTCCGCTGGTCGTCGCTCTGGTCGTGGCGCTAGTCGTCGCTCGCCATGAAGCCGGACCGGCGGCGGAGCAGGATCGAGGTGACGGCCATCGAGATGGCGAACAGCACCAGGGCGACGACGCAGGCGGCGCCGTAGTCGAAGCGCTGGAAGCCGAGGTTGTAGACCATCTGCGGCAGGGTCCAGGTGGAGCCCTGGGGATAGCCGGGCTCGAACTGCTGCCCGGAGTTGCCGGCGATGCCGCTGGCGACCTTCCCGGCGACGATCGCCTGGGTGTAGTACTGCATGGTCTGGATGACCCCGGTGACCACCGCGAACATGATGATCGGCGAGATGTTCGGCAGCGTGACGTACCGGAACCGCTGGAACGGGCCGGCGCCGTCGAGTTCGGCCGCCTCGTACTGCTCCTGGGGGACGTCCAGCAGCGAGGCCATGAAGATGACCATCAGGTCGCCGATGCCCCACATGGCGAGCAGGGTGAGCGCGGGCTTGGACCAGTCCGGGTCGGCGAACCAGCCGGGCTGCGGCAGCCCGAGTTCGCCGAGCAGGTGGTTGAGCGGGCCGGTGCCGGGGTTGAGCAGGAAGGCGAAGGCGACCGTGGCGGCCACCGGCGGGGCCAGGTAGGGCAGGTAGAAGACGGTGCGGAAGAAGCCGGCGCCGGTCTTGACCTTGGTGATGAGCAGCCCGATGCCGAGGCCGAAGGCGACCCGCAGGGTCACCATGACCAGCACCAGCCACAGGGTGTTGCGCAGGCCCTGCCAGAAGGTCGGCAGCTCGTCGAGGACGTAGTCCCAGTTCTTGAGGCCGTTGAAGGCCGGGGCGCCGAAGCCGTTGTACTGGGTGAGGGAGAAGTAGGCGGTGGAGACCAGCGGGTAGACGAAGAAGACGCTGACCCCGATCAGCCAGGGGGAGAGGAAGGCGAGGGTGCGGGCCGTCTCCCGGCGGCGCTTCCGGCGCAGCAGGTGCTGCGTGGCGGGCGCCGCCGGGGTGGTCGCCCCAGCGCCCTTGCGGGTGCCGAACGCGAGTGACATGGGGAGCTCCGTGGGCCGTTCCCGCTACTTCGCCTGGGCGATGTCGGTGTCGATCTGCTTGGCGGTGGCGGCGAGGCCCGCCTGGACGTCGGTCTGCTTGCCCGACTCGATGTCGTAGCCGAGGTTCTGCAGGGAGACGATGTAGCCGCCGCCGTTGACGCTGGCCGGGGTGGTGCCCGAGTTCGGGTTCTTGGCGACGTCCAGGAAGGTCTTGAAGCTGGGGTCGCTGACCAGCTTCGGCGAGCTGAGCGCGTCGAAGGTGCTGGGCACGTTGTGGATCGCGTTGGCGAAGTCGACCACGGCGTCGGTGTCGGTGGTCAGGAACTTGACGAACTCCCAGGCCGCGGCCTGCTTCTTGCTGGTGCTGGCGATGCCGACGATGGTGCCGGTCTGGTAGCCGCGGCCGTAGCTTGCGGCCTGGTCGTCCGGGACGGGGAACGGCGCGGTGGCCCAGTCGAAGTCGGGCTTGTTCTCGGCGAGCGAGGCGGTGCGCCACTCGCCGTCGATGGCCATCGCGACCTGGCCGGTCTGGAAGGGGTTCTTGGCGCTGAACTCCTCGCCGAAGGTGGCCCGGTACTTGTCCAGCCTGGCGTAGCCGCCGAGCTGGTCGACCAGGCCCTTCTGCCAGTTGAGCATCGCCGCGACCTTGGGGTCGGTGGCGAGGTTCGACTTGCCGTCGGCGCCGAAGTAGGTGGCGCCGTACTGGCCGAGGAAGTGCTCGGTGGTGGACTCGTAGCCGTGGTACAGCGGCATGAAGCCGAGCTGTTTGTACGAGTCGCCGTCGGCGATGGTCAACTTCTTGGCGTCGTCGGCGAACTCGCTGAACGTCTTGGGCGGGTTCGCGATCCCGGCCGCGGCGAAGGCCTTCTTGTTGTAGTACAGCCCGTAGGCGTCGCCGAGCAGCGGCAGCGAGCACTGGTTGCCCTGGAACCGCGTGTAGTCGAGCATCGCGGCCGGGAAGGTCCTGGCCGGATCGATGCCGCTCTTCTGCAGCTGGGGCTTGAGGTCGACGAAGGCCTTGGTCGAGCAGAACATGCCGACGTTGTTGGTGGTGAAGGAGGACACCACGTCCGGCGCGTCGTCGCCGCCGGCCCGCAGGGCCTGGTTGACCTTGTCGTCCGCGACGTTGCCCACCGGCTTGACGTGGATGTTGGGGTGGGCCCTCTCGAAGGCGGCGATGGTGTCGTTGATCGCCTTCACCTCGCTGTCCTGGCTCCAGCCGTGCCAGAAGGTGATGGTGACGTCCTTGCCGCTGGCGGAGTCGTCGCTGCCGCCCGACTCGCTGGAACCGGTGCAGGCGGAGGCGAACAGGGCCAGGACTGCGCCGCCGGCGACGGCGGCGATCGTGCGGCGGCCTCTGCGGGAGGTGGTGGGGTGCACTTCGAGGTCCTCCTGGGGGTGCGCGGGCAGGCGTCATCGCCTCGTGGCCCGCGTAGGGGGTCGGGGAGCGGTGGGTGCAGGAGCGCGGGGAGTGGATCAGGAGTGGGTGGAGAAGACCGACTCGCGGGCGTCCGTGAGGGCACGCTGCAGGGCGCCGAGCAGGACGGGCGAGCCGGGCAGGGCACTGCTGCGGATCTCCGGACGGGCGAGGCAGATCCGGGCCAGTTCGTCCTCGACGAGCGCGCGCAGCCGCATTCCGCCGGCGCTCGGCACCGCGCCGGAGAGGACCACCAGCTGGGGGTCGACCACGGCGACGATCACGGACAGCCCGACGGCGAGCCGTCCGGCCAGTTCGGTGAGGAAGGCGTCACCGGCGCCCGGGGTCTCCAGGGCCTTGGCGATCGACTCCTCCGCGCTGGGCGCGCCGAGCCCGTGCTCGCGCGCCAGGGCCCGGACGGCGGGTGCGCCGACCTGGGCCTGGAAGCCGCCGAACTTGCGGCGGCGGGCGTCCCACTCGACCGGTGAGCCGGGCACCGGCATGTAGCCGACCTCGCCGGCGCCGCCGGTGAAGCCGCGGTGCAGCCGCCCGGCGAGCACGATCGCGGCGCCGACGCCGGCCCCGGCCCAGAGCAGGACGAAGTCCTCGAAGCCGGCCGCCGCGCCGGAGACCTGCTCGGCGACCGCGGCCAGGTTCACGTCGTTCTCGATCGACACCGGCGCGCCGATCGCCTCGGTCAGCTCCTCGACGAGTCTGGGCGAGTGCCAACCGGGCAGGTGGGAGGCGTAGTGCAGCTTGCCGGTCACCGGATCCGGCGCTCCGCCGACGCCGATCGCGACGGTGCGCAGGCTCCCCGCCGGCAGCCCGGCGACGCGGACCGTCTCGGCCACGGCGGCGGCCACCCCCGGCACGGTCTCCGCGGCCGGGACGCCCCTGGTGGACACGCTGTGCTCGGCCACCGTGCCGCCGGTGATGTCGGCGACGGCGACCCTGATCCCACTGTTGGTGACGTCCACCCCGGCGACGTAGCCGGCAGCCGGATTCACCTGGTACAGCTGCGCGTTGGGCCCCGGCCCACCCTCGGTGGTACCCACCGGCACCACCAGCCCGGCCGCCTCCAGCCGCGCCAGCAACTGGGACGCAGTGGGCTTGGACAGCCCGGTCAGCGCCCCGATCTGGGTACGGGACAGCGGCCCGTTCTCCAGCAACAGTTCGAGGGCGGCGCGGTCGTTGATGGCGCGCAACAGACTGGGGGTGCCGGCGAGGGGAGCCTTGGCGGTGCTCTTGGTCATGCCCGGAATCCTCCCCTCCCGACCGATCGACGTGAACTGTTAGGAAACTTTCCAGTCGCTTGGTACAGGACCGTACGGTCCCCCTCAGCGGGGTGTCAATGCCTGACGGTGCGCCAGATGCCGAAGCGTTACCGGCAACCCGAGAGCCCGTGCCCCCGCCCCGGCGCGACCGGCTGCACACTCGTTCGGCCTTTGAAGGGAATTATGTTAAATAAAGGAAGCGGATCACCCTCCATGAATAAGAGGGGGTGATCCGCCAATGAACGAGGCGCGGAAGAAGGCTGCGACTATGACGGGCCCCTCGGTAGATCGAGGGGCCCGCCACAAGAAGCCCCCAATCATTATCCGGGATAGAGGAAGGCTCTACTTTTTGCTGCCCGCCTCGCCCGGGTGGCGAGGCGGGCGGCATCGAAAGGTAAACCCACCCACCCGTCGCCCCTGTCGCCCGTCGCCGCTTCGGCATGGCCGAAGCGGCGACGGCATTTCCGGGACCCTGCGCAGGAAGTCGGCCAGACCGACTTCCTGCGCAGAAGTCAAGGAGACAGTGGGCCATTTTCTTTCTGTTCTTGATGTCCCCTTAGGATGTCGAGGGGGCGCTGAAATTTTGCTATTCCGGGTGTCGTCCCCCAGCGCGCCGTGGAACGACACCCGCAGCGACGGGTGGGCGGTCCTGCCGGCGGCGGCCGGGCCGCTCGAGCCCAGGGGAAGGCAAAGCGAACAGCGAAAACCGGGCTGGCCCGCGCCCTGGATCTGGTCCGCCAGGTCTTTCGCGAACGCGCCAGATCACCGGCTGGAGGGCGCACCAGTAGGTCGAAGGTCAGGCGGCTTGGGCCCGGTCCAACCCGGCGGCACGCGACTGCGCGAGCCAGACGAGCCGCGAGGTGATCCCCGGCCGCCCGGAGAAGTGGCGCAAGGCTCGTTCGGGAGACGCGAGGGTCATCCGCGCCCGCCTGTCGATGCCGATCACGTGCGTCGGCCCGTCGTCGTCGACGAGCCGTGCTCGGCATCAAGGAAGGCGAGTTCGACCACCTGACAAGGTAGTTCCCTGGGTGGCCCGCCTGCGCGTACCGAGAAGCGACAAGGGAAGCATCGAGGCACGAGCAAACAGCGGACGAATCCGTCCGGGGCCAAGTAGCGGGCTATCGGACCATGTAGCGGTACACCGGGGCCCCTTCCCAGGCCGGGGGCTTGTCGCCCAGGTCTCGATAACCGAGGGCTTCGTACATCTTCATCGCAGCATGTGCTTCGGGCCGGACCGCAAGCGTCACGCGCTCCACCTGGGCCCCTTTGAGTACGGCTGCGTGCAGTTCCCGGCCCAACCCCCGCCGACGCTGCTCCGGAGCCACGGCGATTTCTCGGATCACGAACGTTCGATGTCCGTCTTCGCGGGTGAAGCCCTCGTCCAAGCCGAGGCCGTTCCACCAACGGCTGTCCGGCTGGAGCAGGACACCGAAAGCGAACCCGACCAACGCAGCACCTGAGCGAGCCAGCACCAGTCGGAAGCCGGGCATGGTCCGGAACGACTCGTAGCCCTGCAGGAATCCGGCCAGGTCGCGGGGCCCCTCGAAGTAGGGCGGCTCCGCGAACACCTGCTCGTACAGCGGTGCTATCTCGTCCAGCGCTCGGGCAGCAGCATCCGGATCTGTGAAGGTCTCGAAGGCGGGCGTCTGCACGATTCTCCTTTTAGGCGATCAGGTGGGCGGTGCTGGCAGCGGCCAGGGAGGGATTCAACAGCTTCAGGTGGGCGTGCGCCTCCTCCATCGATGTGCGAGCCCGGCCGGACGACACCTCGGTCAGCAGGACGGCTCCCGAGGTGAGTTCGTGGGCCGACTCCTCGGCTTCACCTGCTTGCGCGAGCGCCCCGGCGAGGCTGAACCGCACCAGTGCCTCGTTCCGCGCGTAATTCGTTTCCTGGTGTTGGAGCGAGCGCCGCAGCCAGTCCACGGCCGCCTTGTGATGCCCCGCTTCCGTGAAGAGGGATGCCTGCGCCAGCGCCAACTCAGCCGGCCCGTGGAACACCGTCCAGTCGGGCACCGGTCGCTCGTGGCGTTCTTGCTCGAAGGTGCGAGTCGCCTGCGCCAATGTCGATCGGGCCCTGACGGGGTCGCCCATCATCGCGTGAGCACGGGCCTCCCGGGTCATCAGGATGGACATCAGCGATGGGGGCGCCCACGACGCGGCCTTCGACTGTGCGGCGCGGGCGAGATCGAGCGCGGTACCAGGCTCGCGTTCTCGAAGACTCATCAGCGCCATGGACGCCATCACCACTACGGCCAGCGAGTTGTCCTGCAGTTCCTCGGCTCGGGTGAGTGCGTGCTTCCAATGCTTCTTGGCCCGGACGTTGTCGCCGGCGTCGAAGGCCAGCCATGCCACGCCCTGATGGAGCGCCTGGTGAAGTCAGGCACCCCCTACGCGGAGCACGCCCGTTCTCTTCTCAGTGAACCCGTGACCGTGGCCGGACCGAACTGCGCCGCGACGACCTGACGCCCACTGAGCGCGCGAGCTTCCAGAGCGCCTACGACGAGGGCCTGCCGGCTGTCCGCTACCTCATGCGCGAACTCGAACTCCTGCGTGAGTACTTCTCCCCGCACGGAGTGGAGCTGCTGGCCGACCTGCGTCACCACACCGACCAGCTGTCACGCTGAGCAGAACCGAACGAAAGAAGATCCAGTGCTCAAGCACCTCATCGACCAGGACGACGGCCTGCGTATGGTCCCCACCGACTGGAACGAGCTGACCGCCGCAGTCGGCCAACTCCACGAGGAACTGCGGGCCTTGTCCGAGGAGAGCGACCCCGCGCGTGCTCGGGTCCTGACCAGGTGGATCGGCATCGGCCAGATGTGCCTGGGCCACCACGAGGAGGCCCGTACGATCCTCCGGCAGTCGCTCGACCTCGCCGCAGCGATCGGCAACACCCGGGCCGTCGTCGCCACCGTGCTCAACCTCGGTGACGCGCACCGCTACGCCGGTGACGTGCAGACTGCGGACGCGCTCTACCGCAGTGCCCTGAACACCGCGCGAAGCCAGCACCCGGAACTGGTTGACTTCGCGCTCCAGCACACCGGTAAGCACCTGATGGAACGCGGCGATCTCGCGGATGCCCAGGCCCATCTCCAAGAAGCGCTGCGGCTGCGGATCGCCAAGGGGGACGCCGAGCTGATCGAGTCCACGCAGGCCGCACTCGCTCGGGTGGAGACGTTGATCGGGCAGGCCGACGCATCGGCGGCAGACCTCGTCGCACCGAGCCTGTGGAGCCGCCAGTGGACCGCATGGCTCCGGTCCCGCACCACGGTCCGGACGCAGGCCCGGTGGGCAGAGGACCTCCCCGACCTCCGGGACGCTGTGCGCGGGCTCGCCGCGCACCAGCGCGCGCAACCGCGCCACCTGCGTGATCAGCCGTTTCCCGCTGAGCTGATCGCCGCCATGGCGGTGGAGGCCGAAGAGGCCGTCGCCGCTGACGGCTACCTCCACAACGGCAAGTGGAACGCGCCCGCCGACGACGCCGCGAACCGGTTCGCCGCACAGACCGATCTCGCCGCGGTCGTCGCACGGTCCACCGGCCTGAAAGTCGAGCAGCCGCACACCGGTGTCTACATCGGCTACGAGGAAGGGCAGTTCCTCGACTTCCACGTTGACGAGTTCGGATTCGGTGAGGTCAACCTGATCCTCTGCCTCAACCACGCTCGCCTCACAGGCGCGCCCAGGGCCAGCACCACCGTGTTCATCAACGCCGACGGCTATCTCGAATGCGATCTCGGCGTGGGTGACTGCGTCGTGTTCGACGGCGCACTCACGCCGCACGGCCGGACGCCACTCGGTGCCGGGGAAAGTGTCACCCTCATCAGCTTCGGCTTCCGCGCCCGTGATCAGGCTCTGCGCACGCTCACCAACCTCCCGCCGGTCCCCCGGTAGGGAAGGTGTGTATTCAGCCGATCCGATATCCCGTCCCGGTTACGGCTTCTGGAGCGTCGGGTCGTCCGTCGGCGGCTTGGGCTGCGGGATCGGCTCGGCCGCACGGTAGCGGGGCGAGGTCGGGTCGGACAGCGCCGACGGCGGCGAGGGCTCCACGGAGGTGATCGCCACCCCGGTGGCCACCGCCGTCGCCTCCTCCTTGACCTTGATGCCGGCCTGGTCGAAGGCGGTCTTCAGCCGCTGGCGCAGCGCCCGGGCGACCACCGGGGCCTTGCCCGGGGCGGTCCGGGCCTCGATCCGCACCATCACCGAGTCCGCCGCCACCGACTCCACGCCGAGGATCGACACCGGCGCCCAGACCAGTTCGTCGTACGGGGCCTCCTTGGACAGCCCCTCGGCGGTCTGCTGGATCAGGTCCTCGACCCGCTGCAGGTCCTCCTTGTAGCCGACCTGCACGTCCACCGAGGCGGTCGCCCAGCCCTGGCTCATGTTGGCGATCCGCTTCACCTCGCCGTTGCGGATGTACCAGATCTCGCCGTTGGCGCCGCGCAGCTTGGTCACCCGCAGGCCGACCTCCAGGACCGTGCCGGTGGCCACGCCGGTGTCGATCTCGTCGCCGACGCCGTACTGGTCCTCCATGATCATGAAGACCCCGGAGAGGAAGTCCGTCACCAGGTTGCGGGCGCCGAAACCGATCGCCACACCGGCCACCCCGGCGCTGGCCAGCAGCGGTGCCAGGTTCATCCCCAGCGCGGAGAGCACCATCAGCGCGGCCGTGCCCAGGATGGTGAAGGACGCCATGCTGCGCAGCACCGAGCCGATCGCCTCCGAGCGCTGCTGGCGCCGTTCCGGGTTCACCACCCCGTGGTTGGCCAGCAGTCCGCCGAGCCGGCTCTCCTCGTGCTGGTCGTGGCTGCGCGCCATCCGCGCTATCAGCTGGGTGATCAGCTTGCTCACCACGACCCGCAGCACCAGCGCCAGCACGATGATCAGGACGATCTGCAGGCCACCCGCCAGCCAGCTCGCCCAGTGGGTGTCGAACCAGCTGGCCGCCTGCTTGGTGGTGTCGGTGACGTCCTGCGCGCTGGTGGGGATCCGCAGCTGCGGCAGCTCCGGCGCGGTGGGGGAGGGGGCCGGCGTCGGGGTGGAGAACGCCGAGGACGCGTCGATCGGACCGGTGGCGCCGGAGCGGAACACGTGCGGGACCTTCCTTGCAGGGGGCGTGACCGGCCGCCGCCGCGCAAGCGGCCCGCGGACCGTGCGCCTTAGCCTATCCGTTACCGAACACCCTCCTGGACACGCCGACGGGCGTACGCACCATTCCGGACGCCCCGTCAACGCCCCGGTGCGCTCCCCCGGCCACCATCCCGGCACGGCCCCCGAACCACCCCCGCACCACCCCCGCACCACCGGCCCCACCACCGCCCCCACCACCCCGTACGGCCGCAGCCCCGCCGCCGTACGGCCCAACGGTCTGCTCCGACCGGCCGAGCCGCGCCCCGGCCCGGCCACCGCGCCCCGCCCCGGCGCCACCCGGGTGCAACCCGACCTTCCCCCGGGCATACCGGCTATGACACACACCACACCCGGAGTTCACACCAGCGCCGTTACACAGGAGTGGTGGCGCCGTACAACCGCGTAAGGCGACACTGGGGGAGATCGCGCACTCGTTGCGGGATCCAACCGCTCGTCCCGGCGCGAGCCACGCGCCGCAGGCGTCCAAGGAGGCATCCGTGCCGCATGTCCTGGTCCTCAACGCGTCCTACGAGCCACTCGGCGTCGTATCGATGCGCCGCGCACTCATCCTGGTCCTCAACCACAAGGCGGTCAGCCTGGAGGACACCGGAGTCACTCTGCACAGCGCCACCAGCGCCCTACCGGCGCCGTCCGTCGTCCGTCTGACCCGCTTCGTCCGGGTCCCGTTCTGCGGGCCCGTCCCGCTCACCCGCCGGGCGCTGTTCGCCCGCGACCACGGCCGCTGCGTCTACTGCGGGGCCGCCGCCACCAGCGTCGACCACGTCATCCCGCGCAGCCGGGGCGGCCAGCACCGGTGGGACAACGTGGTGGCGGCCTGCCGCCGCTGCAACCACACCAAGGCCGACCGCCACCTGACCGAACTCGGCTGGCGGATGAAACGCCCGCCCGCACCGCCCAGCGGCCTCGCCTGGCGGATCATCGGCACCGGGATCAAGGACCCGCGCTGGCGGCCCTACCTGGAACCGTACGGCGGCGGCGACCAGCTGCGCGCCCCGCAGTGGGGCGAGTACGAGCACCACGACCATACCGAGCCGACCCACTCCGTCCCGATCGGCCGGGCGCACGCCGCCCACCCCGCCCCCGTCCGCCGCGGCGAGCAGCCCGAACCGCTCTCCGCCTGACCGAAGCGACACAAAGGGCCCGCCCGTCACACCGTCGGTACGCGCCTCATGGGCCGCCGCGGCCCCCCGCGAAGGGGAGCCCGGCGGCCCGCCGCATTTTGGGGAGCCGACGGGTCCGGCTACCGCTACGGCTTCGTCACCGGAGGCGCGACCGGGGCGACCGGTGCGACCGGCGCGACCGGCGCCCCGGATGCCCCCGGCTGGCCGGGCTGCCCCGGCTGGTTGGCCGGCGGCTGCGTCGGCGCGGCCGGAGTCGTGACGGCGTACAGCTCGATGCCGTACAGCGAGTAGCCGAACTTGGTGGCCCGCGCCACGCCCTGCATCCGGACGTACCGGACGCCCGGCGCGTCGAAGCGCACCGTCTCGTCGCCGCCCTTGCCGTTGTCCACCGTCGCCGCGTCCGTCCAGCTGCTGCCGTCCGCCGAGACCTGGATCTTGTACGAGGAGGCGTACGCGGACTGCCAGTGCAGCACCGCCGAGCCCAGGTGGGCCGTCTGCGGCAGCGCGAGCTGCACCCAGGCGTCGTCCTTGGCCGGCGAGGACCAGCGGGTCTTCGGGTCCCCGTCGGTGACCGCCGAGGCCGGGAAGTTCGGCGTCTCGTCGCCCGAGGAGCTGGCCTGCGCGCCGAGCGCCAGGTCCGGCCCGCCGGTCGGCGGCACCACGTGCACCTGCAGCACCTGCTTCACGGTGGTGCCGCCCGCCACGAACGACACCGGCACCTGGTACGTCCCGGCGGGCGTCCCCGACGCGGCGGCGACCAGCAGCGGCACCCCCACCCGGCCGCCGCGCGGCACGGTCACCGCCCCGGACGGGGTCACGGTCAGGCCCTTGGCGGCGGCCGGCACCTCGGTGCGCAGCTCGCCGGTGGTGCCCTCGGGGCGCCCGGCCTCGACGGTGGCCTGGGTCTTGGCGGGCGAGGCGGCGCCGATGACCACGTCCAGGGCCGGGTCGGTGAGGCTCAGCCGGGCCGCCGGGGCGTCCGCGTACCAGGGGATGACCTGGTTGACCACCGGCGGGTCGCCGCCGGGCTTCCAGGTCAGCCGGAACGCGTCGGCGAGCTGCCCGCCGGCCGGCAGCTCGTTGTAGCCGGGCTGCACGGTGCCGATGTCCACCCAGCTGCCGTCGGAGCGGCGCACCGCGACGGTGGCGGTGGCGTGCACGGTCGGGTCGGTCAGCACGGTGAGCCGGTCCAGCGGACGGGCGCTGCCGAGCTCGACGGTGAGCGGCTCGTCCAGCGCGGTGGGCGGCGCGGCGGCGCGGTACGCGGTGTCCGGGTTGCCGTCCAGGACGGCCGCGGCCGAGGAGCCGGGCAGCGCGGCCGGCCCGCCGGAGACGCTGGCCGGGGACTCGTCCGGGGCGGTGACGGTGAACTCGCGCACCGCGACGGCGGTCTTCTGCGCGGCGGTGGCCCGCAGCCGTACGGCCCGCACCACGGTGCCGGCCGGCAGCTGGGCGCTGACCGTCTTCTGGTTCTTCACCACGGCGAGCTGCTGCCAGCCGCCCTCGCCGGTGGAGTACTCCAGCACGCCGTCGCGGATGTAGTCGTCCACGGCGTTCTGCGCGTCCGGTCCGTCGCCCCAGCCGCCCATCAGCACGGTGACGCCGCTGATCGGCCGGCCCGCGCCGAGGTCGACGCCGACCGAGTCGCCGGGCTGCGGGGGAGCGGAGCTCCAGTAGAAGGTGTCGGCCTGGCCGTCGGTCATCAGCGCGGGCATGTGGTCGTGCGCGGTGCCCATGCTGGTGGTCGGGGTGACCCCGCCGCTGACCACGCCGGACCAGTTGTCGGCGGCGCGCACGGCGCGGTCCAGGAACGGGCCGAGCACACCCGCGCCGATCGTCGCCGGGGCCTGGGCGAGCTGCGCGCGCAGCCGGTTGAGCTGCACCCGGGCCTTCCAGGCCGCCGCGCCGTCGCCGCCGTGCTGGGCCAGCAGCATGTCCAGCGCGGCCTGCCCGGCCTGCCCGTAGTCGCGCAGCGGGCCCAGCCAGGGGCCGGCCTCGGCGGCCAGCTGGGCGGTGGCCTGGGTGCCGGCGAGGGTCTCCTGGGCGCCCGCCATCGCGGTGAAGGCGTTCCGCAGCGGGGCCGCCGCCGCGATCAGCTTGGTCAGGTCCGGGGCCGCGCCGGAGGTGGGCTCGGCATTGGCCCAGAACTGGTCCAGCAGCGGTTGCAGGTAGCCGGACTCCTGCTTGGCCAGCGGGGAGGAGGTGCTGTTGCCGGCCAGCGCGGTGACGGCGGACAGCGCCGACCCGGCGGGCGTGGCGGCGGCGCCGGTCGGCCCGGCCAGCGAGCGCACCGCGGCCTGCCAGGACTGGTCGGGCTGGTAGCCGGTCGGGTTCCAGGCGAAGTCGCCGGCCGTGGCGAGGGCTATCCGGGAGGCCACCGGCTGCTGCATCGCGCCGGTCAGCAGCACCGCGGAGCGGGTCGCCACCTCCGGCTCGCGGCCGGTGTAGGCGCCGAGGAAGAGCCGGTCCGGGCTGGCGTCGTTGACCGGGTAGTTGTCCATGGTGACCAGCGGGTGCCCGTACAGGCTGCCGGTGTCCGAGGTCTGGGCGCCGGTGATCTTCTCCGGGATCACCCCGCCGCCGCTCCAGGCCACCTGCACGCCGGTCGGCAGCGCGTCGGCCAGCGCCTTGCGGTACGGCGTGGGGCCCTGCTTGTGGTACTCGGTCGGGACGACGGACAGCGGTGCCAGGCCCGGGTTCTTCGCGATCAGCCGGTCCTGCACCTTCTTGACCAGCGCGGCCTGGGCCTTGGCGGCGGCGGCCGGACCGGTGCCGTACTCGTCGCGGTCGTCGCCGCAGTGCCACTCGTCGTAGCTGACGTCCAGGAACTGCAGCTGGAACGCGGTGAAGCCGAGCTTGCGCAGCCCGTCCAGCTTCCTGACCAGCGCGTCGACGTCGTCGTCCGAGCTGAAGCAGAGGGACTGCCCCGGGTCGATCGCGTAGCCGAGGGTGACGTGGTTCTGCCGGGCCCGGTCGCCGAGCGCGCGCAGGTCGGACTGCTGGTCGGCGGGGTAGGCGTCGCGCCAGCGGCTGAGCCGGAACGGGTCGTCACCCGGGGCGTAGAGGTAGAAGTTCTGCTTGGAGCGGCCCAGGAAGTCCACCTGGTCGAGCCGCTGCTGGGCGGTCCACGGGGTGCCGTAGAACGCCTCCGCGGTGCCGCGCACCGCCGCGCCGCTCGGCCAGTCCCGCAGCGTGATCCCGGGCAGCCCGAGCCCGGCCGCGCCCGGCCCCTGGCCCTGCCCGGCCGGTACGGCGGCGAGCAGCTGGCGCAGGCTCTGCGCGGCGTAGAAGGTGCCGGCCGCGTCCGCGCCCGCCAGAACCACCGCGCCGTACGTCCCGCCGCCCCGGGCCGGCAGCTGACCGGCCGCCAGCACGTAGCCGCCGGCCGGCATGCCCGCGGTGGAGGGCGCGGTGCCGTCCTTGCCGGCGGCCGCGGCGGTCAGCTGGCGCAGGGTCCGGTCCACCTCGCCCTCGGCGCCCTCGGCGGGACCGCCGATGTACACCACCAGCGAGCCGGCGGCCGGCGTCCCGCCGTCCGCCTGCGGGGTCACGTCGGTGGCCCCGGCGATGGTCAACACCTCGCGGACGGCGTCCACCGCGCCCCGGTCGGCCTTGGGCGCGGTCACCAGCGTCACGGCGGCCGGCACGGTGACCGGCTTGCCCGCCACGGTCTGTTCCTGCGGGTGCGGGAACACCTGCGGGTTGGTCACGCTGCCCAGCGGCGTCTGCGGCGCGGTGCTCACCACGTCCGTTCCGGGCGTCGCCGCGTACGCGGTCGACGGCAGCGGCCCGGCCAGCAGCCCGCCGACCACCGCCGCGGTCACCACCCCGGCCGCGATCTGCATCGCCCGCCGCCCCGGCCGCCCGGCCGCACGCTCCGCCCGCACCGATGCCAACAGCGGCTCCGTCCCCTTCAGATCGGCGATCACCCGGTCCGCGGTCTTCGGCGCCAGCTGACGGCACGTCCGCGCCGTCGCCCGGCGGGCCGCCAACGCCGCCGGATGGTGCAGCACCTCGCGCAGCGCCGGAGTCTGCTCCAACTGCTGCCGCAGCCGCCGCCCGGCCACCACGGACACACGGGCTTGCACAGGGGCCTCCTCGCCAGGCCTGGACCACAATGCGAGCAACCCCACCAGCTACCCAACCCGGTGTCAACGTCACCGACGGCTATGCCGACTTTGCGATGAAATCTCCCATTTTTCTGACCGTCCGTCACCTTTCGCGTCGGCGGCCCCGCCGATCGGCTCCGCGCTCCCGTGTCGCGCTGGGTGATCGAGGCGTCACCCGGGTAGGACTTGGGAGTCCTGACCGGGCGTTGCCGAGACATCGCAGGAGCCGCGAGTGGCCGCTTACCACGACAGTGACGGAGCCGACGGACTGAAGGTCCCATCGCAGGACGCGCCGCCGCCACCCGCCGAACTGCTGGCGCTGGCGCAGGCGTACGGGGTGGACGCCCGGTACCCGGGGCCGGGCGGGCAGGCGGTGGGGGCACGGACGCTGGTGGCGGTGCTGGGGGCGCTGGGGGTGGCGGCGGGGTCGCCGGAGGAGGTGCGGGAGGCGCTGGAGCGTCACCGGGCCGAGCAGCAGGCCCGGTTGCTGCCGCCCTGCGTGGTGGTCCGGCAGGGGCGGCGCAACGCGCTGGACGTGCCGGTCGACGCCCGGCTGCACATCGAGCTGGAGGACGGCGGCAGTTGGGAGCTGCCGCGCGGCCACTCGCACTGGCTGCCCGCCGACCTCCCGCTCGGGCGGCACACCCTGCGAGCGGAGAGCAACAACAAGAACGAACACGCACCGCTCATCGTCGCCCCCGAGAAGCTCCCCCAACTCCCCGGCCGCAGCTGGGGGTTCCTCGCCCAGCTGTACTCCGTCCTGTCCGACCGCTCCTGGGGCATGGGCGACCTCGGCGACCTCGCCGAACTGGCCGAGTGGGCGGGCGCCGGCCTCGGCGCGGGCTTCGTGCAGATCAACCCGCTGCACCAGGCCCTCCCCGCGACGCCCGGCACGCCCTCCGATCCGTCCCCGTACCGCCCCTCCTCCCGTCGCTTCGCCGACCCGGTGCACCTGCGGATCGAGGCCGTCCCCGAGTACGCCTACCTCGACGCCGAACAGCGCCGGCAGGCCGACGACCTCGTCCGCCGGGCGGCCCGCCTGCGCGACGAGGTCCTCGCCCACGACGGCCTGGTCGACCGGGACGCCGTCTGGGCGCTCAAGCGCGAGGCCCTGGAACTCCTCCACGAGGTCCCGCGCGGCCCCGGCCGCCAGGCGGCGTACGAGGCGTTCCTGCGGCGCGAGGGCGAGTGGCTGCGCCGGAACGCGCTCTGGAACGCCCTGGCCGAGGCCCACGGCGCCGACTGGCACCACTGGCCGAAGGACTTGCGTCACCCGAACGGCCCACAGATCGAGCGGGCGGCGAAAGAACTCGAAACACAGGTCGAGTTCCACCGCTGGCTCGCCTGGCAGGTCGACCAGCAGCTCGCCCACGCCCAGGGCACCGCCCGAGAGGCCGGCATGCCGGTCGGCCTGATCCACGACCTGGCCGTCGGTGTCCACCCGGACGGCGCCGACGCCTGGGCGCTCCAGGACGTGCTGGCCGGCGGCATCTCGGTCGGCGCCCCGCCGGACGCCTTCAACGCCCACGGCCAGGACTGGGGCCTGCCACCCTGGCGCCCGGACGCCCTGGCCGCAGCCGGCTACGCCCCGTACGCGGAACTCCTGCGGGCGGCCACCCGCCACGCGGGCGCCCTGCGGATCGACCACGTGATGGGCCTCTTCCGCCTCTGGTGGGTCCCGAACGGCCACCCTCCCACCGAGGGCGCCTACGTCCGCTACGACGCCGAGGCGATGCTCGGCGTGCTCGCCCTGGAGGCCCACCGGGCCGGCACGGCGGTGATCGGCGAGGACCTGGGCACGGTCGAGCCGGGCGTACGGGAGGAGCTGGCGGCCCGGGGCATCCTCGGCACCTCCGTGCTCTGGTTCGAACGGGACTGGCAGGCCGGCGGCGGCATCCTGCCCCCCGACCGCTGGCGCCCCGGCTGCCTGGCCACCCTCACCACCCACGACCTGCCGAGCACCGCCGCCCGGCTCTCCGGAGAGCACGTCGAGCTGCGGCACCGGCTCGGCCTACTGGCCCGCCCACTCCCCGAGGAGCAGCAGGAGGCGGCCGCCGAGCTGGCCGACTGGCGGGCCGAACTGACGGCTCTCGGGCTGCTCACCCCGGGCGAGGAGCTGTCGATGCCGGTGCTCTACCGCTTCCTCCGCTCCACCCCGGCGGAGCTGGTCGGCGTCTGGCTGCCGGACCTGGTCGGAGACCCGCGCCCGCAGAACCTGCCCGGCACGTGGGACCAGTACCCGAACTGGCGCCTCCCGGTCGCCGACGGCGCGGGCGATCCGGTCACCCTCGACCGCCTCGCCGCCACCCCCACCGCCCGCCTCCTCGCCCACCTCCTGGCCCCGCCGCACCCCCGGAACCGGTAACCGGAACGGCGGGCGCCACCCCGACGCGCGCCCTCCCGTAAGCGGCGGGTAAGTTGGAAACGTGGACAAGAGGAACGCTTTGCGAGCCGGCGCGGTCTCCGCAACGGTCACGCTGATGATGCTGCTGTCGTCGCCCGCCATGGCCCTCACCAGGGACGACGGTGACGACCCGGGTGCCGGCCTGAGCGTCGGCCAGACCATCGGCCTGTACGTGCTGATCCCGCTCGCCGCGTTCGCGATCATCGCGGGCCTGGCGGCCATGCCGTACGGCAAGAAGAAGAAGTAGCCGCGCCGCGTCCGCCAAGGACCCGCACGCACAGTCCACCGAGGACCCGCACGACCCCGAAGGGGCGCCGGACGACCAGTCGTCCGGCGCCCCTTCGGGCATTCAGGGTTCAGGCATTCAGAGCCCGGTCAACGAAGGGTCAGCGGCCCCCGGCCGCCTTGTCGACCGCCTGGGCCTTGAGCGCGCGCTCGATCCCGGCCCGGGCCTCGACCACCTGGCGCCGCAGCGCCGGCGCCGGCTCCGCCGAGGCCAGCCAGGCGTCCGTCGCGTCCAACGTCGCCTGGGACACCTGCAGCGCCGGGTACAGCCCGACGATGATCTGCTGCGAGATCTCGTGGCTGCGGGTCTCCCAGATTCCCTTCACCGCGGCGAAGTACTTCTCCGCGTACGGCGCCAGCAGCTCCCGCTGGTCCGACTGCTGGAAGCCGGCGATCACGGCCTCCTGCACATAGTTGGTCAGCTTGTCGGACTCCACCACCGAGGCCCAGGCCTGCGCCTTCGCCTCCGCGGTGGGGCGGGAGGCGCGGCAGGTGGCCGCGTGCTCCTGGCCCGCCGCGGTGTTGTCGCGCTCCAGCTCCGCCACGACGGCGGCCTCGTCGGCGCGGCCGGTGGCGGACAGCCGGGTCAGCAGCGTCCAGCGCAGCTCGGTGTCCACCGCCAGGCCCTTGATCTCCATCGAGCCGTCCAGCAGCCCGGCCAGCAGGTCCAGCTGACCGTCCGTGCGGGCGACCGCGGCGAGGGTGCGGGCCCAGGCCAGCTGGTGGTCGCTGCCGGGCTCGGCGGCGCGCAGGTGCTCCTCGGCGGCGGCGGCCCAGCGGGCGAGGCCCTGCTCGCGCCAGTCCGGGTCGGCGTAGGCGTCCAGGGCCAGCTTGACCTGGCGCTGCACCGACTGCACGACGCCGATGTCGGTCTCCCGCCCGATGCCGGACAGCGCCAGCGACAGGTAGTCGCGGGCGGCCAGCTCGCCGTCGCGGGTCATGTCCCAGGCGGAGGCCCAGCACAGCGCGCGCGGCAGCGAGTCGGTGAAGCCGCCGAGGTTCTCGGTGACGACGGCCAGCGAGTCCTCGTCCAGCCGGATCTTGGCGTACGTCAGGTCGTCGTCGTTCAGCAGCACGACGGCCGGCCGGTGTCGCCCGACCAGCTCCGGCACCTCGGTGCGCGCGCCGTCGAGGTCCAGCTCGATCCGGTCCGTCCGCACCAGCGAGCCGTCGACCAGCTCGTACAGGCCGATCGCGATCCGGTGCGGCCGCAGCACGGCCTCGCCCTTGGCGCCGGCCGGCAGCGCCGGGGCCTCCTGCAGCACCGTGAAGGACTCGATCTCACCGTCCGTGTTCAACACGACGGACGGCCGCAGCACGTTGATGCCCGCGGTCTCCAGCCACGCCTTGGACCAGGCCTTCAGGTCCCGCCCGCTGGCCTCCTCCAGCGCCCCGAGCAGGTCGCTCAGCCGCGTGTTGCCCCAGGCGTGGCGCTTGAAGTACGCCTGCACGCCCTGGAAGAAGGCGTCCTGGCCGACGTACGCCACCAGCTGCTTGAGCACCGAGGCGCCCTTGGCGTAGGTGATGCCGTCGAAGTTGACCTGGACGTCCTCCAGGTCGTTGATGTCCGCCATGATCGGGTGGGTGGACGGCAGTTGGTCCTGCCGGTAGGCCCAGGTCTTCATCTGGTTGGCGAACGTGGTCCAGGAGTGCGGCCACTTGGAGCCGGGGGCCTCGGCCTGGCAGACGGCCTCGGCGAAGGTCGCGAAGGACTCGTTGAGCCAGAGGTCGTTCCACCACTCCATGGTGACGAGGTCGCCGAACCACATGTGGGCGAGCTCGTGCAGGATCGTCGCGGCCCGCGCCTCGTAGGCGGCGTCGGTGACCTTGGAGCGGAACACGTACTGGTCGCGCAGGGTGACGGCGCCCGCGTTCTCCATCGCGCCGGCGTTGAACTCCGGGACGAAGAGCTGGTCGTACTTGGCGAACGGGTACGGGTAGTCGAACTTCTCCTGGAAGTAGTCGAAGCCCTGCTTGGTGACCGCGAAGATCGCCTCGGCGTCCAGGTACTCGCGCATCGAGGGCCGGCAGTAGACGCCCAGCGGCACGCGCTGCTCGCCCTTCTCGTAGGCGTCGAAGACGCCCACGTACGGGCCCGCGACGAGCGCGGTGATGTAGCTGGAGATCCGGCCGGTGGGCTCGAACTTCCAGACCTGGGTGGCGCCTTCGCCGACCGGCTCGGGGGTGGGCGAGTTGGAGACCACGACCCAGCCGGTGGGGGCGGTCACGGTGAAGGCGAACGTGGCCTTCAGGTCCGGCTGTTCGAAGTTCGCGAAGACCCGCCGGGCGTCCGGCACCTCGAACTGGGTGTACAGGTAGGTCTCGTTGTCGACCGGGTCGACGAACCGGTGCAGACCCTCACCGGTGTTGCTGTAGGCGCAGTTGGCGACCACCCGCAGCTCGTTCTCGGCGGCCAGGCCGGGCAGCGGGATGCGGCTGTCGGCGAAGCTCGCCGGGTCGAGCGGGGTGCCGTTGAGGGTGATCTCCTCGACGCTCGGGGCGACGAGGTCGATGAAGCTGTCGGCGCCGGGGGTCGTGGCGGTGAACCGGACCACGGTCGTGGACCGGAAGGTGCCGCCCTCGCGGGCCGAGCCGAGGTCGAGCTCGATGTCGTACGCGTCCACCCGGATGAGGTCGGCCCGGGTGCGGGCCTCCTCGCGGGTCAGGTTGGTGCCGGGCACTCGCTGCACTCCTTCGTCAGGCTGATGGACCGAATCCTCGCATGCCCGAGGGGTGCCCCGACCGGATAAACCGAAGGCGGGGCGGCCCCGGGACCATCGGCCCGGACCCGCCCCGCCCTTGCTGGGGACGTCAGTCTCCCGACGTCACTTCGACCACTTCGTCAGCGGCGGCGCGTAGCCGCTGTTGCGACGGTAGGCGATCACCTGGCTGTTGTCGTCGGGAATGAAGTACTGGACCATGCTCATCCCGATGTCCAGGCCGTTCGGCATCGACATGGTGCCGATGTCGCTCATCGAGCCGTCGTTCGGCGACAGCGCGACCAGCTTGGCCGGCTTGTCGTAGCCCTGGCCGACGATGGCCCGGACCTTGCCCTCCTTGGTGGTGCCGGGGACCAGCCGCATGTCGTCGCTGGACGACGGGGCGCTGACGGCCCAGAGGCGCTTGCCGGTGCCCAGGTCGTACGCGTTGATGCCCGACTTGCCGCCGTCGATCTGGACGTACAGCGTCTTGCCGACGACCACGTTGTTGCTGACGGGGTCGGACTGGCCGGACAGGCGCAGGCTGTCCGAGCCGGCCTCCTTGGTCGACATCGGGTTTCCGGGCTTGTAGCTGTCGTCGAACGGCAGGATGTAGTCGCCGTTCGTGCCGCCGGACATCAGGACCACCAGCGGCTGGGTGCTGATGACCGCGTCGATGCGCTCGATCTGGCCGTTGAGCGGGATCGCCTGGCTGACGGGATTGCCGGTCTCGGCGTTGACGACCTGCAGCACCGACTTCTGGAGGCCGGTGTCGTAGCAGCGGTCGCTGGCCGCGATCACGGAACCGGCCGCGGCGCCGTACACGCTGCAGTCCTTGCCGCGCCCCTTGAACTGCCAGACGGACTGTCCGTTGTCGATGTTCAGCGCGCCGAGGGAACCGACGGCGACCACCTTGTCGGTGACGCTCAGGGCCGGGTTGGACAGCTTGTCCGGGGTGGCCTTGACGCTCCAGAGCAGCTTGCCCTGGGCGATGTCGACGGCACCGATGGTGGAGCAGTCGTAGTCACCGGTGTTGAAGGAGACCGCGATGATGTTCTTGGCGTTGCGCGAGCGGGAGGCGGTGCACAGCTCCTTGCTGCCGGACGGCACCGGGACGTTCCAGGCCTGCTTGCCGTCCGCCAGGTTGTACGCCCGAATGCCGGTGGTGTCCGCGCGCACGGCGAACGAGTCGGAGCCCGAGGTGGAACCCCAGACACCGAGCAGCTGCGAGGACGAGTCCGCGTTGGGGTCCTTGTCGGTGTTCCAGGCGATCTTGTACGTGGCGTTGGACGAGTCGGGCGTGGTGCTGCCGGTCGTCCCGCGGGTTCCGCCGGCGGAGGTGCTGGTACTGGTGCCGCCCGAGTCGGCCACGGGGCCCGGGTTCGGGTTGGGCTTGGGGCTCGGCTGGAGCAGGACGACCAGTCCGATCACGATGGCGATCGCCAGCACGCCGCCGATGATCCCGCCCCACAGCATCACGGGGTTGCGCTGCTTGGGAGCTGCGGGCACCGGCACACCCGGGTAGGTGTACCCGGCCTGCTGCTGGTAGTCGTACCCGTAGCCCTGGGAGGCGTCCGGCGTGGCGTAACCGCCCCCGGGCACCGGGTCGTACGGGCCGATCGGCGCACCGGGAGGCGGCGTCTGCGCGGGGAACCCGCCGACCGCGGTCGGCGCGTACGCCGCGTAGTCGGCACCGCCCATCGGCGGCTGCGCCGGCGGTGCGGGCGGCTGGGCCGGCGGCGGCGGGCCGACGGGCGCGGCCTGACCCGGGATCGCCGAGCCGTCGAGCTGTGTCATCTGGTCCGCGACGGCGGCAGGATCCACGCCGCCTGCCGGGCGCCCGAACGAAACGCCCCGGTTTTCCTGCGGGCCGCTGCCGGCTGCGTCGCCCGCACCCGGCGTAGGGTGATCCCCTGCCATCTGATTCCCCGTCATGTCTGGAAGCGTCCCCCTGCCGGTACCGTCCACGGTCCGGTGGGACGGGTGAGATTCGGCACCATGGTAGTGGCGGGTGGTTTTCGGTCGTTGCCAGGACCACCCACCCCGGCCCCAGGGCCCCCTGACCGCGCAACACTTTCACCGCCCCAGCACCCCGCCCCCACCTCCCGAGCCGACCCAGGCAGTCGGGGCGCGCAGGGCAAAGCCCGCGTGCCCCGGCCCCTTCCCCCTCGTGGGCGCGCGGGCTCCGCCTCGTCCACCTCCCCCACCTCCCCCCACCACCACCCCCCACCACCCGACCAGGCGAGAGGGACGTGCTGCGGGAGGGGCGGTGGAGGGGGTGGCCCGGAGAGGGGCGTTGCGGGTGATTTTCAGACTGCCAACGGTCTCAACACCCCACCCACAGAGTCGGCAGTCGGAAAATCATCCAGCCCCCGGAGCGGCCACCCCCGGAACCGCCCCGGCCACCCACCCTCCCGAGAGCCCCCAACCCTCCCGAGAGCCCCCAACCCCCACCCCAACCCCCACCCCAACCCCCGAGCCGTAGGCTTCAGGAGTTGAAGGGGACACCCGCCGGAGGGTTCCCCACCCCTGGGAGGGTGGATCATGTCGACGGACACACCGGGCTCACAGTCGTCCCTGCACCGGGCGAACCTGGAACGGGTGCTCCGCGCGGTGCGGATGGCCGGCTCGCTCACCCAGGCCGAGATCGCCCGCGGCACCGGCCTCTCCGCGGCCACCGTCTCCAACATCGTGCGGGAACTGAAGGAGAGCGGCACCGTCGTGGTCGCCGACACCTCCTCCGGCGGCCGCCGCGCCCGCAGCGTCTCGCTCAGCGGCGACGCCGGCATCGTGGTCGGCATCGACTTCGGCCACACCCACCTGCGCGTCGCCGTCGGCAACCTCGCGCACCGGGTGCTGGCCGAGGAGAGCGCCCCGATCGACGTGGACGTCTCGGCCGCGCAGGGCTTCGACCGGGCCGAGGCGATGGTCGAGCGGCTGCTGGAGCAGGCCGGGTTCCGCCCGGAGAAGGTGATCGGCGTCGGCCTCGGCGTGCCTGGCCCGATCGACGTGGAGACCGGCGCGCTCGGCTCGACCGCGATCCTGCCCGGCTGGACGGGCATCGCCCCGGGCCGGGAGCTGGCCGAGCGGCTCGGCATGCCGGTGCACGTGGACAACGACGCCAACCTGGGCGCCCTCGGCGAGCTGGTCTGGGGCGCCGGCCGCGGCCTGAGCGACCTCGCGTACATCAAGATCGCCAGCGGCGTCGGCGCCGGCCTGGTGGTCAACGGCCAGATCTACCGCGGCCCGGGCGGCACCGCGGGTGAGATCGGGCACATCACCCTGGACGAGGCCGGCCCGGTCTGCCGCTGCGGCAACCGCGGATGCCTGGAGACCTTCGTCGGCTCCCGCTACCTGCTCTCGCTGCTCACCTCCACCCTCGGCCCGGACCTCTCGCTGCCCCGGGTGGTCGAGCTGGCCCACCAGGGCGACCTCGGCTGCCGCCGGGTGATCGCCGACGCCGGCCGCCAGATCGGTACGGGCGTGGCGACCCTGTGCAACCTGCTCAACCCGCGCCGGGTGATCCTCGGCGGCGACCTCGCCGAGGCCGGTGAGCTGGTGCTCGCCCCCATCCGCGACTCGGTCGCCCGCTACGCCATCCCCAGCGCCGCCCGTCAGCTCTCGGTCGTCCCCGGCACCCTCGGCGGCCGCGCCGAGGTGCTCGGCGCGCTGGCCCTGGTGATGAGCGAGATGGGCGAGTCCGGCGCCCTCGGCCGCCACTGACCTCCCCCGCGACCACCCCAGCGCCGGACTCAGCCACCCCTTGACGAGGAACACTCGTTCGTCACCGCGGATTGACCAGCACCCCCCGACCGACCTCCCGGAATGGCGGTAACCAACCTGTGGCACCGGGCGCGCCGCTCGGTGTCCGGCAAGCGGACATTAGACTCGACCGGTCGGTACCGGCCGCGACCACCGGCCTGCCGCCGGACCGGGCAGCGACGCCCGTCGGACCGTCCGTGGTCCGCGAACACTGAACGAGGAGGAACGGGTGGCCCTGCTGACCCGCATTCGGGGACCGCGCGATCTCGACCGGCTCACGCCCGGACAGCTGGCCGCACTGGCCCAGGAGATCCGGACCTTCCTGGTGACCGAGGTCTCCAAGACGGGCGGCCACCTCGGCCCCAACCTCGGCGTGGTGGAGCTCACCATCGCGCTGCACCGGGTGTTCGACTCCCCGCGCGACCGCATCCTCTTCGACACCGGCCACCAGAGCTACGTCCACAAGCTGCTCACCGGCCGCCAGGACTTCTCCCGGCTGAAGATGAGCGGCGGCCTGTCCGGCTACCCGTCCCGCGCCGAGTCCGAGCACGACGTGATCGAGAACTCGCACGCCTCCACGGTCCTCTCGTACGCCGACGGCCTGGCCAAGGCCAACAAGATCCAGGGCAAGGCGGACCCGGTCGTCGCCGTCATCGGCGACGGCGCGCTCACCGGCGGCATGGCCTGGGAGGCGCTCAACAACATCGCCGACGCCAAGGACCTCCCGGTCGTCATCGTCGTCAACGACAACGAGCGCTCCTACTCGCCGACCATCGGCGGCCTGGCCAACCACCTCGCCACGCTGCGCACCACCCAGGGCTACGAGCGCTTCCTCTCCTGGGGCAAGGAGGCCCTGCAGCGCACCCCGGTGGTCGGCCAGCAGCTGTTCGAGACGCTGCACGGCGCCAAGAAGGGCCTCAAGGACTTCATCGCCCCGCAGGGCATGTTCGAGGACCTCGGCCTCAAGTACATCGGCCCGATCGACGGCCACGACCTGACCGCGCTGGAGTCCGCGCTGACCAAGGCGCGCGGCTTCGGCGGCCCGGTGATCGTGCACTGCCTCACCGAGAAGGGCCGCGGCTACCACGCCGCCGAGAACAACGACGAGGACCGCTTCCACGCCGTCGGCGTGATCCACCCGGACACCGGCCTGCCGGTCAAGAACTCGGGCAAGGACTGGACCTCGGTCTTCGGCGAGGAGATGGTCGCGCTCGGCCACGAGCGCGAGGACATCGTCGCGATCACCGCCGCGATGCTCCACCCGGTCGGCCTCGCCCCCTTCGCCAAGGCGTTCCCGGACCGCATCTTCGACGTCGGCATCGCCGAGCAGCACGCCGTCACCAGCGCCGCCGGCCTGGCCACCAACGGGCTGCACCCGGTGTTCGCGGTGTACGCGACCTTCCTGAACCGGGCCTTCGACCAGGTCCTGATGGACGTCGCGCTGCACAAGCTGGGCGTCACCTTCGTGCTCGACCGGGCCGGGGTCACCGGCACGGACGGCGCCTCGCACAACGGCATGTGGGACATGTCGATCCTCCAGGTCATCCCGAGCCTGCGGCTGGCCGCCCCGCGCGACGCCGACCAGGTCCGCGCCCAGCTGCGCGAGGCCGTCCTGGTCAAGGACGCCCCGACGGTGGTCCGCTACTCCAAGGGCACGGTCGGCCCGGCCGTCCCCGCGGTCGGCCGGGTCGGCGGCATGGACGTGCTGCGCGCCGCCGAGGAGCCCTCCGGCGCCCACCGCGCCGACGTGCTGATCGTCTCGGTCGGCGCGATGGCCCCGGTCAGCCTGGAGGTCGCCGACCTGCTGGCCGCCCAGGGGATCACCGCCACCGTGGTGGACCCGCGCTGGGTCAAGCCGGTGGACCCGGCCCTGCCGGGCCTGGCCGCCGAGCACCGGGTGGTCGTCACGATCGAGGACAACGGCCGGGTGGGCGGCGTCGGCGCGACCGTCGCCCAGGCGCTGCGGGACGCGGACGTGGACCTGCCGGTGCGCGACTTCGGCATCCCGCAGGAGTTCCTGGACCACGCCAGCCGGAACGAGATCATGGCCGAGATCGGCCTGAACGCCCCCGACATCGCCCAGCGGGTGACCGCCCTGGTCGCCAAGCTGGACGCGGCGCCGGTCGAGGCCTGAGACGGCGCTCGGCGGAACGGGCCGGGAGTCGGTCGCTCCCGAGCCCCTGCTCCCTGAGCCCCCTGCTCCTAGCCCGTTCCGCCGACGACCGATTGTCGTAACCCTGTAACAGTTCGTCATGAAACAAGCTGACAATCGCACTGAATAGCGGGACCGGCGCCATCCGCGCCGATCCCGCCCGGTAGGTTGTCAATCGTGCCGACCCCCACCCGCCTCCGCCTCGCCGGACTGGCCGAGCGCCTGCCCGAGCGCGCCCGTACCCACCTTCGTCAGGGGTACTGGACCAGGCTGGTGCCGGTGCTCGCGCTGGTCGCGCTGGCCACCCACGTCCCGTCGTTCGCCCGGCCCGTCTGGAGCCCGGACGAGGGCTTCCTGGCCACCCAGGCCCGGATGCTCGCGGACGGCGGGGTGCTCTACGACACCGTCGTGGACCGCAAGCCGCCACTGCTCCCCTGGCTCTACCAGGCCTGCTTCGCGGTCTTCGGCTCCGCCTCGCTCTGGCCGCTGCGCACCCTCGCGGTGGTGGCCCACCTGGTCACCGCGATCCTGCTGGCCTCGATCGCCCGCGGCCGCTGGGGCAACCGGGCCGGGGCCGGCGCCGGACTGCTCTACCTGCTGGTCTCCATCGGGCTCTCCCCGGAGGACACCCAGGCGGCGACCTTCGAGGTCTTCATGCTGCCCGCGATGGTGGCCGCGTTCCGCTACGCCGAGCGCCGCCGCTGGCTGGCCGCGGGCATCGCGGTCGCGCTCTGCTCGCTGACCAAGCAGACCGGCGGAGCGGTCCTGCTGCCGGTGCTCTGGATGCTCCTGCAGGACGCCCGCCGACGAGGGGTGCGCTGGCCGCCCGCGCTGTTCAAGATCGGGTTCGGCTTCGCGGTGCCGATAGCCCTGGTCGCGGTCATCCTGACCAAGCCCAAGGGCTTCCTCTTCTGGGTGGTCACCGGCAGCGGCGACTACGCCTCCTTCGGCGGCGCCTGGCTGCAGATGCTCGGCCGGGCCTTCGGCAACCTGGGCATCCTGGCCGCGGCGGGCCTCGGCTTCCTGTACCCGGTCGGCCGCCGGCTCTGGCTCGAGTACCGCCAGCGCCCGCTGCCGGTGGCCGGCGCGGAGCACGGCTCGACCACGGACCTCTGGGTCTGGCTGCTCTCCTCGGTCGTCGCGGTCAGCGTGGGCTTCCACTTCTTCGGCCACTACTACCTGCAGCTGATGCCCCCGCTGGTGCTGCTGGGCACCGGGGCGGTCGCCACCTCGGCGATCCGCTGGAAGCCCGTCCTGGTGTACACCACGGTCGCCGCCACCGTGTTCTGGGGCCTGGCCCTGGGCTGGCCGGGGGAGCAGATGAGCCGCAACACCGAGGTCGCCACCGCGGTCGCCGCCCAGACCACCCCCAAGGACACCGTGCTGGTCTGGGGCATGCACCCCGAGCTGTACTGGCTGGCCGACCGCAAGCCCGCCAGCCGCTACCTGACCGCCGGCTTCCTCACCAACTACAGCGGCGGCAAGGACGGCAGCCCCAACGTGGGCGAGCAGTTCAGCGTCAACAACGCCTGGCAGACCTTCGACAAGGAGCTCGCCAACGGCCTGCCCGAGGTCTTCGTGGACGACTCCGGCATCGCCCCGTACCAGCCGGTGCTGGTCCCCCGGATCGAGAACCTGCTGGACACCCACTACGAGATGATCGGCGTCATCGGCGACACCGTCGTCTACCGCCTCAAGCACTGAGGCCCGAAAGCCCCAACGCACGAAGGAGCCCCCGGCGACCAGCCGGGGGCTCCTCGGGTTCGGCTACGCCTTACGCGGGCACCGAGGCCACGCCGGGGGCGAGGAACTTCTTGCCGTTCACCCGCTCCGAGATGCCCTCACGGTCCAGGTACGGGGTGATCCCGCCCAGGTGGAAGGGCCAGCCGGCGCCGGTGATCATGCAGAGGTCGATGTCCTGCGCCTCGGCGACGACACCCTCGGCCAGCATCAGGCCGATCTCCTGCGCCACGGCCTCGAGGGCGCGGCTCAGCACCTGCTCCTCGGTGAGCACCGTGTCGCCGAAGGTCAGCAGCTCCAGCACCTCGGGGTCGAGGACCTGCTTGCCGTCCACCCAGGTGTAGAAGCCGCGCTTGCCGGCCCTGACCACCTTGCCGAGGTTCTCGGAGACGGCGAACCGCTCCGGGAAGGCGCCGTGCAGGGTCTCCGAGACGTGCAGGGCGATGGCCGGGCCGACCAGCTCCAGCAGCATGATCGGGGACATCGGCAGGCCGAGCGGCTCGACGGCCTTCTCGACGCTGGCGATCGGGGTGCCCTCGTCGATGATGTTCTGGATCTCGCCCATGAAGCGGGTCAGGATCCGGTTCACCACGAACGCCGGGGCGTCCTTGCAGAGCACCGAGGTCTTCTTCAGCTTCTTCGACACGGCGAAGGCGGTGGCCAGCGACGCGTCGTCGGTCTGCTCGCCGCGGACGATCTCCAGCAGCGGCAGGATCGCGACCGGGTTGAAGAAGTGGAAGCCGACGACCCGCTCCGGGTGCTTCAGCTTCGAGGCCATCTCGGTGACCGACAGCGAGGAGGTGTTGGTCGCCAGCACGCAGGTCGGCGAGACCACGTTCTCCAGGTCCGCGAAGACGGTCTGCTTGACGCCCATCTCCTCGAACACGGCCTCGATGACGAAGTCCGCGTCGCCGAAGGCGGCGGCCTTGTCCAGCGAGCCGGTGACCAGGCCCTTGAGGCGGTTGGCCTTGTCCTGGCCGATCCGGCCCTTGCCGAGCAGCTTGTCGATCTCGGCGTGGACGTAGCCGACGCCCTTGTCGACGCGCTCCTGGTCGATGTCGGTGAGGACCACCGGCACCTCCAGACGGCGGGCGAACAGCAGCGCCAGCTGCGAGGCCATCAGACCGGCGCCGACGACGCCGACCTTGGAGACCGGGCGGGCCAGCGACTTGTCCGGCGCGCCGACCGGGCGCTTGGCCCGGCGCTGCACCAGGTTGAAGGCGTAGATGCCGCTGCGCAGCTCGCCGCTCATGATGAGGTCGGCCAGGGCCGCGTCCTCGGCGTCGAAGCCGGCCTGCAGGCTGGCCTTGTCGGCGAGGTCGGCGTCCTTGACGGCGGCGATGATGTCCAGCGCCTTGTAGGCGGCCGGGGCGGCGCCGTGCACCTTGCCGTCGGCGACCATGCGGCCCCACAGGACGGCGTCGTCCCAGGCCTTGCCGCGGTCGATCGCCTCGCGCTCGACGACCAGGTCGCCCTTGACGACCTTGGCGGCCCACAGCAGCGACTGCTCCAGGAAGTCGGCCGGCTCGAAGATCGCGTCGGCGATCCCCAGCTCGAACACGTCCTTGCCCTTGAGCTGCTTGTTCTGGTTCATCGAGTTCTCGATGATGACCTTGACGGCCTTACCGGCGCCGATCAGGTTCGGCAGGATGGTGCAGCCGCCCCAGCCGGGGACGAGGCCGAGGAAGACCTCGGGCAGCGAGAAGGCCGGAACGCCCGCGGACACCGTGCGGTAGTCGCAGTGCAGGCCGACCTCGACGCCGCCGCCCATGGCCGCGCCGTTGTAGAAGGCGAAGGTCGGGACGGGCAGCGCGGCGATCCGCTTGAAGACCTCGTGGCCGCCCTTGCCGATGGCCAGCGCGTCCGCGTGCTGCTGGAGCAGCTCGACGCCCTTGAGGTCGGCGCCGACCGCGAAGATGAACGGCTTGCCGGTGATCGCGGCACCGACGATCTTGCCCTCGGCGGCCTCGGCCTCGACCTGGTCCAGCGCCTCGGACAGCTTCAGCAGCGAGCCCGGGCCGAAGGTGGTCGGCTTGGTGTGGTCGAAGCCGTTGTCCAGGGTGATCAGGGCCAGCTTGCCGGCCTGCAGCGGCAGGTCCAGGTGGCGGACGTGCGCGGTCGTGACGACCTCGCCCGGGAACAGCTCGGCGCCGCGCTGGAGCAGCTCAGTGGTGTTGCTCATGGTCACTTACCACCCTCGAGCTCGGACGACTTTTCCGCTCCGCTCCAATGCGGGTTCTCCCAGATGATGGTGCCGCCCATGCCGAAGCCGATGCACATCGTGGTGAGGCCGTAGCGGACGTCCGGGCGCTGCTCGAAGCGGCGGGCCAGCTGGTTCATCAGGCGCACGCCCGAGGAGGCCAGCGGGTGGCCGAAGGCGATCGCACCGCCGTACGGGTTGACCCGCTCGTCGTCGTCCGCGATGCCGTAGTGGTCCAGGAAGGACAGCACCTGGACGGCGAAGGCCTCGTTGACCTCGAAGGCCTGGATGTCGTCGATGGTCAGACCGGCCTTGGCCAGCGCCTTCTCGGTGGCCGGCACCGGGCCGATGCCCATGACCTCGGGCTCGACGCCAGCGAAGGCGTAGGAGACCAGGCGCATCTTGACCGGGAGGCCGAGCTCCTCGGCGACGTCCTCGGCGGCCAGCAGCGAGGCGGTGGCACCGTCGTTCAGACCGGCCGAGTTGCCCGCGGTGATGTTGCCGTGCGGGCGGAACGGGGTCTTCAGGTTGGCCAGCGACTCCATCGTGGTGCCCGGGCGCATGGGCTCGTCCACGGTGGCCAGGCCCCAGCCGGTCTCGCCGACCTCGGGGTTGGTGTTGCGGATCGAGATCGGCACCAGGTCGGGCTGGATGTCGCCGTTGGCGTACGCCTTGGCGGCCTTCTCCTGGGAGCGCACGGCGTAGGCGTCGCAGCGCTCCTTGGTCAGGTGCGGGAACCGGTCGTGCAGGTTCTCCGCGGTCATGCCCATGAACAGGGCGGACTCGTCGACCAGCTTCTCGGAGACGAAGCGCGGGTTCGGGTCCACGCCCTCGCCCATCGGGTGGCGGCCCATGTGCTCGACGCCGCCGGCCACGACCACGTCGTACGCGCCGAAGGCGATGCCGCCGGCGGTGGTGGTCACGGCGGTCAGGGCGCCGGCGCACATGCGGTCGATCGCGTAACCGGGGACGGACTTCGGCAGGCCGGACAGCAGGGCGGCGGTGCGCCCGATGGTCAGACCCTGGTCGCCGATCTGCGTGGTGGCCGCGATGGCGACCTCGTCGATGCGCTCGACGGGCAGGTTCGGGTTACGGCGCACGAGCTCCCGGATGCACTTGACGACGAGGTCGTCGGCGCGCGTCTCGTGGTAGATGCCCTTCGGGCCGGCCTTGCCGAACGGGGTGCGGACGCCATCGACGAAGACGACGTCCCTCGCGGTACGAGGCACGGGGGCTCTCCTCCCAGGGACCAACATTTCGAGGTGGGCAGGCGGCCGCCGGCGAAATGCCCGAGCGGCGCCGCATCACGGCCATGCTACCGGTCGGTAACCAACCTGCCCAGGCCCCTCGGAGGGTTCTGACCATGTGTCCCGCGACACGTCCGGCGGCACGTCCGACCAGGAAGCCTTCCCGGAGACGCCGAAGGGGATGCCGTCCGTGCGGACGACATCCCCTTATGCGGAACCCGGTCGGATCAGCCCTGGGCCGTGGTGGCGGCGGAGGCGAAGGCGGCGGCGACCACCGGTGCCACCAGGTCGACCTGCCACTGCCGGGCGCCGAGCCGGCGCAGCGCGGCGGCCACGCCCTCGGCGCTCAGCTCGGCCGGCGGCTCCCAGGAGACCCGGCGCACCAGGTCCGGGGTGATCAGGTTCTCGGCCGGCAGGTGGTGGCGCTCGGCCAGCTCGCTGATCGCGGCGCGGGCGCCGGACAGCCGGGCGGCGGCCACCGGGTCCTTCTCCGCCCAGGCCCGCGGCGGCGGCGGTCCGTCGTGCGGCGCGGCGGCCGGCGGCAGCTGGTTCTCCGGAACCTCCCGGCCGCGCTGCACGGCCGCCAGCCACTGGTCCAGCTGGCGCCGGTGCAGCCGCGGACCGAAGCCCTGCACGGCCTGCAGCGCGGCGACGTTCAGCGGCATGGCCAGCGCGGCGTTGACGATCGCGGCGTCCGAGAGCACCCGGCCGGGGGAGACGTCGCGCTCCTGGGCCATCCGGTCGCGGGTCAGCCACAGCTCGCGCACCACGGCCAGCTGGCGGCGCCGGCGGACCTTGTGCAGCTGCGAGGTGCGCCGCCACGGGTCGGTGCGCGGGGCCGGGCGGGGCGCGGCGGCGATCGAGGCGAACTCCTCCAGGGCCCAGTCGAGCTTGCCCTGGGCGTCCAGCTCCTGTTCGAGTGCGTCACGCAGCTCGACCAGCACCTCGACGTCCAGAGCCGCGTAGCGCAGCCAGGGCTCGGGCAGCGGGCGGGTGGACCAGTCCACCGCCGAGTGCTCCTTGGCCAGGCTCAGCCCGAGCACGTTCTCGGTCATCGGCCCGAGGCCCACCCGGGCGAAGCCGGCGATCCGCCCGGCCAGCTCGGTGTCGAACAGACGCGTCGGTCTCATGCCCACCTCGGCCAGGCAGGGCAGGTCCTGGGTGGCGGCGTGCACCACCCATTCGGCGTCCGCGATGGCGGAACCCAGCCCGCTGAGGTCGGGGCAGGCGATCGGATCGATGAGGGCGGAGCCGGCGCCGGATCGGCGCAGCTGAATGAGGTACGCCCGCTGCCCGTAGCGGTAGCCGGAGGCGCGCTCGGCATCGACGGCGACCGGTCCGCTGCCCGTGGCGAAGGCGGCGATCGTGGCGGCCAGCGCCTGCTCGTCCGCCACGACGGGCGGGATCCCCTCCTTCGGCTCGAGGAGCGGGACCGGGGCTGCTTCTTCTGGGATGGCTGCTACGGCGTCGGTCACCCACCAAGGGTACGACGGTCCCCGGAACTGGGAGTGTTGTCGGACTGGTCAGACTGCCATTCGGCTCGACCCTTCTCCCTTTCGGCACCGGAGCGCCCCTTCGGCTCGAGGCGGGTGATTCGCCCACTCGCCGCCGGGGCGCTGTGGCTCTCTCGGACGCCGTAAGACGCCGGGCACGCACGGGCGGCGGTCCAGGAGGAACGTTCCTCCTGGACCGCCGTGGTTCCAACGAGAGGGGGCGGCCCCGGTTGGCTCAGTGGATGATGCCGGTGCGCAGCGCGACCGCGACCATCCCGGCGCGGTCGCCGGTGCCGAGCTTGCGGGCGATCCGGGCGAGGTGGCTCTTCACGGTGAGCGCCGACAGGCCCATCGCCACGCCGATCGCCTTGTTCGACTGGCCCTCGGCGACCAGCCGCAGCACCTCGACCTCACGGCCGGACAACTCGCGGTAGGCGGCCTGCTGCGGGCCCGGCGCACCGGGAGCCCCGGGCGCGCCCGGAGCGCCGGCGGCACCCGGCATGCCCGGCATCCCGGGGCGCCGCATCCGGCCGGCCAGCCCGGCGGCACCGAGCGGCAGGCCCGGGCGGCCCGGCATCGCGACGTTGGTGCGGGTGCCGGTGACCACGTAGCCCTTGACGCCGCCGGCCAGCGCGCTGCGGACCGCGCCGATGTCATCGGCGGCCGACAGGGCCAGGCCGTTGGGCCAGCCCGCGGCGCGGGTCTCGGCGAGGATGGTCAGCCCGGAGCCGTCCGGCAGGTGCACGTCGGCGACGCAGATGTCGCGCGGGGTGGAGACCCGGGGACGGGCCTCGGCGATCGAGGACACCTCGATCACGTCGCGGACGCCGAGCGCCCACAGGTGACGGGTGACGGTGTTTCGGACGCGGGGATCAGCGATGACCACCATGGCGGTGGGCTTGGTCGGGCGGTAGGCGACCACGTTTGCGGGGTGCTCAAGAAGGACCGACACCAGGCCTCCTGCGGGGAGTGGCGGACGGAACCCCGAGGGGGCGGTCGGAGTGTTCCGCGTTCGGAAAGGGTCACAGTCTGCTTCGGCAGCAACCGTGCCCGGCTTTAGCGAAAGATCACGATCTAGTGAGTAACAATACGGACAAATCGCGCATATGAGTGATGAGACATGCCCCGAAATCGCACAAAATCGATCAGATTCGACGCGGATCGGTCGACTTTGACAGGTTTATTGACGTAGAGCGGGATCGAAGTCACACTCCGTCAGCCCTGGGGGTGGCATCGGGGCAGGAGGTGCCGTCCGGCCCGGACGCCACCCGTCAGTGCGACCGCGGGCGTCGCCGGGCGGGCATCGGGACCACCCCACCGAGTGACGTGACCTCGGCCGGGGGCTGCGGGGACGGGGTGGCCGGCGGAAGCCCGGCGCTGATGCAGAGCAGGTCCCCCCAGGCCGCCAGGTGCCGCTCGAACCGCCGGTCGGCCGGCGTCCAGGAGGCCCGGATCTCGATCTCGGTCGAGGAGGGGCGGTCCGCCAGGCCGCCGAAGTACTGCGACGCGCAGCGGGTCACCGTGCCGGACGGCTCCGCGTAGCCGGCGCCGTGCGCCTGCAGCGCGTCCAGCAGCCAGGCCCAGCCGACCTCGGAGAGCATCGGGTCGCCGGCCATCTCCGGCTCCAGCTCGGCCCGGGTCATGGTGACCACCCGGAACTCCCCGTTCCAGGCCTCCTGCCCGGCCGGGTCGTACAGCAGCACCAGCCGGCCGTCGGCCAGCTCCTCGCCGTCCACCTCCACCTCGGCGGTCAGCGCGAACGCGTACGGGGCGAGCCGGCGCGGGGCCGGCGCGGGGGAGAGCTGGAGCTCCGGCCGCAGCCGCGCCCCCTCGAGGGCCTCCACGGCGGCCCGGAACTCGCTCGGCGCCCCCTCGCGACCCGTTCCGCCACCTGTTCCGCCACCCTGCGCGGGGTGCCCGCCGACCGCTGCCATGACCCGAAGACTAGGTCGAAAACCCGGGTTATCGCCGCAACTTCCGTCCGAGCGGCGTGCCGGAACGGCAAACCCGGGCAGATCTTGGAGGAACCGACGAGACCGCCCGAGGAGGCGGGCCCCGGGCGCATGCGAAGATTTGACCCGTGAGCGAGACTACGGCAGACCCGACGGCGGCCACCCCCGACGGCCGATCCACCCCCGCGCGCCGCGGCGCCGCGCACGACTCCGCGTTCCTGCGCGCCTGCCGGCACGAGCCGGTGCCCCACACCCCGGTGTGGTTCATGCGCCAGGCGGGCCGTTCGCTGCCCGAGTACCTGAAGGTCCGCGAGGACATCCCCATGCTGGAGTCCTGCATGCGGCCCGAGCTGGTCAAGGAGATCACCCTGCAGCCGGTGCGCCGGCACAAGGTGGACGCGGCGATCTTCTACAGCGACATCGTGGTGCCGCTCAAGGCCGTCGGCATCGACGTGGACATCAAGCCCGGCATCGGTCCGGTCATCGCCGATCCGATCCGCACCTTCGAGGACCTCAAGCGGCTGCGCCCGTTGGAGCCCGACGACGTCCCGTACGTCACCGAGGCCGTCGGCCTGCTGGTGGACGAGCTCGGCGAGACCCCGCTGATCGGCTTCGCCGGTGCGCCGTACACGCTGGCCAGCTACCTGGTCGAGGGCGGGCCCTCCAAGAACCACGAGAACACCAAGGCCATGATGTACGGGCAGCCCGAGCTGTGGGCCGCCCTGGTGGACCGGCTCGCGGACATCACCTCCGCCTTCCTGAAGGTGCAGATCGAGGCGGGCGCCTCCGCGGTCCAGCTGTTCGACTCCTGGGCCGGCGCGCTCGCGCCCGACGACTACCGCCGCTCGGTCATGCCGGCCAGCGCCAAGGTCTTCGACGCGGTCGCCTCCTACGGCGTGCCCCGGATCCACTTCGGCGTCGGCACCGGCGAGCTGCTCGGACTGATGGGCCAGGCCGGCGCGGACATCGTCGGCGTCGACTGGCGGGTGCCGCTGAACGTCGCCGCCGAGCGCGTCGGCCCCGGCAAGGGCCTGCAGGGCAACCTCGACCCGGCGGTGCTGTTCGCCCCCACCAAGGTCGTGGAGACCAAGGCCCGCGAGGTGCTGCACGCCGCCCAGGCGCTCGGCACCAGCGGCCACATCTTCAACCTCGGGCACGGCGTGATGCCGTCCATGGACCCGGACGCGCTCAGCCGCCTGGTCGCCTTCGTGCACGAGGCCAGCGCGCGCTGACGCCCCGCGGTGGCGGGCCCCGGGACCGCGGGGGCCCGCCACCGTCGCGTCGGTCGGTCCTCCTCGGCTTCGTCGGGTACGCGGGGCGTGCTGGAGCGGCCGGTGCCGTTCCCGGTCCTGGTCGATCTCTCGCGTGCAGCGGATTGAGGGTTCGGCGTAAAGACCTGCGAGACTGCGAAGCATGTCGGATGCACAGGTCGTCGTCGTCGGTGGTGGGATCGCGGGGCTCGCTGCGGCTGCCTTCCTGAGCGGGGCGGCCGGGGGGCCGGCCCGGGCGCGGGTGACGGTGCTGGAGGCGTCCGGGCGGGTCGGCGGGAAGCTGTGGGGCGGGGAGGTCGGCGGGGTCCGGGTGGACCTCGGGGCCGAGTCGGTGCTGGCGCGGCGGCCGGAGGCGGTGGAGCTGGCGCGGGCGGTCGGGCTGGGGGAGGAGCTGGAGCCGCCGACCACCGCGAAGGCGGCGATCTGGACCCGCGGCGCGCTGCGGCCACTGCCGGGCGGGCAGGTGATGGGCGTTCCCGGTGACCTGGAGGCGCTGGCCGCCTCCGGGGTGCTCACCGCCGAGGGGCTGGAGCGGGCCCGCAGCGAGCGGGCCACCGAGGTCGGGGCGGACGTCGCGATCGGCCGCTACGTCGCCGACCGGCTGGGCCGGGAGGTGGTGGACCGGCTGGTCGAGCCGCTGCTGGGCGGCGTCTACGCCGGGCGCGCCGACGAGATCTCGCTGCGCGCCGCCGTGCCGCAGCTGCTGCCGATCGCCCGGGGCGGCGGCTCGCTGGTCGAGGGGGTGCACGAGCTGGCCTCCCGGCCGCAGGTGGTCGGCACCCCGGTGTTCCAGGGGCTGCGCGGCGGCCTCGGCACCCTGCCGGAGGCGGTCGCCGCGGCCTGTGTCAAGGCGGGCGTGGACCTGCGCACCGGCACCCCGGTGGAGGAGCTGCGCCGCACCCCCGAGGGCTGGCGGTTGGTGGCCGGCGGTGAGGTGCTGACCGCGGACGCCGTGGTGCTGGCCGTCCCGGCGCCGGCCGCGGCCCGGCTGCTGCGCGCGGACGCCCCGGCGGCGGCCGTCGAGCTGGACACCGTCGAGTACGCCGGCATGGCGCTGGTGACCCTGGCGTTCCGCCGCGCCGACCTGACCGAGCCGCCCACCGGCAGCGGCTTCCTGGTGCCGCCGGTGGACGGCCGCCGGATCAAGGCCTCGACCTTCTCCTCCAACAAGTGGGGCTGGCTGGAGCGCTCCGCCCCGGACGCGTTCCTGCTGCGCACCTCGCTCGGCCGCCACCGCGAGGACGAGGTGCTGGAGCTGTCGGACGAGGAGCTGGTGGCCCGCTCGCTGGCGGACCTGGAGGAGGCGATCGGCCTGACCGCCCGGCCGTACGACACCTTCGTGTCGCGCTTCACGGCCGGCCTGCCGCAGTACCCGGTGGGCCACCTGGACCGGGTGGCCCGGGTGCGGGCGGCGGTGGGGGCGGTGGGGGCCCTGGCGCTGTGCGGCGCCGCGTACGACGGGGTGGGGATTCCGGCCTGCATCGGTTCGGCGGCCGCCGCCGCGGCGGCCATCGACGAACTGTTGACCCCGGCGACCGGGGAAGGTTCCACGGAGAGGACAATGGGCGCATGACTGAGAGCGTTGAGCGGGAGCCGGAGCAGCAGCCCGAGAAGAAGAAGGCGCGCGACCTGAACCAGGTCATCCGCTACACCATGTGGTCGGTGTTCAAGCTCAAGGGCATCCTGCCCGAGGACCGCACCGCCCTCGCCGCCGAGGTGGACGAGCTGTTCGCCCAGCTCGCCGCCAAGGACGTGACGGTGCGCGGCACCTACGACGTGTCCGGGCTGCGCGCGGACGCCGACATCCTGATCTGGTGGCACGCCGAGGACTCGGACGACCTGCAGGAGGCGTACAACCGCTTCCGCCGCACCGGCCTGGGCCGCCAGCTGGAGCCGGTCTGGTCGAACATGGCCCTGCACCGCCCGGCCGAGTTCAACAAGTCGCACATCCCGGCGTTCCTGGCCGACGAGCGCGCGCGTGACTACGTCTGCGTGTACCCGTTCGTCCGCTCGTACGACTGGTACCTGCTGCCGGACGAGGACCGGCGCGCGATGCTCGCCGAGCACGGCATGCAGGCGCGCGGCTACCCGGACGTGCGGGCCAACACGGTGGCCTCGTTCGCGCTCGGCGACTACGAGTGGCTGCTCGCCTTCGAGGCGGACGAGCTGCACCGGATCGTCGACCTGATGCGCGACCTGCGCGCCTCCCGGGCCCGGATGCACGTCCGCGAGGAGGTGCCGTTCTTCACCGGCCGCCGCAAGCCGGTGAGCGAGCTGCTGAACGGCCTGGTCTGACCCGCACCGCAACGGAGGCCGGTTCCCCCTGCTGCTGAGGGGGAGCCGGCCTCCGGTGGTTCCGGGGAGCTCAGGTCCGGTGCGGGCGGAGGGCGGCGCGCAGGCGGGCGTCGGGGAGGACGGCGGGGCCGTTCATGGCGACGGCGGTGAGCAGTTCGCGTTCCTCGTCGTCGGCGAGGCCGCGCTGGCGGGCCGGGCGGACCTCGCGCAGCACCTCCTGGCCGACCGGGGAGGCCCACCGGGTGTACGGGTAGACGTCGACCCGGGCCATCAGCAGGGTGCCCGTGGTGAGCACCAGCGGCAGCGAGAACCAGGCGAGCGGGGCGATGGTGTCACCGCCGGTGAAGCCGCTGAGGGACAGCGAGGCGGCGAGCAGCACCAGGGTCAGCAGCATCGCGTGCCGGACCTGGCGGACCACCACCACGGTGTTGCGCTGGATCAGGGCCGGGGTGGCCAGGCCGGCCAGCGCCAGCCGGGCGCCGATCTCCAGCACGGTGGGGTGTTCGGCCATCGCCCGGCGCAGTTCGTCCGTACGGCACTGGCCGTCGGGGCCGACGGTGGAGACCACCGCACGTTCCAGGCGGCTGCGGCCCTTGGGGTCGACCACGGTGGTCCAGCCGGTGTGCGCGAGGTGCAGACGGCCGCGGCCGGCCATCAGGACGAGGGCGAGCTCCACCACCCGGTCCGGGCCGCCGGCCAGGTAGGCCGTCTCGTAGAGCCCGATGCCGACGGCCTCCGGCGGGCGCGACCGTTCCTGGTCGGCGATGGCGTCGGCGGTGGCGGTCATCCGCACCAGCCGGAGGCAGGAGAGCACCGCCGCGACACAGGCCGGTATCAGGAACAGCAACCACATGGGCTTGTTGTATGCCTGGGGCCGTCGTGCGCGGAACGGCTTCCCGGACCGCGATACCGAACTGTGACGTCGGCCGCGCGGCCTCCCGGAGCTCAGGAGCCGCAGCCGCCGCCGCAGCTGGAACCGCAACTGGACCCGCAGCTGGACGACGACGAGCCGCAGCTGGAGTGCGAGGACCCGCAGCTGGAGTGGTGCGAGGAGCCGCAGCTCGACGAGGACGAGCCGCAGCTCGACGTGGAGGAGCCTGAGCCGGAGGAGCCGGAGGAGCCGCACCAGCTGGCGGAGCCGCCGCAGGACGAGGACGACGAGGACGGGGAGGAGGCCAAGGAGGACGACGAGGTGCTCGCGGTGGCCTGCCGAATCGCCTCCTCCTGGGCCGCGGCCGCCAGCATCGCCTCCTCCAACTCCTGGTTCTCCAGCCCGGCGACGGCCAGTCCGCCGAGCGCGAGCGCGCCCAGCATGGCGCCGCCCGCGAGCCGGGGCGAGATGCCGGAGCTCGGCGTCCACGGGGTGCCGCCCTGCATCAGGCTGAGCTGGCGCTGCCCGGCGGGGGTGATCCGGCCCTTGGCCGGGGAGGTGGCGCCCAGGGTGACGGCGCCGAGGAGCAGCAGGAAGCCCGGGACCAACAGGGCGGGACGCTCGTGGTGGGCCTGGTGGTCGTCGAGCAGCAGGGCGAGCACGGCGAAGGCCACGAGGTCGAGCATCGCGATCCAGAGCAGGCGGCGGGCGGTGCGGGCCCGCTGCATCCGCTCGGGGCGGCGCATCAGGCCGCGGTCGGCGAGCCGGTCGCCGATCTCCTGGACGGCCGCCGAGCGCATCACCATGCGGCGCAGCGGGCCGAGTTCCCGGCTGCCGGTCGGGCCGACGGCGTCGTGGACCGCCTGGTCGACGGTGTCGTACGGCTTGGCGCCGGTGAGGGTGACCAGGCCGGAACGGCTGATCACGACCTGCTCGCCGAGGTGCATCCGGACCAGCGCGGTGTCGACGACTCGGCCGGGACCGCCGGCCAGGAAGGCGGTGTCCAGCAGCGGCAGTCCGCGGCCGGGCAGGCCCTGCGGGTACGGGACGTGCCGGACCCGCTGGTGGGTCTGGGCGGCGTACAGCGCGGCGGCGACCAGCAGGACGGCCGGGATCAGGAAGTAGCCGTTGTGCCACATGGGCGGTTCCCCCGAGGTGTGAATGGGTCAGCGGCCGCGCAGGGCCCGGCGCAGGCGGGTGAGCGGGCCGGGTGGGGCCTGCTCAGCCGCCGGCGCCGGGTGGAGCCACTGCTCCAGGGCGCGGCGGTGGTCGGCGGCGAGCGGGCCGCCGTCGGTGAGCACCCACGCGGCGAAGGCCCGGGCGTCGGCGCGGTAGCCGCCGGTCTGCGGGTGGGTGCGGGCGTAGCCGAGGAAGAGCGGCCCGTACTGCGCCCCGAGCAGGCGGGGCAGGTCGGGGGCGATCTTCGCGGTGGTGTCGCGCCGCTTGGCGGCGAGGCCGGTGGACTGGGCACGGACCTGGTCCGGGTCGAAGCCGGGCGGGACGGGCCCGCCGGCCACCAGGGCGGCCAGCAGTTCCTCCTGCCGCCGGGCCAGGCGCTCCCGGGCGGTGCCGGTCGTGCGCTCGCCGTGATCCAGCTCGCTCATCGCGGGGCGCTCCCCTCCAGCACCCGGCGGATGGCGTCCAGTTCACCGGCCAGTTCGGAGGGCGGCGGGAAGCCGGCGTCGCGTTCCAGCAGGACGCCGGGCGGTGCGACCCGCGCGCACAGTTCGGCCAGCACCTCCAGCACCGGTTCGGTGACGGGGTGGGCGTGGGTGTCGTGCCACACGCCGTCGACCAGGGTGCCGCCGGCGACGTGCACGTACGCGAGCGCCTCCAGTGGCAGGCGGTCGAGTTCGGCGGCCGGGTCGATGCCGAGGTTGACCCGGTTGGTGTGCAGGTTGGCGACGTCGATCAGCAGTCGGACACCGGTCCGGGCGACCAGTTCGGCGAGGAACTCGCCCTCGGTGAACTCGTCGTCCGGCCAGGCGAGTTGGGCGGCGATGTTCTCCAGGGCGAGCGGCACCGGGAGCTGGTCCTGGGCGATCCGGACGTTCTCGGCGATCACCCGCAGCGAGTCCCGGGTGCGGGGGACGGGCAGCAGGTGGCCGGCCTCCAGGCCGCCGGCCCGGACGAAGGCCAGGTGCTCGGTGACCAGCGGCGAGCCGAGCGCGAGCGCCGCCCCGGCGAGTTTGTCGAGCCGCTCCGGGGCGGGCAGCCCGGCGCCGCCGAGGCCGAGGCCGACGCCGTGCGGGACGACGGTGACGCCGCGCTCGCGCAGGACGGTGAGCGAGGCGGGCAGGTGGTCGGCGCAGATGTTCTCGGCGACCACCTCGACCCAGTCCAGACCGGGTTGGCGTTCGACCACGGTGTCGATCTCGCTGCGCCAGCCGAGGCCGACGCCGAGCTCGATCGCGGTCCCGACGCCGGGTCGGGTCACGGAGGCAGGGGAAGTCATCGGTGCGCCCCCTTCGGAGGGCTGGGTGGGGAGGCCGTCGGGCGGTGCGGGCGTCGTCGCCAGGACCGCGCGGCCGTGCTGCTGAGGATGTCCCCGGGCGGGGTGGCTGCCAAGCCTCACCCGGTCTTCTCAGAGCATTATTTGAGCTTGCGTTCGGTCGCGAAAATCGAAGGCGGCGGCGGGCGGCGGCGGATAGCGTGCGAACCCATGACTACGAGCGCACTGACGATCCGTGACTTCCGCCCCGAGGACGCCGAGGCGGTGGCGGCCGCCCACCGGGCCGGGCGCGAGCACCTGGTGATGACCGCCGAGGCCCTGCTCTGGCTGAACGCCCAGCAGAATCCCGACCAGCACTTCCGCACCTTCGTCGCCGAGTCGGACGGCCGGGTGGTCGGCGCGGTGCGCTGCGCGGTGGTGCTCGGGACGACGACCGCCGGCGTCGGCTACGCCAACGGCAGCGTGCTGCCGGAGTTCCGGCGGCGCGGCGCGGCCACCGCGCTGCTGGCCGCGGCCGAACGGCACCTGGCCGGCCACGGGGTGACCGAGCTGCACACCTGGCTGGACGACGAGCCCGCCTCGCTGGCCTTCGGCACCGCCCGGGGCTACGAGATCGGCCGCAGCGCGCAGTTCGGCGGGCGGGACCTGACGCTGCCGTTGCCGCCGGCGCCGGTACGGCCGGCCGGTGTCGAGCTGCGCCCGGCCACCGAGTGGGCGGACGATCCCCGCCCGCTGTTCCTGGTGGCGGCGGACGCGATCCGGGACGAGCCCGGCGAGGTGGAGATGGACGCCCTGGACTACGAGGAGTGGCTGCGGGGGGACTGGGCCCGGCCGGACCTGGACCGGGGGCTGACGGTGGTCGCCGTGGTGGACGGCGAGCCGGCCGCGTTCACCCTGGCGTGGACCGACGGGGTGGACCGCTACTGGTCCGCGTTCACCGCCTGCCGCCGGGACTTCCGCGGCCGCGGCCTGGCCAAGCTGGCCAAGCTGGAGTCGCTGCGCCTCGCTGCGGCGGCCGGCTTCCGGCGCGCGTACACCAGCAACGACACCACCAACGCGCCGATGCTCGCGGTCAACTCCTGGCTCGGGTACGAGCGCTGCGCGGGGGAGCGCAAGGGGATCAAGCGTCTGGCATGACCGTCCGTGTCTGAATCGTCACGCTCCGAATCGCCGGGATGGGGGTACTTTCGGCCACGAACGGGGACTTAACCAGGGCGCACAGTTCGTGGTCGAGTCTTCCTCCCGGGGGATCATATGGAGATCCTGCTCCAGGTGCTGATCGCATCGGTTCCGGCCGTCATCGGTTTCCTCGCGGCCCGTTCCCTCGCCCGTACCAGACTGTTCCTGCGCTACGGCTTCCTGCGGGCGCTGCTGGCGCCGTACGGCCGGGTGCAGATCGTCATCCCGAGCCTGGAGGTGGCGGAGTTCGCCTTCACCTCGGACGGCTGCCAGCTGAGCAGCCGGGGGCCGAAGAACGTGCTGTTCGTGCCGATGGCCGAGGCCAGGGCGATAGCGGAGCTGACCGACCTGCTGCGGAAGGTCAACCGGAAGGCGACGATCGAGCTGGTGGTGGCCGGGGCGCAGGATCCGCGGATGCCGACCTTCTCGATCGGCGGACCGGGCGTCAACTCCTACTCCGGCGGGGTGCTGGAGGCGGTGTTCCCGGACTTCGCCATCGAGTACCCGGACGAGGTGCGCGCCCGCTGGGGCGGGATGACCTTCGAGGCGCTGTACAACCCGGCCGGGGAGCTGATCCGCGACCACGGCTTCCTCTTCGTCACCCGCACGCCCCGGCACGCGCCCTGCGTGGTGCTCTGCGGGGTGTTCGCCTTCGGCTCCGCGATGGCGGTGGAGGCGCTGACCGCGGCGAGCCGGAGCTCCCCGCTGGCGGCGCTGTTCCGCTCGGGGGAGAAAGGATTCGCCGCGGTGGAGGGGCGGGTGATCGGGCTGGACACCGTGGACGTCACGGTCGAGGTCTGCCGGATCCTCCCCGCGCCCCGGTCCGATGTCCCGGCGGGATTCCGGGGCGAGGTGTCCACCGGTCGTCCCGAGCCGTGAGACGATCGATCTCCACCGCGCAGAACGAAACCGGACAGGGCGGGAGAGACCGGGGCACGAACTCCAGTCATCCGTACGGGTTTTGCCCCATCCTTGACACGACATGGGCATAATCGCGCGCATGACGATCAACCGTGCGAACGTGAGCGCGATTGCCGAGGACCTGTACGTGTGGCTCCCCCCGAAGCGGGGCTGGGGCCTGGCCAACTGCGGACTGCTGACCTCCGAGACCACCGCGCTCTGGATCGACACCCCGTACGACCCCTCACTGGCCGGGGAGTTCCTGGCCGCCAGCCGGCGCCTGCTGCCGACCGGGGTCGACATCGACCGGGTGGTCGTCACCCACGCCAACGGCGACCACCTGTGGGGCGCCGGGGTGCTCCCCGACGCCGAGGTGATCGCCACCCGCGAGGCGCTGGAACACATCCACTGGGAGCCCACTCCCCAGCAGCAGCACGCGCTGCTCGCCAACAGCGACCCGGACTCCCCGCTCGGCGGCTACCTCCGCGAGCACTTCGGCCGCTTCGACTGGTCCACCACCGAGCCGGTGCACCCGGACACCGTGTTCACCGGCGAACTGGAGCTGAAGGTCGGCCGCCACCCGGTGCAGATCACCAGCCTGCCCGCCGCCCACACGGGTGGCGACCTCATGGTCCACCTCCCGCACCAGCGCGCGGTGTTCACCGGTGACGTGATCTTCTCCTCGACCCCCGAGCAGCCCGGCGACCACCCCTCGCACTGGGCCGGCCCGCTGGAGAACATCATCGGCGCCTGCGAACAGGCACTGGCCACCGGCGCGGAGATCTTCGTCCCCGGCCACGGCCCGGTGCTCGACCGCGACGGCGTCCACGGGCACATCGACTACCTGGCGTACGTCCGCGAGCGCGCCCACGCCCTGCACGCCGCCGGGATACCCGCGCTGGACGCCGCCCGGCGGGTGATCGCCGAGCAGCGCCACCCCGAACTCGGCCTGCCCGAGCGGCTGGTGCTCACCGTCGCGGCCGAGTACCGGCACCTGGACGGCACCGAGCAGCCCGGCATCCTGGACGCCATGGGCCAGGTCGCCCTGGTGGCCCGCGAACTGGCCGAGGGCACCGCCGGCATCCCGCACCCGCGCTCCGCCCGGAACTGACCGCCGGATTCCGGCCGGAACCGACCGCCGGATTCCGACCGGCCCGGAAACCCGGGCGACGGCCCGGCCCAACCAGCGAGGACACCCGAGGACTTCGATGACGCAGATCGCGCTGATCGCGCTGGTCGCCCTGGCGGTGGTGGCCGTCACGGCCACGATCCTGCTCTCCCGAGGCCGGGCCCGGGCCCTCGCCGCAGCTGCGGACGCCGAGACCGCCCGCAGCCGCGGCGAGCAGCAGCTGCGCCTGGCCGAGGGACGACTCGCCCACGCCGAACGGGAGTTGAGCGAGGCCCAGCAGGCCGCGCAGCACTCGGCCGAGCAGACCCGCCGCGCCGAGGAGCGCTCCCGGGCCGCCGAGCAACAGGGCAACGCCGCGCGCCTCCTCGCCGAGGAAGCGGCCGCCCGCGCCGCGGAGGCCGAGGACCGGCTCGCCGCCGCCGAGCGGCACGCCGCCGCGCTGTTCGCCGAGATCGGCCACCTCGCTCAGGAGCGGGTCGCCGCCACCGCCGTCCGGCTGACCCACACCAACGCCCCGCCGGTCGGCCCACTGGACGCGCAGGCCGTGGGCCCCGAGGCCGTGCACGCGCTGCAGTCCGTCCTGGACGCCGCCACCGCGGCCCTCGACGACGAACGCGAGCGGGTCGACGCCGCCGCCCGGGCCGCCATGCGCGGCGCCACCTCCCGGATCCAGACCCTGCTGTACCAGATCCAGAGCCTGGTGCAGCAGCTCCAGCACGAGAACGACGACCCCCGGCTGCTGGAGGTCGACTTCCGCAACGAGGTCGCGCTGCGCCGGATCCAGACCGTCGCCGTGCTGTGCGAGGCCTGGCCAGGCCTGGCCCGGACCGACTCCCCGCTCGCCGAGGTGGTCGTCGGCGCGCTCTCCCGGGTGCCCGGCTACGCCCGGATCAAGGTCGCCAACCACCTGCGCGAGCAGCGACTGGCCGTGGCCGCCCGGGCCGCCGAGCCGATCGCCATCACCATCGCCGAGATGCTCGCCAACGCCACCGCCTACTCCCACCCGGAGACCGACGTCCCGGTCACCGTCCAGCAGGGCGGCCGCGGCGCGCTGGTGATCGTCGACGACAGCGGCATCGGCATGGACGAGGATCAGCTGCGCCGGGCCCGCCGGCTGCTGGCCGGCCCGTCGGACGTGCTGCTCACCGAGCTCGGCAACCCGCCCAAGACCGGCTTCGCGGTGATCGGCAAGCTGGCCCGCCAGTACGGTTTCGCCTGCCACATCGAGCCCTCGCCGTACGGCGGCATGCGGACCATCCTGCGCATCCCGGCCGCGCTGGTGACGGTGGTGGACGACGAGCAGCCGCTGTCGGTGCTCACCCCGCTGCCGCTGCGGGCCGGCACCGGCCCGGCGCCCGCGCCCGCCGTCGCGGCCGTCCCGCCGATGCGCGACGCCGACGAACAGGACGGGCCGGTGCTCGCCGACCGCCACCACCAGCCCGGCCCGCTCCCGGCGCCGGCCATCCACGTGGTGCCCGACCCGGACCAGGGCGCCGCGCCGGGCGGGGACGGCAGCGGGCTGCCCAGCCGGCGCCGCCGCCGTCCGCTCACCGCGGAGGAACCGGGGGCCGGCCTCGGGACGGCGGCGCCGGGAACGGCGAGCGCCCCGGGGGAGCAGCCCGCGCCGTACGTCCGCAGCCCCGAGCAGGCCGCCGCCCACTGGCAGGCGCTGCAGCGGGGCACCGACTCCGGCCGGGCCGCCGCGGCGCGGACAGCCGGAGGCGGCACCGGGGCCCGCGAGACCCGTACGAGCACTGCGACCAGCACGAGTACTGGTACCCGCACGAGCGCTGCGACCGGTACGAGCAATGGGACCCGTGCGTCGAGCGAGGCCGGCGAGTCCGGCGAGACCAGCAGCACCGGTGGCACCACCGCCGGCCGCGGAACCGGTGGCCACACCACCGGGACGACCTTAGAAGGAGCCGAGCAGTGAGCAGCTCGCCCAGCCCGACCGCCACCGACGAGATCTCCTGGGTGCTGAACCCGCTGCTGGAGCTGCCGGGGGTGCTGCACGCGGTGGTCGCCACCGGTGACGGCCTCGTCGAGGGCGCCTCCGACGGCCTCGGCCGGGCCTCCGCCGAGCGGGTCGCCGCGATGACCGCCACCGTGCACGCCGCCGCCCGCGCCTTCACCAGCGCGTTCACCGACACCGAGCGGCCCCGGCTGGCCCAGACCGTGGTGGAGTCCGACCTCGGCTACGCCATCGTCGTCCCCGCCGGGGAGAACACCTCGCTCGCCGTGTTCACCGCCCCGGACGCCCAACTCGGCAACGTGGCCTACCAGATGCAGCTCCAGGTCGCCGCCCTGGGCCGCGTGCTCGCCAGCCCCGCCCGGCGCCAGGACGCCGGGGCAGCGGACATCGTGGCAGCGGGCGTCGGAGCGCCGGGCGTCGGGTTGCCGGGCCCCACCCCCGGATCATGACCGCCGTCCCCCGCAGGCGGATGGTGCCCGCCTACCTGGCCACCGGCGGCCGCAGCCGCCCCGGCACCGAAGGCTTCGAGCGGCTGACCGTCCTGTTCGCGGACCGGGCCGACCGCGCCGAACCGCCGACCGAACTCGAACCCGAACACCGTCGGCTCTGGGAACTGCTGCGCCCCGGCGCGTTGACCGTGGTGGAGGCCGCCGCGCATCTGCGCCTGCCGGTCAGCGCCACCGTCTTCCTCGCGGCCGACCTGGTCGAGGCGGGCTGCCTGCACGCCCGCGCGCCGATCCCGCGCGCCCAGCAGACCGACCGCTCCATCGTCGAGAGGCTCCTCGTTGGACTCCGTGCCCTCCGGTAGCCCGCATGACCGGCCGAGCCGGGTCGGCTACCTGCCCGACCGGGACCAGACGCTGATGAAGCTGGTGGTCGCCGGCCCCTTCGGGGTCGGCAAGACCACCCTCATCCGCACCCTGTCCGAGATCGCCACCCTGCACACCGAGGAGGCGATGACCGAGGCCGGACGGCCGGTGGACGACCTGGCCGGACTGCCCGAGAAGTCCACCACCACCGTCGCGGTGGACTTCGGCCGGCTCACCCTGCCCGGCAACACGGTGCTCTACATGTTCGGCACCCCCGGCCAGCGCCGCTTCTTCCCGCTCTGGCAGGACATCGCCCGCGGCGCCCTGGGCGCCCTGGTGCTCGCCGACACCCGTCGGCTGGCCGACTCCTTCGAGATCATGGACATGGTCGAGGAGCAGGGCCTGCCGTACGCCGTCGCCGTCAACCGCTTCCCGGACTCCCCGGACCACCCGCCCGAGGTGCTGCGCGCCCACCTGGACCTGCACGCCGCGACCCCGCTGCTGCTGTGCGACGCGCGCGAGCGCGGGAGCAGCCTCGACGCGCTGATAGCCCTGGCCGAGCACGTCCTCGACACCCTGCCCGCCGCCTCCACCGACCCCCAGGACCGCCCGTGACCGTCGAGACCCGACCGACCCCGATCTACGGCCCGGTCTTCGCCGCCGACCCGCAACTGGTGTACGAGCGGCTGCGTCGCCACGGCGCGGTCGCCCCGGTGGAGATCGCCCCCGGCGTCGAGGCCCTGCTGGTCACCGACTACCAGGCCGCCCTGGACCTGCTGCGCGACACCGACACCTTCTCCAAGGACTCCCGGGCCTGGCAGGCGACCGTCCCGCCGGACAACCCGCTGCTGCCGGTGCTGGGCTACCGCCCCACCGCGCTGTTCAGCGACGGCCCGACGCACGCCCGCTACCGCGCGGTGATCACCGACGGCCTCGCCCTGTTCGAACCCCACCGACTGCAGCGCCAGGTCGCCGAGGCCGCCCACCAGCTGATCGACCGCTTCGCCTCGGTCGGCCACGCGGACCTGATCGCCGAGTACGCCCGCCAGCTGCCCGCCTTCGTGCTCACCACCTGGTTCGGCGTGCCCGAGGAGCAGCACGCCCGGGTGGTGTCGGCGATCACCGGGCTGATCGAGTCCACCGAGCGGGCCGCCGCCGCCTACCGGGACCTCCTCGGGGTGATCACCGCCATGGTCGCCGAGCGGCGCGAGCGCCCCCGGCACGACCTCGCCTCCTGGTTCGTCACCCACCCGGTCGAACTGGACGACGACGAGGTGATCCGGCAGATCTCCCTGACCCTGATCGCCGGGCACGAGCCGACCACCAACCTGATCGGCAACGCCCTGCTGCGCCTGCTCACCGACGTCCGTTACGCCGGCTCGCTGTTCGGCGGCGCGATGACCGCCCACCAGGCGATCGACGAAGTGCTGTGGCACGAGCCGCCGATGGCCAACCTCTCCGCCCACTACCCGCGCTACGACATCACCTTCCACGGCCGGGAGATCAAGGCCGGTTCGCTGGTGCTGGTCTCCTACGCGGCCGCCAACTCCCAGGCGGCGCCGCCCACCGACGGCGGCGAGCTGCGCAGCGGCGAGAGTGCCCACCTGGCCTGGGCGGCCGGCCCGCACGCCTGCCCGGCCCGCGACCCGGCCCTGCTGATCGCGATCACCGCCATCGAGCAGCTGACCAGTCGGCTCAGCGACCTCGAACTCACTACCCCGGCGGGGGAGTTGCTCTGGCGTCCGGGCCCGTTCCACCGTGCCCTGGTGCACCTCCCGGTCCGCTTCGCGCCGGTGACCGGATAGTACGGAGGGCCCGGACGGTCACCGTCCGGGCCCGTCTGTGATCCGCCGGTCCTACTCGGTCGGCCGCAGCGTCAGCGAGATGCTGTTGATGCAGTAGCGCTGGTCGGTCGGCGTGCCGTAGCCCTCGCCCTCGAAGACGTGCCCCAGGTGCCCGCCGCAACGGGCGCAGCGCACCTCGACCCGGCGCATGCCGAGCGAGTCGTCCTCGATGTACTGGACCCGGTCCTCGGCCAGCGGCGCGTAGTAGGAGGGCCAGCCGCAGTGGCTGTCGAACTTGGTCTCGGAGCTGAACAGCTCCGCCCCGCAGGCCCGGCAGCTGTAGACGCCGACGGTCTTGGTGTCGGTGTACTCGCCGACGAACGGGCGCTCGGTGCCCGCCTCGCGGAGCACGTGGTACTCCTCGGGGCTGAGCTGGGCGCGCCACTCGGCCTCGGTCTTCTGGATCTCGTAGCTCATCACGACTCCCGCTCGGCGTACGTCAGACCTTGGAAGCAACGTTCGAGAGGTGCTTGAGAATTTCGGGGCCCAGGTTGGTGACGTCCCCCGCGCCCATGGTGAGCAGCAGGTCGCCCGGGCGGGCCAGGCCGGCCAGCAGGGCGGGGGCGGCGGCGAAGTCGTGCTCGGCGGTGACGTCGGCGCCGGCCCGGCGGGCGGCGTCGATGATCAGTTCGCTGGTCACGCCCGGGATCGGGTCCTCGCGGGCCGGGTAGATGTCCAGCACCACCGAGGCGTCGGCCAGCGCCAGGGCCCGGCCCATCTCCTCGGCGAGCTGCTGGGTGCGGCTGAACAGGTGCGGCTGGAAGACCACCAGGACGCGGCCCCCGCCCTCCAGGCCCTCGCGGATCGCCTCCAGGTCGGCGGTCATCTCGGTCGGGTGGTGGGCGTAGGAGTCGATCACCTGGACGCCGGCCGCCTCGCCCTTGAGCTGCAGGCGGCGGCGCACGCCGGTGTAGGCGCCGAGCGCCTTGGCCAGGTCGGCGGCCGGGACGCCCAGCGCGACACCGGCGGCCAGCGCGGCCACCGCGTTGTGGGCGTAGTGCCGGCCGGGCACCGAGACGGTGAAGGTCAGCTCGGCGCCGTCCAGCAGCACGGTGACCTCGCTGGTCATGCCGCGGGCGACCACCGAGAGGACGCGCAGGTCGGCGTCCTCGGCGGCGCCGACGGTCACCACGTTGAGGCCCTCGCGGCCGGCCACCCGGGAGGTCAGCTCGCGGGCGCCGTCGTGGTCGGCGGAGACGACCAGGGTGCCGCCGGGGGTGATCCGGCCGACGAAGGTCTCGAAGGACTCGTAGATCTCGTCGATCGAGGCGTAGTTGGCGTGGTGGTCCAGCTCCACGTTGAGCACGATCGCCACCTCGGGCGCGTACTTGTGGAAGCTGCGGTCGCTCTCGTCGGCCTCGGCGACGAAGATCTCGCCGGTGCCGTGCTGGGCGTTGGAGCCGGGGGCGTCGAGGTCGCCGCCGATCGCGTAGGACGGGTCCAGGCCCAGCTCGCCGAGGGCGACGGCGAGCATGCTGGTGGTGGTGGTCTTGCCGTGGGTGCCGGCCACCGCCAGCGCCCGGCGGCCGCCCATCAGCGCGGCCAGCGCGTCGGAGCGGTGCACCACCGGGATGCCGCGCTCGCGGGCGGCGACCAGCTCCGGGTTGTCGGCGCGGATCGCGCTGGAGACCACGATGCTGCTGGTGCCGTCCGGCACGTGCTCGGCGGCGTGGCCGACGTGCACCGTCGCGCCGAGGGCGCGCAGCGCGAGGACGGTCTCGGACTCCTTGGAGTCGCTGCCGGAGACGCTGGCGCCGCGCACCGCGAGGATCTTCGCCAGGCCGGACATCCCGGCGCCGCCGATGCCGATGAAGTGCGGGGCGTGCAGGTCGTGCGCGGCGTCGTTCAAGGCGTGGCTCCGTACGGGCGGGGGCTTATGGGCAGATGGGTCCGGCGATGCGCGAATCGTCCTCGCGGACGGACCGCAAGGACGATTCTGCACCACGGGCGCGCCGGGCTAGGAGTCGCTGGCGAACAGCCTCAGCACCGGCACCCCCACCTTGTGCCGGGCCTGGGAGGCCCAGTCGCGGTGGAAGAACTCCTCCACGAAGTGCGGCGAGGTGAGCACCACCACCTCGTCGGCCCGGTGTTCCTCGACCGCCACGCGCAGCCGGTCCAGCGGCTTGTCCTCGACCAGTTCGCCGATCGCCTCGGCGCCGGCCGCGCGCAGGTGGCGCAGGCTGTGCTCGAGCGACTCGCTGGCCACGGTCGGGCCGCTCTCGGACTCGTCGTGCTCGTGCACCACCTTGTCGAGGTGGCCGAGGGCGACGTCGTCGAGCGCCCGCAGCAGTTCGTCCTGCTTGCCGCGCGGCTGCATCAGGACGACGAAGGACACCTTCTCGTCGCTGTGGAGCGTCGTGACCAGCTCCACGTCCGCGTCCGAGAGAGCCTTTTCGATCATCAGTACCGTCTTGAACACGTGAGTCCCTTCCAGTGGCCGGCCCCCGGGCCCCGGCATCGCATAACGGGATCACGATCGGGGGGTCACGGGGTCATCCGAACCCAGGTGACGCAGGTAGCGGGTGAAGAGGAATCCTTTCTGCTCGATCAATGAGACCAGCCGCATCCGCTGCACGTCCGGCATTTCCGCATCGCGGAGGATGCGCGGCGCGTCCCCGCCCGTGACCAGCGGGGCCAGCGACAGGCACAGCTCGTCCAGCAGGCCCGCCGCCGCCAGCTGCCCCAGCAGCCGCGGCCCGCCCTCGGTCAGCAGCCGGGTCCAGCCCCGCTCCACCAGCGCCGCCACCCCCGCCCGCAGGTCCACCGAACCGCGCCCGGCGAGCACCAGGTCGGCCACCTCGGCGACCTCCCGGCGGCGCTCCTCGGCGGCGTCCTCGACGGTGATCACCACCGTCCTGACCAGCGGTTCCGTGAACAGCGGCGCGCTCAGGTCGAGGTCCAGCGAACGGCTCACGATCGCGATCGCCGGGGCCGGGGACTGCCCCGCCGCCGCCCGCGCGGCCGCGAACTCCCGACGGGCCCGGGCCGGCCGGTAACCCTCCGCCCGGACCGTCTCGGCGCCCACCAGCACCACGTCCGACAGCGCGCGCAGCACGCCGAAGATCCGCTTGTCCGCGTCGCCGGACAGGCCCTCGGACAGACCGTCGAGCCTCGCCCCGCCGTCCAGTCCGGAGACCATGTTGGCGCGCAGCCACGGGCGCCCCCGATTCACCTGGTCGGGGTACGCGTAGACGGCGGCGAGCGATTCCAGATCGGACGGATCGGCGACCGGAGCACCCAGCGGGCTGATCAACTGTTGCATGCCCTCAGTGTTCCACCGGAGCCCCTCCGGAGGAGGTCCGGAGGCGTTTCGGGGGCGGTCGGGACCAGGCGTACCCTCTACTACCGTGCCCGCAGCCTCCCGCCCCGCCACCGCGACCGATCCGATAGCCGCCGCGAGCCCGGCCGGCAACCCGATCGCGCTCACCGACCGCCGCCCCGTCGTGCCCGCCGAGCGGCTGGTCGCGGAGATGGTCCCGCCGCCCCGGTTCGCCGACGTGAGCTTCGGGACGTACATCCCGGACCAGACCCAGCCCAGCCAGTACGAGGCGGTCCAGGTCCTCGAGCAGTTCGCCGGCACCCTCGGGCGAGGAAACGGTTCCGCACCCAAGCGCAGCTGGTTCCGCCGCACCGCCCCCGCGCCCACCGGCCCCGCCGGGGTCTACCTCGACGGCGGCTACGGCGTCGGCAAGACCCACCTGCTCGCCTCGCTCTGGCACGCCGCTCCCGGCCCCAAGGCCTTCGGCACCTTCGTCGAGCTGACCAACCTGGTCGGCGCGCTCGGCTTCCAGCAGGCCGTCCAGACCCTCTCCGGGCACACCCTGCTGTGCATCGACGAGTTCGAGCTGGACGACCCGGGCGACACCGTGCTGGTCTCCACCCTGCTCGGCCGGCTGGTCGAGAACGGCGTCAAGCTGTGCGCCACCTCGAACACCCTGCCGGAGAAGCTCGGCGAGGGCCGCTTCGCCGCCGCCGACTTCCTGCGCGAGATCCAGGGCCTGTCCGCGCACTTCCGCCCGATGCGGATCGACGGCCAGGACTACCGCCACCGCGGCCTGCCCGACGCCCCGCCGCCCTACCCCGACGACACCGTCGACGCCGTCGCCGCCCGCACCCCCGGCGCCTCGCTGGACGACTTCGACGCCCTGCTCGCCCACCTCTCCGCCGTCCACCCCAGCCGCTACGGCGCGCTGCTGGACGACGTCACGGCGGTCTGCCTGCGCGGCGTCCGCCAGGTCGACGACCAGTCCACCGCGCTGCGCCTGGTCGTCCTCGCCGACCGGATGTACGACCGCGAGCTGCCCATCACCGCCTCCGGCCTCCCCTTCGACCAGGTCTTCCCCGAGGACATGCTGCGCGGCGGCTACCGCAAGAAGTACCTGCGCGCGATATCCCGCCTGGTCGCCCTCGCCCGGGACAGCGAGAAGCTGGGGTGAACGTCTTCGAGGGCGGGGGCCGCGAGCTGGAACTGCGCAACGGCGCCACCGAGGTGCTGGTCGAGGTCCTGATGCTCGCGGTCACCGCCCTCGCCCGGGAGGACTGGGACCACGCCTTCGCCGCCGAGCTCGCCCGCCAGGACCAGAACCTGATGGGCCGCGGCATGGTCGGCCTGCGGCTTGAGGACCTGGGCTGGGGCCCCGACCCGGAACGCGGCCGCGCCTTCGCCCTCGCCGTCGTCGACCTCGCCCTCACCCGGCACCGCTGGGACGAACTCGGCTACGACCCCCCGCACGCCGAGGACCACCTGCGCACCCTCCGCCTGCTGATCGAGCACACCCGCCCGGCCCCCGCCCCACCCGCCGACCCCACCGAGGTCATGGCCGCCACCTGCCGCCACCACCGCATCCTCACCCCGCTCGCCTGGTACCCCGCCTGCGTCCTCTGCGGCCGCGCTTGACCGAGCGCCTGCGGGCAGAGCGGAAGCGGCCACGGTTGTCAGTCGTGGGTCGTACGGTGGAGGCGTGCGTCCCATCACGAGTATTGAGCGGTCCGTGGCGCCCTTCGAGGTCGTCAGCCCCTTCCAGCCGAACGGTGACCAGCCGGCGGCGATCGCCGAGCTGGAGCGGCGGATCAAGGGAGGGGAGAAGGACGTCGTGCTGCTCGGTGCCACCGGTACCGGCAAGTCGGCCACCACGGCCTGGATGATCGAGAAGCTGCAGCGCCCCACTCTGGTGATGGCGCCGAACAAGACGCTGGCCGCACAGCTGGCGAACGAGTTCCGCGAGCTGCTGCCGAACAACGCGGTCGAGTACTTCGTCTCGTACTACGACTACTACCAGCCGGAGGCGTACGTCCCGCAGACGGACACCTACATCGAGAAGGACTCCTCGATCAACGAGGAGGTCGAGCGGCTGCGCCACTCGGCGACCAACTCGCTGCTCACCCGCCGCGACGTGGTCGTGGTCGCCTCCGTCTCCTGCATCTACGGCCTCGGCACCCCGCAGGAGTACGTGGACCGGATGGTCCCGCTCAAGGTCGGCCAGGAGATCGACCGCGACGTGCTGCTGCGCCGCTTCGTCGACATCCAGTACGCGCGCAACGACGTGGCCTTCACCCGGGGCACCTTCCGGGTCCGCGGCGACACCATCGAGATCTTCCCGGTCTACGAGGAGCTCGCCGTCCGGATCGAGATGTTCGGCGACGAGATCGAGTCGCTCTACACCCTCCACCCGCTCACCGGCGAGATCATCAGCCAGGACGAGCAGATCTACGTCTTCCCCGCCTCGCACTACGTGGCCGGCCCCGAGCGCATGGAGCGGGCGATCACCGGCATCGAGCAGGAGCTGGAGCAGACGCTCGCCAAGCTGGAGAAGCAGGGCAAGCTGCTGGAGGCCCAGCGGCTGCGCATGCGCACCACCTACGACATCGAGATGCTGCGCCAGATCGGCACCTGCTCGGGCGTCGAGAACTACTCGATGCACTTCGACGGCCGCGAGCCCGGCTCCCCGCCGAACACCCTGCTGGACTACTTCCCGGAGGACTTCCTCCTGGTCATCGACGAGTCGCACGTCACCGTCCCGCAGATCGGCGCGATGTACGAGGGCGACGCCTCGCGCAAGCGCACCCTGGTCGAGCACGGCTTCCGGCTGCCGTCCGCGATGGACAACCGCCCGCTGAAGTGGGAGGAGTTCCTGGGCCGGATCGGTCAGACGGTGTACCTGTCGGCGACGCCGGGCCCGTACGAGCTGTCGCGCGGTGACGGCCAGGTCGAGCAGATCATCCGCCCGACCGGTCTGATCGACCCCGAGGTGATCGTCAAGCCGACCGAGGGCCAGATCGACGACCTGGTGCACGAGGTCCGCAAGCGGGTGGAGCGGGACGAGCGCGTCCTGGTCACCACGCTGACCAAGAAGATGGCCGAGGACCTCACCGACTACATGCTCGGCCTGGACATCCGGGTCCGGTACCTGCACAGCGACGTGGACACCCTGCGCCGGGTGGAGCTGCTGCGCGAGCTGCGGGCGGGCAAGTTCGACGTGCTGGTCGGCATCAACCTGCTGCGCGAGGGCCTGGACCTGCCCGAAGTGTCGCTGGTGGCGATCCTGGACGCGGACAAGGAGGGCTTCCTGCGCTCCGGCACGTCGCTCATCCAGACGATCGGCCGCGCCGCCCGCAACGTCTCCGGCCAGGTGCACATGTACGCGGACCGGATCACCCCGTCGATGGCGAAGGCGATCGACGAGACCAACCGCCGCCGGGCCGTGCAGCAGGCCTACAACAAGGAGCACGGGATCGACCCGCAGCCGCTGCGGAAGAAGATCGGCGACATCCTGGACACCCTCGCCCGGGAGGACGTGGACACCGACGAGCTGCTCTCCACCGGCTACCGGGGGTCCACGAAGGGCGGCAAGGCCCCGGTGCCGGTGCTCGGCGGGGAGCGCAAGCCCGCGAAGTCGATGCCGGCCGCCGAGCTGGCGGACCTGATCCAGGAGATGACCGACCGGATGCACACGGCCGCCGCCGATCTCCAGTTCGAGGTCGCGGCCCGGCTGCGCGACGAGGTGAAGGAGCTGAAGAAGGAGCTGCGGCAGATGCGCGAGGCCGGGGTGGCCTGATCGGGCCCCCGAATGACACCGGTCAAGGCCAATGGTGTCTCAGCCTTGCCACAAACCGGTTAACCCGGAGGAGCCGCAGGTGCCGCAGGCCATAGGCTGGCCTGCGGCATCGTGCCCTCGGGACGGGGTTGCGGGCCGTACGCAGAGGGGGCCTCAGCCGGGGGACGGCGACGGGGTGTTCCATCGTGGAGCCGTGCGGGTGTGACCGCGCGGCCGGCAGAGAGGACAACGTCGTGTCGGTGAACCTTGCCAAAGGGCAGCGGGTCAGCCTCCAGAAGGGGGCGGGCGCCACCCTGACCGTGGTGCGGATGGGGCTCGGCTGGCAGGCCGCCCCGAAGCGGGGCCTGTTCGGCAGCCGGACCAGGAAGATCGACCTGGACGCCTCGGCGCTGCTGTACGCCGAGAAGACCCCGACCGACGTGGTGTTCTTCCAGCACCTGGAGTCCACCGACGGCTCGGTACGGCACACCGGGGACAACCTGGAGGGCGGCTCCGGCGCCGAGGACGACGAGGCGATCCTGGTCGACCTGCTGCACGTGCCGGCGCACATCACCCAGGTGGTGTTCACGGTCAGCTCGTACACCGGGCAGACCTTCGCCGAGGTGAGCCGGGCGCACTGCCGGCTGCTGGACGAGACCACCGGGATGGAGCTGGCCCGCTACGAGCTGGCGGGCGGCGGGCCGCACACCGGCCAGATCATGGCGAAGGTGGTCCGGGACGGCAACGGCGGCTGGGAGATGCAGGCGATCGGCGCCCCGGCCAAGGGGCGGACCTTCCAGGACCTGCTGCCGGCGGTCGAGCCGTTCCTCTGACGGCTCTTTACTTTCTTTACTCTTCCTTGCCTTCCCTGTTACTCTTCATGGCGGCGGAGGGGAGTATTCCTCGACAGCCGACCCCGTCATCACGGGTGCCCGTCGCGGCATCCCGGGGCGCTGGCCCGATGGGCGGAAGAGACCTCCGGCAGTGACGACCCGTCTCGCCTGGCTGCCGGAGGAGCAGTAATGGACGTTTCCGTAACCATGTGGGCCACCACGATCGGTGTGCTGATCGCACTGATCGTGGCCGACTTCTTCATCGGGGGACGCAAGCCGCACGAGGTCTCGGTCAAGGAGGCCGGGATCTGGACGGCCGTCTGGATCGTGCTCGCGGCGCTCTTCGGCGGGTTCCTGTGGTGGCACTCCGGCGGTCAGCCGGCCGGCGAGTTCTTCGCCGGCTACATCACCGAGAAGTCGCTCAGCGTCGACAACCTCTTCGTGTTCATCCTGATCATGGGCAAGTTCGCGGTGCCCAGGATCTACCAGCAGCGCGTGCTGATGTTCGGTGTGATCATCGCCCTGGTGCTCCGGGCGGCGTTCATCGCCGGCGGCGCGGCGCTGGTGGCGCAGTTCTCCTGGGTGTTCTTCCTCTTCGGCGCCTTCCTGATCTGGACGGCCTGGAAGCTGATCAAGGAGGCCCGGGCGGATGAGGAGGACGAGGAGTTCGAGGAGAACCGCCTGCTCAAGTCGATCACCCGGCGCTTCCCGTCGACCGACAAGTACCACGGCACCAAGCTGTTCATCGCGGAGAACGGCCGCCGCCTGATCACCCCGATGCTGATCGTCATGCTGGCGATCGGCACCACGGACGTGCTGTTCGCCCTGGACTCGATCCCGGCCATCTTCGGCCTCACCCAGGACCCGTACATCGTCTTCACCGCCAACGCCTTCGCCCTGATGGGCCTGCGCCAGCTGTACTTCCTGATCGGCGGCCTGCTGAAGAAACTGGTCCACCTGAGCTACGGCCTCTCGGTGATCCTCGGCTTCATCGGCGTGAAGCTGGTCCTCCACGCGGCGCATGAAGCCGGCGCGAACGTCCCGGAGATCGGCATCCCGTTCTCGCTCGGCTTCATCGTGGTGGTGCTGGCCGTGACGACGGTGACCAGCCTGATGGCCTCGAAGAAGCAGGAACAGCCCGAGCGCGAGCCCGAGAAGCTCGACGCCTGACCAGAATTGAGTGAGCTTGGGCCCCGCCGCCGGATGCGTAATCCGGCGGCGGGGCTTCAACTCTGCGGTCGCCGACCGTACTCGGCGACCCAACGCGAGCCGAGCAGCACGATGTCGGCGGTCTCGACCGGGCGGCCGGTGGCCTGGTCGTAGTAGGTGCGCTCAATTGCCATGACGGGCACGGCTGGTGCGACGCCGAGGGCCTGGGCCTCGGACCGAGTCGCCTGGCGGGCAGTGACCCGCTCGACCGGCATGCCGACCTCGATGCCGATGAGAGCCATCCGGTCGGCGACGCCGATCCCGGCGTGCGGTCCGGCTTCCGGCAGGACGATCAGGCTGCCGCCGGACTTCGTCACCAGCCGCGCTCGCGCCACTCCTCCAGGTGGGGGCGCTCGGCGCCGAGGGTGGTGTCGTTGCCGTGGCCGGGGTAGACCCAGGCCTCATCCGGCAGGACGTCGAAGATCTTCTCGTTGACGTCCCGGAAGAGGGTCTTGAAGGCCTCCGGGTCGCCCCAGGTGTTGCCGACGCCGCCTGGGAAGAGGCAGTCGCCGGTGAAGACGTGGGGGTGGCCCTGGGGGTCGTCGTAGATGAGCACGATCGCGCCGGGGGTGTGGCCGACCAGGTGGCGGACGGTGAGTTCGACGTCGCCGACCCGCAGCTTGTCGCCGTCGGCGAGCAGCAGCTCGGTGGGGACGTCGATGCCCTCGGCGTCGTGCTGGCCGGCGGCGGTGCGGGCGCCGGTGGTGGCGACCACCTCGGCGAGGGCGCCCCAGTGGTCGTGGTGCCGGTGGGTGGTGACCACCGTCTCGAGGTCGTCGCCGACGGTCTCCAGCAGCACCGGGGCGTCGGCGGCCGCGTCGATCAGCAGCTGCTCGTCGGTGGCCCGGCAACGCAGCAGGTAGGCGTTGTTGTCGTACGGGCCGACGGCCACCTTGGTGATGATCAGGTGGGCCAGCTCCCGCACGTCCGGCGGTCCGCCGACCTTGACCGCTCCGTGGTACGTCATCCGTCCGCTCCTCCGGGTCCGGCTGCAACAGGGTTCAGGATCATCGTCCCGCCGTCAGCCCAGCGGGGGAAGCTGGGGGAGCGCGGTGTCGGGGGTGCGCTTCAGGTCGGAGCCGTCGGAGCGGCCGGAGAGCCAGGCGAGCAGGGCGCGGACCGGGCCCTGGACGGTCAGGGAAGCGGGACCCGACCCGATCAGGCCGCGGTCGCCGGTGTCCTCGGCGACCAGCTCGACGGCGGGCAGGTCGGTGCCGTGGAGCTTGAGGGCGAGCTTGTGGAACTCGGTGACGGCGAACTCCTCCGGCCACCGGGCGGGGGTGTAGTCGGCGTCCAGGTCGACCAGGTGGTACTCCAGCTCGCCGAGGCGCTTCCAGACCAGGTCGCAGGCCGGGAAGACGGCGCCGGAGCGGTGGCGCACCTCGGCGGCCCAGTCCTCGGGGTCCATCAGTGCGGCGGCCTCGGCGAAGCGCTCGTGGGACTCGCGCAGGTCGGCGAGCTGGGCGTCGAGCGGGCGGCCGGCGCCGTCCTCGATCCCCTGGTCGCGGGCCTGCTCGCTGGCGTACTGCGGGATGTCGGTGCCGGTGCGGGCGCCGGTCAGCAGGTTGACCAGGGAGTCGGCGTTGCGGGCGAGGTGGGCCAGCACGTGGCCGCGGGTCCAGCCGGGGAGTGCGGAGGGCTCGGCGACCGCGTCGGGCTTGAGCCCGGAGACGGTCTCCAGCATGCGCTGGGTGCTGGCCTGGACGAGGCCCAGCCGCTGGGCGGCGACGGCGGCGGCGGACTGCGGGTCGGTCATCGAAAACTGCCTTCGGTACGGGACTGCGCGTTGCCCGGAGCGGGCCTCGCTCGTTGACCCGCTGACGCTACCGCCGAATCCCTGGCCCTGAGCAGGGGTTTTTCGGACCGGGTACGGACGGTCCCGGAGGGCGCTCTCACTCGTTCGGGTGGTCTCCACTGGACAGAGTCGAGATTCGAACGTCTGAGCTATAGGCTGGCTGCCGCATCCTGGAAGAAGAACACCCCCCACACCGCAAGCCATCTCGTCCGGAGAAAGGCGCCAGAAGCAGTGGCCGACCGCCTCATCGTCCGCGGTGCTCGCGAGCACAACCTCAAGAACGTCTCGCTCGACCTGCCCCGCGACTCCCTCATCGTCTTCACGGGCCTCTCCGGCTCCGGCAAGTCCTCGCTCGCCTTCGACACGATCTTCGCCGAGGGCCAGCGCCGCTACGTCGAGTCGCTGTCCTCCTACGCCCGTCAGTTCCTCGGGCAGATGGACAAGCCCGACGTGGACTTCATCGAGGGCCTCTCCCCGGCCGTCTCGATCGACCAGAAGTCCACCAACCGCAACCCCCGTTCGACCGTCGGCACCATCACCGAGGTCTACGACTACCTGCGCCTGCTGTTCGCCCGGATCGGCAAGCCGCACTGCCCGCACTGCGGCCGCCCGATCGCCAAGCAGTCGCCGCAGGCGGTCGTCGACAAGGTGCTGGAGCTCGCCGAGGGCACCCGTTTCCAGGTGCTCAGCCCGGTGGTGCGCGAGCGCAAGGGCGAGTTCGTCGACCTCTTCGCCGACCTCCAGTCCAAGGGCTACTCCCGCGCCCGGGTCGACGGCGAGACGATCCAGCTCGCCGAGCCGCCGAAGCTGAAGAAGCAGGAGAAGCACACCGTCGAGGTGGTCATCGACCGCCTGACCGTCAAGGAGAGCGCCAAGCGGCGGCTCACCGACTCGGTGGAGACTGCCCTGCGGCTGTCGGGCGGCATGGTCGTGCTCGACTTCGTCGACCTCCCCGAGGACGACCCCGAGCGCGAGCGGATGTACTCCGAGCACCTCTACTGCCCGTACGACGACGTGTCGTTCGAGGAGCTGGAGCCGCGCTCGTTCTCCTTCAACTCGCCGTTCGGGGCCTGCCCGGACTGCTCGGGCCTGGGCAACCGGATGGAGGTCGACCCGGAGCTGGTCGTGCCGGACCCGGAGCGCTCGCTGGACGAGGGCGCGATCCACCCGTGGTCGGCCGGGCACGCCAAGGACTACTTCCAGCGCCTGATCGACGCGCTCGCCGAGGAGCTCGGCTTCCGCACCGACATCCCCTGGGCCGGGCTGCCCGCCCGCGCCAAGAAGGCGCTGCTGTACGGGCACAAGCACCAGGTGCAGGTCCGCTACCGCAACCGCTTCGGCCGGGAGCGCTCGTACAGCACCGGCTTCGAGGGCGCCGTCCCGTTCATCCAGCGCCGGCACACCGAGGCGGAGAGCGACAGCAGCCGCGAGCGCTTCGAGGGCTACATGCGCGAGGTGCCCTGCCCGACCTGCCAGGGCACCCGGCTCAAGCCGGTGGTGCTGGCGGTCACCGTCGAGGACAGGTCGATCGCCGACGTCTCCTCGATGTCGATCAGCGACTGCGCCGAGTTCCTGGGCGCGATGAAGCTCAACGACCGGGACAAGCAGATCGCCGAGCGGGTCCTCAAGGAGGTCAACGAGCGGCTGCGCTTCCTGGTCGACGTCGGCCTGGACTACCTCTCCCTGGACCGCGCGGCCGGCACCCTGTCCGGCGGCGAGGCCCAGCGCATCCGGCTGGCCACCCAGATCGGCTCCGGCCTGGTCGGCGTGCTGTACGTGCTGGACGAGCCGTCCATCGGCCTGCACCAGCGGGACAACCACCGGCTGATCGAGACGCTGGTGCGGCTGCGCGACATCGGCAACACCCTGATCGTGGTGGAGCACGACGAGGACACCATCAAGACCGCGGACTGGGTGGTGGACATCGGCCCGGGCGCCGGCGAGCACGGCGGCAAGGTGGTGCACTCCGGTTCGCTGAAGCAGCTGCTCGGCAACAAGGAGTCGCTGACCGGCCAGTACCTCTCCGGCAAGCGGTCCATCCCGATCCCGGCCGCCCGCCGCGACCGGGACAAGAAGCGCCAGCTGACGGTGCACGGCGCCCGCGAGCACAACCTCAAGGACGTCACGGTCGGCTTCCCGCTCGGCACCCTGACGGCGATCACCGGCGTCTCCGGCTCCGGCAAGTCGACGCTGGTCAACGACATCCTCTACACCCACCTGGCGCGGGAGCTGAACGGCGCCCGCAGCGTGCCCGGCCGGCACACCCGGATCACCGGCACCGACCTGGTGGACAAGGTGGTGCACGTCGACCAGTCGCCGATCGGCCGCACCCCGCGGTCCAACCCGGCCACCTACACCGGGGTGTTCGACCACGTCCGCCGGCTCTTCGCGGAGACCCAGGAGGCCAAGGTCCGGGGCTACCTGCCCGGCCGGTTCTCCTTCAACGTCAAGGGCGGCCGCTGCGAGAACTGCACCGGCGACGGCACCATCAAGATCGAGATGAACTTCCTGCCGGACGTCTACGTGCCGTGCGAGGTCTGCCACGGCGCCCGGTACAACCGGGAGACGCTGGAGGTGCACTACAAGGGCAAGTCCATCGCCGAGGTGCTGGACATGCCGATCGAGGAGGCGCTGTCCTTCTTCGAGGCCGTCCCCGCGATCGCCCGCCACCTGCGGACGCTCAACGACGTCGGCCTCGGCTACGTCCGGCTCGGCCAGTCCGCGCCGACGCTCTCCGGCGGCGAGGCGCAGCGCGTCAAGCTCGCCTCCGAGCTGCAGAAGCGCTCCACCGGGCGGACGGTCTACGTGCTGGACGAGCCCACCACCGGTCTGCACTTCGAGGACATCAGCAAGCTGATCAAGGTGCTCAGCGGACTGGTCGACAAGGGCAACACGGTGATCGTGATCGAGCACAACCTCGACGTGATCAAGACCGCCGACTGGATCGTCGACATGGGCCCCGAGGGCGGCTCCGGCGGCGGCACGGTGGTCGCCGAGGGCACCCCCGAGGAGATCGCGGCCGTCCCGGAGAGCCACACCGGCAAGTTCCTGCGGGACATCCTGCCGAGTGACTTCGCGGACGCCCCGGTCGCGGCGCCGGTCAAGAAGGCCCCGCGCAAGCGGGCCGTCGCCGCGAAGAAGTAGGTCCGACCCGCCCCGCCGCTCCCGAGACGCTCGGGAGCGGCGGGGCGCGTGCGGCATAGACTTCCGTGGTCCCCCGCAGCAGCAGCAACCCCCAGGAGCGCACCGATGTCCGAGGCCCCCGAGACCAGCCCCGCCACCTCCCGTCGCACCCTGCTCTGCGGGGCCGCGGCCGTCCTCGCGGCCGGGGGCGCCGTGGCGGTCTCCGGTTGCAGCTCCTCCGCCAACTCCTCGGACCAGAGCGGCGCCGCCAAGGGCCCGGTGGACCTCGGCCCGGCCTCGGCGATCCCGGAGGGCGGCGGCAAGGTCTTCCGCGAGCAGAAGATCGTGGTGACCCAGCCCACCGCCGGCCAGTACAAGGCGTTCAGCGCCAAGTGCACCCACGCCGGCTGCATCGTCGACCAGGTGAAGAACGAGCAGATCCAGTGCCCCTGCCACGGCAGCCGGTTCGGCATCGCCGACGGCGCGGTGCAGGACGGCCCGGCCCCCAAGCCACTGCCCGCCTACCCCGTCACGGTCGAGGGCGGGAACCTCAAGGTGACCCCGAGCTGAAGCAGTTGAGCGCGTCCCGTCCGATCTCGTCCCCACGGCCCCGAGCACACTCGGTACGGTGGACCCATGGCTGACCCGAGCACCTACCGCCCGGCGCCGGGGGCGATCCCGACCTCCCCGGGCGTCTACAAGTTCCGTGACGCCCACGGCCGGGTCATCTACGTCGGCAAGGCCAAGAGCCTGCGCCCGCGCCTGTCGTCCTACTTCCAGGACCTCGCCGGGCTGCACCCGCGCACCGCGACCATGGTCACCACCGCCGCCTCGGTGGAGTGGACCGTGGTCACCACCGAGGTCGAGGCGCTCCAGCTGGAGTACTCCTGGATCAAGGAGTTCGACCCGCGGTTCAACGTCAAGTACCGCGACGACAAGAGCTATCCGGAACTCGCCGTCACCCTCAACGAGGAGTACCCGCGGGTCCAGGTGATGCGCGGGGCGCACAAGAAGGGCGTGCGCTACTTCGGCCCGTACGGGCACGCCTGGGCGATCCGCGAGACGGTCGACCTGCTGCTGCGCGTCTTCCCCGTCCGCACCTGCTCCAACGGCGTGTTCAAGCGCGCCCGGCAGGTCGGCCGCCCCTGCCTGCTCGGCTACATCGGCAAGTGCGCCGCCCCCTGCGTCGGCAGGGTCTCGGCGGACGAACACCGGGCGCTGGCCGAGGACTTCTGCGACTTCATGGCCGGGCGGACCGGCAACTACCTGCGCCGGCTGGAAGAGCAGATGCAGGAGGCCGCCGCGGAGATGGAGTACGAGAAGGCGGCCCGGCTGCGGGACGACATCGGCGCCCTGAAGCGCGCGATGGAGAAGAACGCCATCGTGCTCGCCGACGCCACCGACGCCGACCTGCTGGCCGTCGCCGAGGACGAACTCGAGGCCGCCGTCCAGATCTTCCACGTCCGCGGTGGCCGGGTGCGCGGCCAGCGCGGCTGGGTCACCGACAAGGTCGAGGACGTCGACACCGCCGGACTGGTCGAGCACGCCCTCCAGCAGCTCTACGGCGGCGCCACTTCGGACGAGCGCAACGAGAGCGTCCCGCGCGAGGTGCTCGTCCCCGCCCTGCCCGAGCCGGCCGCCCCGATAAGGCAGTGGCTGAGCGAGCTGCGCGGCAGCCAGGTCGACCTGCGCATCCCGCAGCGCGGCGACAAGAAGGACCTGATGGCCACCGTGCAGCGCAACGCCCAGCAGGCGCTCGCGCTCCACAAGACCAAGCGGGCCTCCGACCTCACCACCCGCAGCCGCGCCCTCCAGGAGATCGCCGACGCGCTGGAGCTGGACTCCGTCCCGCTGCGCATCGAGTGCTACGACATCTCCCACCTCCAGGGCGAGGACGTGGTCGCCTCCATGGTCGTCTTCGAGGACGGCCTGGCCCGCAAGAGCGAGTACCGGCGCTTCCAGATCAAGGGCTTCGAGGGCCAGGACGACGTCCGCTCGATGCACGAGGTGATCAGCCGCCGCTTCCGCCGCTACCTCCAGGAGCGCGAGCAGACCGGCGAGTGGGCCGTCCCCGAGGAGGAGCCCGCCACCTCCGAATCCGCCGGTGGAACCGCGGGCCGGGACGACGACGGCCGCCCCAAGCGCTTCGCCTACCCGCCGCAGCTGCTCGTGGTCGACGGCGGCCAGCCGCAGGTCGCCGCCGCCAAGCGCGCGCTGGAGGAGCTCGGCATCGACGACGTCGCGCTGTGCGGCCTGGCCAAGCGCCTGGAGGAGGTCTGGCTGCCCGGCGAGGACGACCCGGTCGTGCTGCCGCGCTCCAGCGAGGGCCTCTACCTGCTCCAGCGGGTCCGCGACGAGGCCCACCGCTTCGCGATCGGCTACCAGCGCACCAAGCGTTCCAAGCGACTCACCGCCGGGGAACTGGACTCCGTCCCGGGCCTCGGCGAAACTCGCCGCCAGGCGCTGCTCAAGCACTTCGGCTCGCTGAAGAAGCTCCGGGCCGCCACCGTCGACGAGATCCGCGCGGTACCCGGCATCGGGCGCCGCACCGCGGAGACCGTTGCGGCGGCGTTGTCGTCCCGTGCACCCGCCGCACCCGCGGTCAACACCGCGACCGGCGAGATCATCGAGGACGGGGACGACCAGGCCGCCGAGCCGGTGGCCGCAGCACCCCAGACCGCACCATCCCAGGAGACGCCATGACGGCCGACGCCGCCCGTCCGTCGGCGAGCCCCGAACCCGCCCGCCTGCCCGGGACGGGGAAGGGCGGCCGTGCCGTGCGCGTTCTCCCCAGCAGAAAGACCGAGAACGGGGAACCGAAGTGACCGTGTCAGACGTGGCCGAGAACGCGCCGGAGCTGGTGATCATCTCCGGCATGTCCGGAGCCGGCCGCTCCACCGCCGCGAAGTGTCTGGAGGACCTCGGCTGGTTCGTGGTGGACAACCTGCCGCCGGCCCTGATCCCCACCATGGTCGACCTGGGCGCCCGCTCCCAGGGCAACGTCGCCCGGATCGGCGTGGTCGTGGACGTCCGCGGCCGCCAGTTCTTCGACGACCTGCTCACCTCGCTGGACGAGCTGGAGAAGCGCGGCGTCCGGCTCCGGGTGGTCTTCCTCGACTCCTCCGACGAGGCCCTGGTCCGCCGCTTCGAGAGCGTGCGCCGCCCGCACCCGCTGCAGGCCGACGGCCGGATCGTGGACGGCATCGCCCAGGAGCGAGACCTGCTGCGCGACCTGCGCGGCGAGGCCGACCTGGTGATCGACACCTCCAACCTCAACGTGCACCAGCTGCGCGCCAAGCTGGACGCCCAGTTCGCCGACCACGACGAGCCCGAGCTGCGCGCCACCGTGATGTCCTTCGGCTTCAAGTACGGCCTGCCGGTCGACGCCGACCTCGTGGTGGACTGCCGCTTCCTGCCCAACCCGCACTGGGTGCCCGAGCTGCGCGCCCGCACCGGCACCGACGCGGACGTCGCCGACTACGTCTTCCAGCAGCCCGGCGCGAACGAGTTCCTGAACGGCTACGCCGAGCTCCTCCGGATCGTTACCGAGGGCTACCGGCGGGAGGGGAAGCGTTATATGACGCTTGCCGTAGGCTGCACCGGTGGCAAGCACCGGAGCGTCGCCATGTCCGAGCGTCTGACCAAGCGTCTCATCGCCGACGGAGTCGAGACGGTGCTCGTCCACCGTGACATGGGACGGGAGTAACCGCCGCCTTCCTTGCCGGGCCGCCGGCGGAGCCGGTGGCGGGGCCGAGGAACGCGAGGTGAGTGTGGCGGGATACGTGCCCGGGCGACAGCCGCAGAGCAGGACCGGCGAGCGGGCGGGCAGTCCGTCGCCGAGCCGTCCGCGCAGCAGTCCCGCCCGGGCCAATCCGGCCCCCCGGATCACCGCGCTCGGCGGCGGCCAGGGCCTGTCCGCCTCGCTGTCCGCGCTGCGCCGGCTCACCAGCGACCTGACCGCCGTGGTCACCGTCGCCGACGACGGCGGCTCCAGCGGGCGGCTGCGCGAGGAGCTGGGCGTGCTGCCGCCCGGCGACCTGCGCAAGGCGCTGGCCGCGCTGTGCGGGGACGACGACTGGGGCCGCACCTGGTCCGAGGTGATCCAGCAGCGCTTCACCGGCAACGGCGAGCTGGGCGGCCACGCGGTCGGCAACCTGCTGATCGTCGCGCTCTGGGAGAAGCTGGGCGACCCGGTGGCGGCGCTGGACTGGGTCGGCCGGCTGCTGAACGTCCAGGGCCGGGTGCTGCCGATGTCGGCGGTGCCGCTGGACATCGAGGCGACCGTGCGCGGCCACGACCCGGCCCGCCCGGCCGAGGTCTCGGCCGTCCGCGGCCAGGCCAGCGTGGCGGTCACCCCGGGCACCGTGCAGTCGATCCGGCTGCTGCCGGACGAGCCGCCGGCCGTCCCGGAGGCGGTCACGGCGGTCCGGGAGGCGGACTGGGTGGTGCTCGGCCCCGGCTCCTGGTTCACCAGCGTGCTGCCGCACCTGCTGGTGCCCGAGCTGGCCAAGGCGCTGATGGAGACCCGCGCCCGCCGCCTGCTCACCCTGAACCTGGCCCCGCAGCCCGGCGAGACCGAGGGCTTCACCCCGCAGCGCCACCTGGAGGTCATCGCCGACCACGCTCCCGACCTCGCGGTCGATGCGATCCTGGTGGACGAGCGCGCCGTCACCGGCGGCGCCTTCGGCCAGGCGGACCTGGCCGGTCTGGAGAAGGCCGCCGAACGGATGGGTGCCGCTCTGGTGCTCGGTACGGTGGCCCGCACCGACGGAACCCCGCGACACGACCCCGAGCTGTTGGCGGCCGCGTACGACCGGATTTTCCGGACACATGGAAGGATCGGGCCATGGCGATGACTCCAGCGGTGAAGGACGAGATCAGCCGGCTCCCGGTCACCCGGGCCTGCTGTCGCAAGGCGGAGGTGTCGGCGATCCTTCGGTTCGCGGGCGGACTGCACATCGTGAGCGGCCGCATCGTGATCGAGGCGGAGCTGGACACCGGGGCGGCGGCGCGGCGGCTGCGCAAGGATCTGCTGGAGATCTTCGGTCATTCCTCCGACCTCGTGGTGATGGCCCCCGGCGGGCTGCGGCGCGGCAGCCGCTTCGTCGTCCGGGTGGTCAAGGACGGTGAGCTGCTCGCGCGCCAGACCGGCCTGGTGGACGGTCGCGGCCGACCGATCCGGGGCCTGCCCCCGGCGGTGGTCTCCGGCGCCACCTGCGACGCCGAGGCCGCCTGGCGCGGGGCCTTCCTGGCGCACGGCTCGCTCACCGAGCCGGGCCGCTCCTCCTCGCTGGAGATCACCTGCCCCGGCTCCGAGGCGGCGCTGGCGCTGGTCGGCGCGGCCCGCCGGCTCGGCATCCCGGCCAAGGCCCGCGAGGTGCGCGGGGTGGACCGGGTGGTCATCCGCGACGGCGACGCGATCGGCGCGCTGCTGACCCGGCTGGGGGCGCACGAGTCGGTGCTCGCCTGGGAGGAGCGCCGGATGCGGCGCGAGGTCCGGGCCACCGCCAACCGGCTGGCCAACTTCGACGACGCCAACCTGCGCCGCTCGGCCCGGGCCGCGGTGGCGGCCGGCGCCCGGGTGGCCCGCGCACTGGAGATCCTCGGCGACGAGGTGCCCGAGCACCTGGCCGCGGCCGGCCAGCTGCGGATGCAGCACAAGCAGGCCTCGCTGGAGGAACTGGGCGCGCTCGCCGACCCGCCGCTGACCAAGGACGCGGTGGCCGGCCGGATCCGCCGCCTGCTGGCGATGGCCGACAAGCGCGCCGCCGAGCTCGGCCTGCCGAGCACCGAGGCCAACCTGACCGACGAGATGGCGCTCAACTGACGCACGGCGCTTCGCACGCCGAACCGCCCCGGAGGCGAGCGGGCGAGCACCCGCCCCGAGCCGAAGGGGCGCGCCGGTGCCGAAAGGGAGAAGCGAGGGAGCGACGGTGGGGGTACCCCCGGCCGAAGGCTGGGGGAGAGCGAGGGAGCGCCGACCGTCGGCACCGGGTCCGAGTGCCCCGGAGGCGAGCGGGCGAGCACCCGCCCCGAGCCGAAGGGGCGCGCCGGTGCCGAAAGGGAGAAGCGAGGGAGCGACGGTGGGGGTACCCCGGCCGAAGGCTGGGGGAGAGCGAGGGAGCGCCGACCGTCGGCACCGGGTCCGAGTGCCCCGGAGGCGAGCGGGCGAATTACGGCCGGTGTCCGGATTCCGGGCCACCGGCCGTCGTCGTGTCCGGTCCCGGACGGGAGTCGACGGCGAACCGAAATTGGTCAAGACCACTTGACCAGGGCCAACGGCCCGGGGCGGCAAGGAGGGAGCGCCCGCCGGCGCGCCACGCCACGTCTTGCCAGGTGGCGCGATGTGCCCTCGCAGGCCCGGGAGAGGTAGGGTCGTAGGCGGTCGGGGACTTCCCAAATCTCATCCCCGTCGGCTTCGCGCCGGCGTACCTAACGAGGAGATCGGTTCGTGACGATCCGGGTAGGCATCAACGGCTTCGGCCGCATCGGCCGCAACTTCTTCCGCGCCGTCAAGGCCCAGGGCGCGGACATCGAGATCGTCGGTGTCAACGACCTCACCGACACGAAGACCCTGGCTCACCTGCTGAAGTACGACACCACCCTGGGCACCTTCCCGGGCGAGGTCTCGCACACCGAGGACAGCATCACCGTCGACGGCCACACCTTCAAGGTGACCGCCGAGCGTGACCCGGCCAACCTGCCGTGGGCCGCCCTGGGCGCCGACATCGTCGTCGAGTCCACCGGCATCTTCACCAAGGCCGAGGCCGCGAAGAAGCACCTCACCGCCGGCGCGAAGAAGGTCATCATCTCGGCGCCCGCCACCGACGAGGACGTCACCATCGTCCTGGGCGTCAACGACGACAAGTACGACGCGGCCAACCACCACGTCATCTCCAACGCCTCCTGCACCACCAACTGCGTGGCGCCGATGGCCAAGGTGCTGAACGAGAGCTTCGGCATCGTCAAGGGTCTGATGACCACCGTCCACGCGTTCACCAACGACCAGGTGACCCTGGACTTCCCGCACAAGGACCTGCGCCGTGCTCGTGCGGCCTCGCAGAACATCATCCCGACCTCGACCGGTGCCGCCAAGGCGACCGCCCTGGTCCTGCCGGAGCTGAAGGGCAAGCTGGACGGCACCTCGCTGCGCGTCCCGGTCCCGACCGGCTCCATCACCGACCTGGTCGTCACCCTCGAGCGCGAGGTCACCAAGGACGAGGTCAACGCGGCCTTCCAGAAGGCCGCGCAGGAGGGCCCGCTCAAGGGCATCCTGGCCTACACCGAGGACCCGATCGTCTCCTCGGACATCGTCAACGACCCGGCCTCCTGCATCTTCGACTCCAGCCTGACCATGGTCCAGGGCAACCAGGTCAAGGTGCTCGGCTGGTACGACAACGAGTGGGGCTACTCGAACCGCGTCGTCGACCTGGTCGCCCTGGTCGGCGGGCAGCTCTGACGCGGTGGGAGCTGACGTGATGTAGGGGCGAGGGCCCGGACGGCGAGAACGTGCCGACCGGGCCCTCGCTCTGCGTGCAAGGACTTCTCAGGCGGCCCCTGCGCCGTGCCGCCTCTGCGCATCAACCATCTCCCCAGGAGACCGAAGAACCCGTGAAGACCATCGAAGACCTGGACGTCGCCGGCAAGCGCGTCTTCGTACGCGCCGACCTGAACGTCCCGCTGTCGGACGGCCGGATCACCGACGACGGCCGGATCCGCGCCGTCGCCCCGACCATCGCCAAGCTCGTCGAGCGCGGCGCCAAGGTCGTCGTCGCCTCCCACCTCGGCCGTCCCAAGGGCGCGCCGGACCCGCAGTTCTCGCTCGCCCCGGTGGCCGAGCGCCTCGGCGAGATCCTCGGCAAGTCGGTCGCCTTCGCCGCCGACACCGTGGGCGAGTCCGCCCGGTCCGCCGTGGCCGCGCTGGCCGACGGCGAGGTCGCGCTGCTGGAGAACCTGCGCTTCAACGCCGGCGAGACCAGCAAGGACGACGCCGAGCGCAAGGCCTTCGCCGAGCAGCTGGCCGCCCTGGCCGACCTGTACGTCGGCGACGGCTTCGGCGCCGTGCACCGCAAGCACGCCTCGGTCTACGACCTGCCGGCCCTGCTGCCGCACGCCGCCGGCGACCTGATCGCCACCGAGGTCGGCGTGCTGAAGAAGCTCACCGAGGACGTCGAGCGCCCGTACGTCGTCGTGCTCGGCGGCGCCAAGGTGTCCGACAAGCTCGGCGTGATCGACAACCTGCTGAAGAAGGCCGACAAGATCCTGATCGGCGGCGGCATGGCGTACACCTTCCTCGCGGCCAAGGGCCACGAGGTCGGCATCTCGCTGCTCCAGGAGGACCAGAAGCCGACGTGCCTGGCGTACCTGGCCGAGGCCGAGAAGCGGGGCGTCGAGTTCGTCCTGCCGGTGGACGTCCTGGTCTCCGCCGAGTTCCCGGACCTCAAGGGCAAGACCCCGGCCAGCTACGAGGTCGTCGGCACGGACGCGATCCCGGCCGACAAGGAGGGCCTGGACATCGGCCCGAAGACCCGCGAGCTGTACGCGGCGAAGCTGGCCGACGCCGGCACGGTGTTCTGGAACGGCCCGATGGGCGTCTTCGAGCACCCGGACTACGCGAACGGCACCAAGGCCGTCGCGCAGGGCCTGCTCGACAGCGACGCGTTCACCGTGGTCGGCGGCGGCGACTCCGCCGCGGCCGTCCGCATCCTGGGCTTCGACGAGACGAAGTTCGGGCACATCTCGACCGGCGGTGGCGCGAGCCTCGAGTACCTGGAGGGCAAGACCCTCCCCGGTCTCGCCGCCCTGGAAGGCTGAAAGCATGACTGAGCGTCTCCCGCTGATGGCGGGCAACTGGAAGATGAACCTCAACCACCTCGAGGCCATCCAGCACACCCAGAAGCTGGCCTTCGCGCTGGCCGACAAGGACTACGAGGCCGTCGAGGTCGCCGTCCTGGTGCCGTTCACCGACCTGCGGTCGGTGCAGACCCTGGTCTTCGGCGACAAGCTGAAGATCAAGTACGGCTCGCAGGACATCTCCCAGCACGACGGCGGCGCCTACACCGGCGAGGTCTCCGGCCCGATGCTGGCCAAGCTGCAGTGCACCTACGCGGTGATCGGCCACTCGGAGCGCCGGCAGTACCACGGCGAGAACGAGGAGATCGTCAACGCCAAGGTCAAGGCCGCCTACCGGGCCGGGGTCACCCCGATCCTGTGCATCGGCGAGCCGCTGGAGATCCGCAAGGCCGGCACCCACGTCGAGTACACGCTGGCCCAGCTGGACGGCGCCCTGGAGGGCGTCCCGGCCGACCAGGCCGAGTCCATCGTGGTCGCCTACGAGCCGGTCTGGGCGATCGGCACCGGCGAGGTGGCCACTCCGGAGGACGCGCAGGAGGTCTGCGCCGCCATCCGCAAGCGGATCGCCGAGCTTTACGACGCCGAGCTGGCCGACAAGGTCCGTGTGCTGTACGGCGGTTCGGTCAAGTCGTCGAGCGTGGCCGGCCTGATGGCCAAGCCCGACATCGACGGCGGTCTGATCGGCGGTGCCTCGCTGGACGCCGAGGAGTTCGTCAAGATCGTGCGCTACCGTGAGCAGGCAGTAGGCTAACGCCGCCGCAGCAACGTAGGCTTTGGGGCCGGACCGCCGTACGCGGCCCGGCCCCTTCGCCGAAGATACGAGAGAGTTGGTCCCGTCGTGGTTCTCGGGTTCTCGATTGCCCTGATCATCTTCAGTCTGCTGATGATCCTGCTGGTGCTGCTGCACAAGGGGAAGGGCGGCGGCCTGTCGGACATGTTCGGCGGCGGCGCGATGTCGACCGGCGGCGGTTCGGCGGTGGCCGAGCGCAACCTGGACCGCATCACCATCGTGGTCGGCGTCGGCTGGTTCGCCTGCATCATCGTGCTGGGCCTGGTCCTGAAGTACAAGAGCTGACCCGACCCTGACGCCCCGTCGCCCGAGCGCCTATCCTGGGACGGTCGGGGGCCGAGGCGATGGTGGCGGAAGCTTAAGTCCTGCTTACACTAGGACGACTTTCGCCACCGACGCGTACCGCGGCGGGTCGGCGCACCAGCACGCAGGGAGTCAGACCGTGGCAAGTGGCAACGCCATCCGTGGCAGCAGGGTCGGGGCCGGCCCGATGGGGGAGGCGGAGCGCGGCGAGTCCGCTCCGCGCAACCGGATCTCCTTCTGGTGCGCCAACAAGCACGAGACCCGGCCCAGCTTCGCCGCCGAGGCCGTCATCCCGGACACCTGGGACTGCCCGCGCTGCGGCTTCCCGGCCGGGCAGGACGAGCACAACCCGCCGGCGCCCTCGCGCAACGAGCCGTACAAGACCCACCTCGCCTACGTCCGCGAGCGGCGCACCGACGCCGACGGCGAGGCGATCCTCGCCGAGGCGCTGGCCAAGCTGCGCGGCGAGATCTGACCAGCGAGCGAGCCGAAGGGCCGCGCCGGTGCCGAAAGGGAGAAGGGCCGGGCCGCTGACGAAGGAGGCGGCGCAGTGCCCGCCGACCGTCGGCACCGGATGGGGAGCGGCCCGGAGGCGAGCCGAGCGCAAAAAGAAGGGCGCCCACCGTCATCGGACGGTGGGCGCCCTTCGCGTTCCCCGCGGCTAGGCCGAGGCCGGCGGGTACAGCTGGGCGGGGATCCGCTCGGCGGCGGCACGGTCCAGCAGCCACAGGGTGCGGCTGCGGCCGTACGCGCCGGAGGCGGGCGCCTGCAGCTCGCCGGGGCCGGACAGGGCCAGCGCGACCGCGCCCGCCTTGTCCTCGCCGGCGGCCAGCAGCCAGACCTCGCGGGCCGACCGGATCGCCGGGAGGGTGAGCGAGATCCGGGTCGGCGGGGGCTTGGGGGCCCCGCGCACGCCGACCACGGTCAGCTCGGTCTCCCGCACGCCCGGGTGCTCAGGGAAGAGCGAGGCGATGTGGGTGTCCGGGCCGACGCCGAGCAGCAGCACGTCGAAGGCCGGGACGCCGAGCCGGTCGCCCGGCCCGGCGGCCTTCGCCAGCTCCTGCGCGTAGCGCGCGGCCGCGGCCTCCACGTCGGAGCCGTCCACCCCGTCCGAGGCGGGCATCTCGTGCACCCGCGCCGGGTCGAGCGGGACGGCGTCCAGCAGCTCGGCGCGGGCCTGGACGGCGTTGCGGTCGCCGTCGGCGGCGGGCACGAAGCGCTCGTCGCCCCACCAGAGGTCCAGCCGGCCCCAGTCGACCGCGTCGCGCGCCGGGGAGGCGGCGATGGCGGCCAGCAGGGCGTTGCCGTTGCGGCCACCGGTGAGCACCACCGAGGCGGTGCCGCGGGCGGCCTGGGCGTCCACGATCCGGGTGATCAGCCGGGCCGCGGCCGCCTGGGCCATCAGCTCCTTGTCCCGGTGGACGACCAGCTGCGGGATGGCCCTGGTCATGCGCCGTCCTTGGCGGCGGCGCGCTTGCCGGCGGCCTTCTTCGCGGCGGGCTTCTTCTCCGGCTCGGCCGCTCCGCCGTCCGGGTCGGCCACCGAGGCCTCGACCGCTTGGGCGCTGCCCTGTCCGGCCGCAGCCTGCTCGGCGGCCGCCGGGTCGGCGTCGTCGTGCTCGCGCAGCCGCTCGACGGGCGTGCGCACGGCCGTCGAGTAGATGTCGTCCGGGTCCAGCCGGCGCAGCTCCTCGGCGATCAGCTCCGAGGTCTCGCGCCGCTTGAGCGCCACCTGGCGGTCCGGCGAGCCGGGCATGGAGAGCATGCCCATCAGGCCGTCCGGGCGGTCCAGGGTGATGTCCCCGTCCTTGGTGCGCAGGCGCACCGCGGTGATGCCGGGCCCGCCGGTGACGACCCGCTCGACCGGCACGTGCAGCCGGTTGAGCAGCCACAGGCCGAGCAGCTCGACGCTGGGGTTGTAGGACTCGCCCTCGACCACCACCGAGGTGATGGCCGACGGCCGCTGGTCCAGCGCGGCGGCCAGCATGGAGCGCCAGCCGGTGAGCCGGGTCCAGGCCAGGTCGGTGTCGCCCGGAGTGTAGCTCTGGGCCCGCTGGGCGAGCTGGCCGACCGGGGACTCGGCGGTGACCGCGTCGGTGATCCGGCGCTGGGCGAGCGCGCCCAGCGGGTCCTGCGCCGGGTGCAGCGGGGCGTTGTCCGGCCACCAGACCACGGTCGGGGCGTCCGGCAGCAGCAGCGGCAGGACCACCGACTGGGCGTGCGCGGCGAGTTCGCCGTGCATGCGCAGGATGACCGTTTCGCCGGAGCCGGCGTCCGAACCGACCAGGATCTCGGCGTCCAGCCGGGTCTCGGCGCGCGCCCGGGGGGAGCGACCGGCGCGCTTGATCACCGCGAGGGTGCGCATCGGGTGCTCGCGGGAGGCGTCGTTGGCGGCCTTGAGGGCGTCGTAGGCGCTGCCCTCGTCGGTCACGATCACCAGGGTGAGCACCATGCCGGCGGCGGTGGAGCCGCTGGTCCGGCGCGCCTCCATCAGCGCGGCGTTGATCTTGCTGGACGTCGTGTTGGTGAGGTCGATCTTCATGGCCGGCGCCAGCTCCTGCCGTCTCGTGCGAGCATCTCGTCAGCCTCGGCGGGACCCCAGGTGCCCGCCGCGTACTGGGCGGGCTTGCCGTGGGTGTCCCAGTACTTCTCGATCGGGTCGAGGATCTGCCAGGAGAGCTCGACCTCCTGGTGGCGCGGGAACAGGTTGGCGTCGCCGAGCAGCACGTCGAGGATGAGCCGCTCGTACGCCTCCGGGCTGGACTCGGTGAAGGACTCGCCGTAGGCGAAGTCCATCGTGACGTCCCGGACCTCGAAGGAGGTGCCCGGCACCTTGGAGCCGAACCGCACCGTCACGCCCTCGTCCGGCTGGACCCGGATGACCAGGGCGTTCTGCCCCAGCTCCTCGGTCGCGTAGGAGTCGAAGGGCAGGTACGGGGCGCGCTGGAAGACCACCGCGATCTCGGTGACCCGGCGGCCCAGCCGCTTGCCGGTGCGCAGGTAGAACGGGACGCCCGCCCAGCGGCGGTTGTTGATCTCCAGCTTGATGGCCGCGTAGGTGTCGGTCTTGGACTCCGGGTCGATGCCCTCCTCGTCCAGGTAGCCGACCACCTCCTCGCCGCCCTGCCAGCCGGCCGCGTACTGGCCGCGCACGGTGTGCTTGCCGAGGTCGGCCGGGAGCCGGACGGCGGACAGCACCTTGAGCTTCTCGGCCACCAGCGCCTTCGGGTGGAAGGACGCCGGCTCCTCGATGGCGGTGAGGGCCATCAGCTGCAGCAGGTGGTTCTGGATGACGTCCCGGGCGGCGCCGATGCCGTCGTAGTAGCCGGCCCGGCCGCCGATGCCGATGTCCTCGGCCATGGTGATCTGCACGTGGTCGACGTACGACCGGTTCCAGATCGGCTCGAACATCTGGTTGGCGAAGCGCAGCGCCAGGATGTTCTGGACCGTCTCCTTGCCCAGGTAGTGGTCGATCCGGAAGACCTCGTCCCGGGGGAAGACCTCGTGGACGACCTTGTTGAGCTCCTGGGCGCTCTCCAGGTCGTGGCCGAAGGGCTTCTCGATGACCGCGCGGCGCCAGGAGCCCTGCGGCGGGTCGGCCAGGCCGTGCTTCTTGAGCTGCTGGACGACGGTCGGGAAGAACTTCGGCGGGACGGACAGGTAGAAGGCGAAGTTGCCGCCCGTGCCCTGGGCCTTGTCCAGCTCCTGGATGGTCTCGCGGAGCTTGTCGAAGGCGTCGTCGTCGTCGAAGGTGCCGTGGACGAAGCGCATGCCCTTGGCGAGCTGCTGCCAGACCTCCTCGCGGAACGGGGTCCGGGCGTGCTCCTTGACCGCGTCGTGGACCTCCTGGGCGAAGTCCTCGTCGTCCCACTCGCGGCGGGCGAAGCCGACCAGGGAGAAGCCCGGCGGCAGCAGACCGCGGTTGGCCAGGTCGTAGATGGCCGGCATCAGCTTCTTGCGGGACAGGTCGCCGGTGACCCCGAAGATGACCAGGCCGGACGGCCCCGCGATGCGCGGGAGCCGCCGGTCGGAGGGGTCACGAAGCGGGTTGACGGGGGAGGGCGGGAGGTCGTCCGCGTCCGATTCCGACGTCAACTCGGGGAAATCAGTGCTCACTTGGTGTGCTCCGCTTTCGTGCGCTGGCTGTGTGAGCGGGTCACTTCTCGGTGGCGATGGAGGCCAGCGAGGCGGTGACGGTGTCGAGCAGCTCCTGCCAGGACTGCTCGAACTTCTGCACGCCCTCGTCCTCCAGGACCTGGACCACGTCGTCGTAGTCCACCCCGGCGGCCGCGATGGCGTCCAGGACGGCCTTGGCGTCGGCGTAGTTGGGGACGATGGTGTTGCCGCTGACCTCGCCGTGGTCGGCGGTGGCGTCCAGGGTGGCCTCGGGCATGGTGTTGACGGTGCCCGGGGCGACCAGCTCGGTGACGTACAGGGTGTCCGGCAGGGCCGGGTCCTTGACGCCGGTGGAGGCCCACAGCGGGCGCTGCGGCTTGGCGCCGGCGGCCTCCAGCGCCTTCCAACGGGCGCTGCCGGCGGTCTTGCCGTCGACCGAGCCGAAGACCTCCTCGTACGCCTGGTAGGCGAGGCGGGCGTTGGCCAGGGCGGCCTTGGAGCGCAGGTTCTTGGCGTCTCCGCCGATCTTGTCCAGGCGCTTGTCGATCTCGGTGTCCACCCGGGACACGAAGAAGGAGGCGACCGACTCGATCTGGGAGAGGTCCAGGCCCTTGGCCTTGGCGGTCTCCAGGCCGGTCAGGTAGGCGTCCATGACGGCCTTGTAGCGGTCCAGGGAGAAGATCAGCGTGACGTTGACGCTGATGCCCCGGCCGATGACCTCGCTGATGGCGGGCAGGCCGGCCTTGGTGGCGGGGATCTTGATGAAGACGTTCGGGCGGTCGACCAGCCACCACAGCTGCTTGGCCTCGGCCACGGTGGGGGCGGTCTGGTGGGCCAGGCGCGGGTCGACCTCGATGGAGACCCGGCCGTCGCGGCCGTTGGAGGCGTCGTAGACCGGACGCAGCACGTCGGCGGCGTCGCGCACGTCGGAGGTGGTGATCATGCGGATCGCCTCGTCGGTGGTGACCTCGCGGACGGCGAGGTCGCGCAGCTGGCCGTCGTAGGAGGTGTCGCCGCTGCCGGCGATGGCCTTCTGGAAGATGGTCGGGTTGGTGGTGACGCCCACCACGTGCTTGTTCTGCACCAGCTCGGCCAGGTTGCCGGAGTTCAGCCGCTTGCGGCTGAGGTCGTCCAGCCAGATCGCAACGCCTTCGTCGCTGAGGCGCTTCAGTGCGTCAGTCATGGTGCTTCAGTCCTTCGTCTTCTTCTGCTTCGTGGGGTGGTCAAAGGGGCCGCGTGCCCGCGTGCGGGCGGGCACGCGGCCGCTACTCCGCACTCGCCGCCGGGCGCCCGTACCCGATGCCGACGTTCCTCGCTCCGGCGCCCGCTCGTCGCTCGTCGCTTTCGGCATCGGCGCGCCCTTTGGCTCGTGCGGGTGGACGCGCTAGCGGTTGACGGCCTCGAGGGAGCGCAGGGCGTTGTGCGCCTCGGCGATCACGCGCTCGGCGGTCAGGCCGAACTCCTCGAACAGCACCTTGTAGTCGGCGGAGGCACCGAAGTGCTCCAGCGAGACGATCCGGCCGTGGTCGCCGACCAGCTCGCGCCAGCCCTGGGCGATGCCGGCCTCGACCGAGACGCGGGCCTTGACCGACGGCGGCAGCACGCTGTCGCGGTAGGCCTGGTCCTGCTCCTGGAACCACTCGAAGGACGGGACCGAGACCACCCGGGTGGCGATGCCCTCGGCCTCCAGGGCCTCGCGGGCCTGGACTGCCAGCTGGACCTCGGAGCCGGTGCCCAGCAGGATCACCTGCGGGTCGCCGGTGGAGGCCTCGGCCAGCACGTAGGCGCCCTTGGCGGTGCCCTCGGCGGAGGCGAAGACCTCGCGGTCGAAGGTCGGGACGTTCTGGCGGGTCAGGGCCAGGCCGACCGGGCCGGGGTGGCTGGTCTGGCGCTCGATGACGGTGCGCCAGGCGACGGCGGTCTCGTTGGCGTCGGCCGGGCGGACCATGGACAGGCCCGGGATGGCGCGCAGCGAGGCCAGGTGCTCGACCGGCTGGTGGGTCGGGCCGTCCTCGCCGAGGCCGATCGAGTCGTGCGTCCAGACGTAGGTGACCGGCAGCTTCATCAGCGCGGCCAGCCGGACGGCCGGGCGCATGTAGTCCGCGAAGACCAGGAAGGTGCCGCCGTACACGCGGGTCCTGCCGTGCAGGGCGATGCCGTTCATGGTCGAGCCCATGGCGTGCTCGCGGATGCCGAAGTGGATCGTCCGGCCGAACGGGTTGGCGGACTTCAGCGGGTTGCCCTCGGGGAGGAAGGAGCTGTCCTCGTCGATCGTGGTGAGGTTGGACTCCGCGAGGTCGGCCGAGCCGCCCCACAGCTCCGGGATCACCGCGCCGAGCGCCTTGAGGGTCTCGCCGGAGGCCTTGCGGGTGGCGACGTCCTTGCCGGCCGGGAAGGACGGCAGGGCCTTCTTCCAGCCCTCGGGCAGCTCGCCGGCCTGGATGCGGTCGAACTCGGCGGCCCGGTGCGGGTTGGCGGCGCGCCAGGCGTCGAAGCCCTGCTGCCACTGGTCGCGGGCGGCCTTGCCGCGCTTGATGACCTGGCGGGCGTGCTCGATGACCTGGTCGCTGACCTCGAAGGTCTTCTCCGGGTCGAAGCCCAGGACCTTCTTGGTGGCGGCGATCTCGGCGGCGCCGAGCGCGGAGCCGTGCGCCTTGGCGGTGTTCTGGGCGTCCGGGGCCGGCCAGGCGATGATGGTGCGCATCGCGATGATCGACGGCCGGGCGGTCTCGGCCTTGGCCGCGGCCAGCGCACCGGCGAGCGCCTCGACGTCGACGTCGCCGTTGGCCTTCGGGGTGACCCGCTGGACGTGCCAGCCGTAGGCCTCGTAGCGCTTGAGGACGTCCTCGGAGAAGGCGGTCTCGGTGTCGCCCTCGATCGAGATGTGGTTGTCGTCGTAGAGGGCGACCAGGTTGCCCAGCTTCTGGTGGCCGGCCAGCGAGGAGGCCTCGGCGGAGATGCCCTCCTCCAGGTCACCGTCGGAGACGATGGCCCAGATGGTGTGGTCGAAGGGGGACTCCCCGGCCGCCGCCTCCGGGTCGAACAGGCCGCGCTCGTAGCGGGCGGCCATCGCCATGCCCACCGCGTTGGCGATGCCCTGGCCCAGCGGGCCGGTGGTGGTCTCCACGCCCGCGGTGTGGCCGTGCTCGGGGTGGCCGGGGGTGCGGCTGCCGGCCACCCGGAATGCCTTGAGGTCGTCCAGCTCCAGGCCGTAGCCGGAGAAGTACAGCTGGGTGTAGAGCGTCAGGCTGGTGTGCCCGGGGGAGAGGACGAACCGGTCGCGGCCGACCCAGGCCGGGTCGGTCGGGTCGTGGCGCAGGAAGCGCTGGAAGATCAGGTAGGCCGCGGGGGCCAGGGACATGGCCGTCCCGGGGTGCCCGTTACCGACCTTCTGGACAGCGTCCATCGCCAGGACTCGCGCCGTGTCAACCGTGCGCTCGTCCAGGTCGCTCCACTCGAATGCGTTCGTCGGCGCAGTGCTCACCCTGTCTCAGGGCTCCTTCCATATATGTGAAGAGTGACCCCGTGAATGGGGACCGGGTCGGCCACGGCGCTGTGGTCCCGACTGTGGATGGTGCCGGTCACGGAGGGTAGATACCGCTTCTTCGTGCGAGCCTACCGTCCAGGCCGGGGCTCACCCTCCGTGCCGGGACAACCGGGATTTCCGCATGGTGATTCCCACTAGGGCGTTCTGGCTTGTTATGTCCCAGGCTCTCCCGATTTGGTAGGGCGCGCCGCCCGGGTGGTCGGGACGGGTTGCGCAGGCGCGCCGGAGGCACTTCGTGGGTTCACCCAGGTGGTTCACCCGGGGGTGTGCCATCCGCCTCGCCGGGGGACCCCGGAGCCGGATGGGATATATGGAGCGTCTAAGGTGGCGTGGTACGCGCAGAGCGGACGATTCGGGACCCTTCGTTCCTGTGGACGCCTGCGAGGATTCATCTTCAGTTGGGGTGTTAGTGACCGCCGTCGAAACCCGTCCCGCCGGGGTCACCGGGGCGACGCCTGCGCATCACCGGCCGATCGGGGCCCGGGTCGGCGCCTTCGTCGCACTGACCAAGCCACGGATCATCGAGCTGCTGCTGATGAGCACCGTGCCGGTGATGTTCCTGGCCCAGCAGGGCGTGCCGGACATGCTGCTGGTGCTGAAGGTCGTGGTCGGCGGTTACCTCTCGGCGGGCGGCGCCAACGCCCTCAACATGTACATCGACCGTGACATCGACGCCCTGATGTCCCGCACCGAACGCCGGCCGATCGTCACCGGGATGGTGTCGCCCCGCGAGGCGCTGGTCTTCGGCATCACGCTCGGGATCGTCTCCACCCTGCTGCTCGGCTTCGGCGTCAACTGGCTCTCCGCCGGACTGGCGCTCGGCGCGCTGCTGTTCTACGTGTTCGTCTACACGCTCGGGCTCAAGCGGCGCACCTCGCAGAACATCGTCTGGGGCGGCATCGCCGGCTGCATGCCGGTGCTGATCGGCTGGTCCTCGGTGACCGACTCGGTGTCCTGGGCGGCGGTCGCGCTGTTCCTGGTGGTCTTCTTCTGGACGCCGCCGCACACCTGGGTGCTGTCGATGAAGGTGCGCGACGACTACGAGCGGGCCGGCGTGCCGATGCTGCCGGTGATCAAGGGCAACGTGGCGGTCGGCAAGCAGGTCGTCGCCTACTCCTGGGTGATGGTGGCGGTCTCCCTGGCGGTCTGGCCGCTGGGGCACATGAGCTGGCTGTACCCCGCCGCCGCGGTGCTGCTCGGGGGGTTCTGGCTGCGCGAGGCGCACGCGCTGTACGGGCGGGCGAAGGCCGGGATCGTGGGCGCCAAGCTGAAGGAGATGCGGCTGTTCCACTGGTCGATCACCTACCTGTCGCTGCTGTTCGTGGTGTGCGCGATCGACCCGTTCGTGAAGTAGGGCCCCGGTACGTACGGAAGAGCCCCGGTCCCGGCGGACCGGGGCTCTTCCGCGTTCAGCGGCTGGGCAGTTCGGAGGGGCCGACGTGGCCGTCCAGCCAGTCCCGCAGCGGCTGGGAGGCGCGCAGGAAGTCGACGATCCGGGTGTGGGCGGCCCGGGTGCCCAGCCACTTCGCGGGCTCCCACTCCTGCCAGGCCACCAGGCCCTTGTGCCGCAGCAGCTCGATCCTCGGGTGGTCCTTGGCGTAGCCGCGCGGGGCCGACTTGAGGCTGTCACGGCCGTGGACCTGCGGGCCCGCCTGCTCGACCCGGGCGATCACCCGCTCCAGCTCGGCGCCGCTGACGTCCTCGGCGACGGCGGCGCGGTAGCGCTCCAGCTGGTCGGGGGCCAGGTGGTACATGCCGTTGCCGCAGGACAGGCCGTCGGCGGAGAGCTGGATGTAGCCGCCGGACTCCAGGTGTGCACCGATGTGCGTCTTGTACGGCGACTTGTCGGCGCTGAAGCGGACGTCGCGGTTGGGGCGGAAGATCTTCCCCGGCCCGAACTCCGGCTCCAGCTCGGCGAGCAGCGCCTCCATCGGGGCCCGCACGGCGTCGTCGTACTGGTCCTTGTGGGCCTGCCAGAAGGTCTTCGAGTTGTCGGCCTCGAGGTGCTCGTAGAAGTCGAGCGCCTCGGTCGGCCAGCCTTTGAACGTCATGTTCCGAGTATGTGTCCCGGTGCACAGGGCGCTCCCGTCGCCAGGTCGCGTACCGGTGGGTAGCATGCGGGCATGAGCAGCGCAGAGACCGCCACCGCCGCCGCGTCGGACGCCCGCACCGAGCGCCGCGCCAAGCGCATCGCCAAGCACCTGACCAGCTTCGCCCAGCAGCACGGCGGCAGCGCCGACGCGGTCGTCGAGTACGTCGGCACCGCGGCCACCCGGATCGTCGTGGTCGGCGCGGACGGCGCCTGGGGCGACCAGGTGGCCCCGACCTACGCCGTCGGCCGGCGGGCCGTTGCGATTGCCGGGCTGACCCTGCACGACGACTTCGAGGGCGAGCTGGGCCTCAAGGTCAAGACCGGCCCGTACGAGTGGAAGCGCATGGCGGGCATCCAGCTCGGCGGCTGACCGGGCCTGGTTCGAACGCCGACGGCCCGGCTCCTCCTGGGTGGGGGAGCCGGGCCGTCGGCGCTGGTCCGGGGCACCGGAGGGAGTGGTGAGGGGCGGCGCTACGGTACGCGCATGCATTTCATCGTTGTCGGTTCCCGCTCGCTCATGAACGCGATTGTCAACGGCGATCCGCTGTGGCCTGCGGTGACGTTCTTCCTGCTGTCCTTCCCCCTCGCGATCGTCGCCGCGGTGGTTCGCGCCCGCCGCAGGCCGGAGTAGGCCCGGCTCACCGGGGGGAGCCGGGCCGTTCGCCGTTTCACAGGGGCAAGTTCCAGCCCGGGCCGTTCTCGTGTCCGATCCAGACGCGTTGCCCCGCTGCGGAGATGGTGATCCCGAAGCCCTTCTGGTGCGGCTCGCCGGCCTGCTGCCAGGCTTCGACGGCGCTCTCCACCTGGTCCCAGAGCCGGAGTGGGCCGCGTTGGATCACGGTCCAACCGCCTTCCGGGTTGGGCATGGTTCGGGCCTGGGAGCCGGTGGCCACGTCGGAGAGGATCTGGTGCCCGCCGGCTCCCATCCGCTCGGCGGAAGGCGCTGCGAGTTGCGCGACCCAGCTGCCCGTCCAGGTGCCGATGATTTCGGGGTCGATCCGGGTCGGGCGTTCGTCTCCGGGGAGCAGTGACAGGCTCTGGCGGGGCGGCCGGTCGTGGGGGCGGGCGATCATGAAACTGGTGTAGCCGGGCAAGAACCGGCCGGTGGCCTGTCCGGGGCCGGTCACGGTCAGCAGTGCGAGGCCGAAGCCGAAGGACCAGCCGGACAGCGTGACCAGGATCCGGCCGCCGGGCTTCACCTGGTGCAGCCACGGGGGCGGAACGTAGCGGACCGAGCAGGTGGCGATGAGCCGGTCGTACTGGCCTCCGTCCGGGTCGCCGAGCAGGCCGTCGCCGATGATCAGACGGGGGGAGTACCCGGCTGCCTTGATGGCGGTGGCGGCGGCCTCGCCCACCTGCGGGTCAAATTCGATGCTGGTGAGGTTGGCGTCCCCGAGGCGGTGCGCGCCGAGGGCGGTCGAGTAACCGGTTCCGGTTCCGATCTCCAGGACCCGGTGCCCGGACTCGGCGCCGAGCTGGTGCCACATGCGCAGGACCAGGGACGGCAGGGTGGACGACGAGGACGGCGCGCCGGTCGCGGTGCCGCCGGTCACGTCCTCGGGGCCTGTCCGTCCGTCGAGTTGGGTGACCAGCGTCTCGTTCGAGTAGACGTGCTCCAGCCACCCGGGCTGGCCCTTGAACACGGGTCGGTAGGCGGTCGGGTTGCTTCCGGGGATAGGAAGGAAGAACGACCCGGTGAACAGCTCCCGGGGGACCGCTTTGGCGGCGCTCTCCCAGGCCGGGTCGGTGATCTTGTCATCCCCGGTGAACGCGTCCACCAGGGCGGCGCGGAGCTGATCCGATGTGCTCACGAGGCGGAGCCTTTCGCTAGCTGGTCGGCGATGGTGTGGGCGATCGCCGTGGCGGTCCCGGCCGGCTGCCAAGCCCATTGGCCGTTTGGGTTGCACTCAAGGAAGTACCAGTCCCTGGCGGAGGTCACGGCGAAGTCCAACGCGCCGTACACCAGGCCGAATTCGCCGAGGTAGGCGCTGATCGAACGTGCCACTGGGGCGGGGATGTCGATCGGCGTGCACCTCATCCGGTCCTGTCGCCGACGCCAGTCGAGATCAGGGCTGTCGATTCGGATACCGAAGAGGCAGTCGCCGATGGCGGTCACCCGGACATCGAAGGCCTTCCGGACCTTCGCCTGGAACATATGCGGGCACGCGCCGATCGCTGTCGTGAGTTCGGTCCCGGACACTTCACGCACCCATACGGCGTGGGGCTTCCCGTTGACCGAGTAGGGGGTGTTCCAGAGCGGCTTGTAGACCGCCCCACCGGTGTGGGACGCCACGAACTCCCGTGCCTCGTGCTCGTTGTTCGTGATCAGGGTGTCAGGGATCAGGAATCCGGAGCGCTGCGCGGCGGCGAGCTGCGCCGGTTTGTGCTCGGCGGCGCGGTTGGCCCACGGGTGATTCACGTAGTGCGCACCGGGGAGCGAGGCGAGGATGCCACCCGCGCCCCAGAGGCACTGCGAGGCGGCGAACCGGCGGTCCTGCCCGTCCAGTTCGGGCGGGCCTTCGTAGGGCGAGGCCCGGCGCACCCAGACGGACCGGACTTCGGAGAGGTCGAGTTCCCGGCTGGCGGTGCGCAGGGTGCCCCGCTGGTTGCCGCTGCGGTACGCGGCGGTCAGCGAGGCACCCGTGTGCAGGTCGGCGCCGGGATCGAGACGGACCACCGGGACCCGGCGCTCCGCGAGTACCCGCAGGACCGCATCCGCCGTCACGTCAAGGGGATTGGTCAGTACCAGCACCGACCCGCTGCGGTTGTCCATCAGCCGGAACTCTGGTCCTGGTCGTAGGACTCGGTGCTGTCGGCATCGGTGGCCCCGCCCGGCCCGGCTCCGTCGCCGGGCGAGGTGGTGGTGGGCGTGAGCCCGCTGGTGCTGGTGCCGTGCGCACCCATCTCGACCGTGTGGCCGTGCTCGTCCACGAACACGGCGACCTGCGTCTCGGGGTCGATCACGGGCGTGAGGGCGGGGAAGGGGCTGGACTCGGGGTACGGTCCCATGCGGGTCGTGCCCCACGGTGCGGTTGTCATCTGTACTGCGCCTCCTGAGTCATGGTGGTGTGTTGCGGATCCCGGCCGCGCCGCCGGGTCGGCGGCGCGGCCGGGAGTTCAGTGGGGGCGGTTGATCAACACCAGGGCTGCGGCGATGATGTGCAGCCCGGCGGCGGCGGACACCCCGTAGGCGGCCCAGACCCGGGTGGGATCGGGGGTGGGCGGTGGCGGCGGTGCGTCGGCGGGGTCGTAACTGCTCTCCGGCAGCTGCCGGTTCACCGGGGGATCGTCGCGGGCGTCGTGAGGTCGGCGTGGACGACCTTCCCGAAGGGGAGGAGCGTGACGCCCCAGCGGCCGTGCGTGAGCCGGTGGATTATCGCCAGACCCCGGCCGGACGTGGCGTCGGGTCCGGCCTGAACCATCACGGGCATCGACCGGGAACCGTCACTGACGAGGATGCGGAGGGTGTGGTCGCTCGGTCGGCGGACACCGACGAGCATACGGGTCTGGCAGCAGGTCTCGACCGAGTTGGTGACCAGTTCGCTGACGATGACGACGGCGTCGTCCATCAGGTCGTCCAGGCCCCATTCCTGCACCTTCGCACGCACAAGGCGCCGGGCAACGCCCACCGACTCGGGCTGGTACGGCAGGAGGATGGTTGCCAGTTCGGCAGCCGGGTGGACGCTCGCATCTGGTCCCTGCTGGAGTGCGGCGTTGCCTCTCACAAGGTTCGAGAGGAGGGTCATCAGCGCTTCCCCTTGGCGTAGTTATCTCGTTACGGAGAGCATCGCCGCAGAGGAAGGGCCGGACTATCACTCGTTGGTGACAGTCCGACCCCAGAGAGTGATAATCAGATCCCGACCCAGTGCGCCATGTTCGTGAGGGTGTCGGGCATCGAGCGGCGGGCCGAGACGAGCCCGGCAACCGTTTCGCGCACCATCGGGTGGTAGCGCATCTGTTGTGGCGCCAGCTCCCTTGCGTGCTGAAGTGACTTCAATGACGCCTCCGAGCGGCCGATCCACAACTGTGCCCGCGCTACCTCCGCGATGTGTGCGGCAGCCCGCGAGGCAGGCCACTCTGCGGGGATCTGGACCTGCCCGGCGGCTCGGACGGCCTCTGCGTACCGGTACTGCTCGGCCAGAGTCGCCACTTGGTGGACGGCGACGTTCGTCGGTCCGAACGAGAGCCAGTGCACTCGCATGGCCTCGCCCGTCGCCTCGGCGATCCGCCCCGCGTCCGCGATGTGTTCGGCCGCCGTGTCGCCGTCTCCGGATCGCGCGGCCAACATGGCAGCGCCGAGATGTAGTTGCCCCACCGCCACGTCGCGGATCCGGCTGCGGTCGGCTTGTTCGAGTGTGCCCATGCCGACCCCTACGAGTCGCTTCCCGATGTCGTACTGGCCTGATCGAAGGTAGACCAGCGACCGAAGATACTGGCGAACGCCGGCGACCACCGGATCGGACGCGCGCTCGGCTGCCCACGCCATGCGGTCCAGAGCCACCACGCAAAGATCGCTGTAGCCCAACTTCGTGGTGATGTCGTAGGCCGTGCGGTACGTGCTGGCCAACACCTGCCACGCCTTCTCGGACGGTGCCGCGTGTGCGGCCGTTGTGGCCTCGATCATCAGGGCCGGAAGGGCTCGGGCGGCATCCTTGATACGGGTCTCGCGGATCTGGGCGCACAAGTGCTCCGCGGCGGAGTGCAGTTCGTCGACCGAGCGGGGGGCGATCTCGGGATCGGCGCCGAGGTCGTACAGATCGAGCGCTTCGCGGATCGGCTGGATCAGCACATCGAGTTCGTCCTGTTGCAGCTCGGTCATGTACGGCTGACCGGTGAGGTCGACGGTTTGGACGAACAGCGCCCTGGCGACGGCGGCGATCACAGTGGGTGTGGCCGGCTTGGCTCCTTGCTCGACCTTGGTCAGCATGCTGTAAGAGATATGGGCGCGAGCGGCGAGTTCCCGCTGGGTCAGGTGGCGGAGCTTGCGGTACTGGGCGATGCGTTCGCCCGTGTGCTCGGAGATGTGCCTGGGCATACTGGTACTCCGTTCGTAGCAGCCAGTCGGACGATACTCGCTAAAAGTGGCGGGATGTGTTCCTGCGAACAGGAGTTCAGGTTTGACCGAGCATCATGAGCCGTTCCTCTACGTCATCGTCTGCGCTTCGGGAATCGCTGACGGCGTGAGCGAACTGATCACCGCCGCCCACGCTGAGGGGTGGAAGGTCGCGGTGATCGCCACTCCCAACGCGCTCGGCTTCTTGGATCAGGAAGCCATCGAGGCTCAGACCGGCTATCCGATCCGCTCGGCCTGGCGCACGCCCGGCAGTTCCCGGCCGCTGCCTGGCGCCGATGCCATCGCGGTCGTCTCCGCCACTTTCAACACCATCAACAAGTGGGCCCTCGGGATCGCCGACACACTCGCGTTGGGCATCCTCTGCGAGGCGCACGGGCTGGGCATTCCCATCGTCGTCCAGCCCTACGTCAACTCCGCTCTGGCAGCCCACCCGGCGTATTCAGAGAGCCTCGTCCGACTGCGCTCGATGGGCGTCCTGGTGGGCGACTCCGTACCCCACAAGCCCAAGTCCGGCGGAGCGCGCGATGAGTACAGCTGGACACATGTCCTCGATCTGCTTCGTCCTACCCTCAGCAGTCTTTCAGAGCCGGCGGCGTGAGAAGCAAGGTGATGAGGCGGGCAGAGCCCGGCAGCTCTTGCGCGCTGACACCACCATCCCGTCGCCTCGGGGAGGTTCAACGTGAGGCCTGCGCCTACCGACACCGAAGCCTGGAACGCTACCTCGCTGAGGGGAATGCCAGACAAGCCCGGAAGCGCGTCTCAGCGGATGTGATCCTGCGCGATAGGGCTGGGCGCATCCTGACCGTCAACCCGACCTATAAGGAGGGTTGGGACCTCCCCGGCGGAATGGCTGAGGCCAACGAGCCACCGGAGGAGGCCGCAGTGCGGGAACTGCGCGAGGAATTGGGCCTGGAGATCACCATCCGCCGCCTGCTGGTCGTGGACTGGGTCGCGCCGCATGGCCCGTGGGACGACCAGATCGCCTTCATCTTCGATGCGGGTTCCCTTCTACCCGCTCGGGCCGAAACGGTTCGCCCACACGACGACGAACTGTCCGAGGCCGTCTTCCTGCCCGCGTCGGAGGTCGCCGACCGACTGCGGATCCGCGAGCAGAACCGGTTGAATGCCGCTGTCGGGGCGATCTCAGATGGCAGTATGCGGTACCTGCGAGACGGGGTGGAGGCATGATGACGCCTGGAGCAGGAGGCTCAGGCTTGACCGACTACCTCGGGTCTTCCATGCATGAGTGACAGCGACGGGGCGGCCACACCGCTCCACTCAGAGCGCTCGTAGGCACGACGGTCGGCACCTGCTGTGACGTCGAAGGCCCCCATCTGAGCTGAGGGGGGCCTTCGACGAGGGTCAGACGGTGGCAGCTTGTGGGGTCTGCGCGGGCAGCTGCTCGGGGGCGGCTTCGACCTCGCGTACGCGGAGGGCGAGGGGGATGCGGAGGGCGGCGATCCACGTCAGCGTGGCGCCGAGCATGTGGAGACCGACCATCAGCTCGGGGGCATCCGTGAAGTACTGGATGAAGCCGAGGACGCCCTGGAGGAGCAGGACCGCGAGGAGTTCCTTGGTGCGGGACTTGGCCGCTTGCGGGGCCTTGATCGCGGCGAAGACGAAGATCATTGCGATGGTCAGGCCGACCGAGATGAAGGCGAAGTCGGCGTGGAACTGGGCCAACCTGTCGTAGTCGATCGGGATGCGGGGGACGATCTTGTTGTCCTGGGGCGTACCCGGGTGGTGCCCGGCGCCGGTGACCAAAGTGCCGGCGGCGACCAGCAGGCCGACGACCGTGACCAGGACGTAGGAGAGCTGGTGGATCGGGCGGGCCACCGAAAGCCTGGCCGGGCCGTCGCCCTCCTTGCTGCGCTCCCACATCAGCAGGGCGACCCAGACCAGGGCCATCGCGGCGATCATGTGTCCCGCGACGGTGTAGGGGTTGAGGCCGGTCAGCACGGTGATGCCGCCGAGCACGGCGTTGCTCATCACCAGCCAGAACTGGGCCCAGCCGAGCTTCGTCATGCTGCGCCGCCACGGGCGGTGGCAGCGGGCGGCCAGGATCGCCCAGCCGACGGCCGCGCTCAGCACGTAGGTGAGCATCCGGTTGGTGAACTCGACGATGCCGTGGAAGCCCATCTCCGCCGTGGGCGTCAGGCTCTCGGCGGTGCAGCGGGGCCAGGTCGTACAGCCGAGGCCGGAGGCGGTGAGGCGGACGGCGCCGCCGGTGACGACGATCACCACGCTCATCACCAGCGCGGCGAACGTGGCGCGCCGGACCATCGCGGCGGAGGGCTGCCAGCGCTCGGCGAGCAGGGAGAAGGGGTTCAGCACGCGGTCAATCGTAGGCGGCCTTACGGGCGATCTTGGGGCGGGGCGCGGGGTGCGGTGCCGAGAGAGCAAAGCGGGGTCGTGGTGGCGGCCCGGCGCAAGGCGGCCAGGAAGGCCTGATCGCGATGGCGCCCCCGGTGATCGAATCTGATCATCGGAGGCGCCATCACGTTCCTGAAGTGACGAAGTTCATTCAACTTCGCCGAATCCGCGTTCTGCCAGGTGGCGGCTGTGATGGACTGGTCAAGCACATCCGGGAATGGACCGACAGACGAAATCCGGTCGTACGGCGGGGTGTGGCGAGGTGCGGGAGTGCCGGTAGAGTCCCCCGGACATGCCGTGGCGGGCCACCGCGAACCACTTCAACGCGCCTGCTGCGCAAGACCGTTCGGAGGGGAACAGCGTAATGGCGCGACAGCAGCGGCACGTTCGGATCGGTGCGACGGCACTCGCCGGCACGGCGGCGGCCGGATTCCTCCTGCCCCTGGCGCTGGCCACCAACGCCTCGGCGCACGTGCCGACTTGGTCGGTGACCTGCGACAAGGTCGTGATCGATCTGATCAACTACAGCCCCAAGCCCGACGTGAAGAACACCGTCAGCCTCACCGTCGGCGACGAGAAGGTCCTGGACGCCAAGGAGTTCCCGGCGGAGTTCCACGGCACCTTCCCGGTGAAGGACCACGACGCCCCGGTGACGGCGCACCTGGTGGTCAAGACCACCGAGACCCCGGCCGAGAAGGGCTGGAACGTCGACGAGACCAAGACCATCGCGCCGTGCCACACCCCGACCCCGACACCCACCCCCACCAAGACCCCCACCCCGACCCCCACTCCGACGCCGACCATGACTCCGTCGGCGACGCCCACCCCGAGCAGGACCCCGTCGGCGACCCCGACCCCCAGCCAGACCCCCGCCGCCCCCGCCCCGGCCCCCGCCACCAGCGCCCCGGCGCTCGCCCAGACCGGTAGCAGCGACGCGACGCCGATGATCGCGGCGGTCGGCGGCGGCGTGGTGCTGGTCGGCGGCGCGCTGGTGCTGCTCGCCCGCAAGCGGCGCGGCGGCAGCCAGGGCTGACGTGTGCCAGGAACGCGCGACGCCCCCCGGCCAGCTGAGGCCGGGGGGCGTCGCGCGTCGATGCGGCGGCTACTCCCAGCGGAAGAACCGGGCGGCCGCCGCCAGCCCCAGGACGGCCCAGCCCGCCAGGATGCCGAGGTCCGACCACGGCACACCGGTGCCGTGCTGGAGCACCGAGCGCAGGCCGTCGGAGAGCGCCGAGATCGGCAGCAACTCCAGCACCGACCGCACCGCGCCGGGGAACTTGCTGAGCGGCACGATCACCCCGCCGGCCAGCAGCAGCAGGATGAACACCAGGTTGGCGGCGGCCAGCGTGGCCTCGGCCTTCAGGGTGCCGGCCATCAGCAGGCCGAGCCCGGAGAAGGCGGCGGTGCCGAGCACCAGCAGCGCGGCGACGGCCAGAGGGTTGCCGTGCGGGGACCAGCCGAGCGCCAGCGCGATCACCGACAGCAGGGCGACCTGGAGCACCTCGGTGACCAGCACGCAGCCGGTCTTGGCGGTCAGCAGCGTCCAGCGCGGCAGCGGGCTGGCGCCGAGCCGCTTGAGCACGCCGTAGCGGCGCTCGAAGCCGGTGGCGATGGCCTGCCCGGTGAAGGCGGTGGACATCACGGCCAGTGCGAGCAGGCCGGGCGCCAGGAAGTCGACCCGCTTGCCGGGGCCCTCCACCGCGACGACGTCCACAGCGGAGAACAGCACCAGCAGCACGGTCGGGATGACCACGGTGAGCAGTAGCTGCTCGCCGTTGCGCAGCAGCATCCTGGTCTCGAAGGCGGTCTGGGCGAGCAGCATCCGGCCGACCGGAGCGGCTCCCGGCTTCGGGGCGTAGGTACTCACGAGCGGAGCTCCCGTCCGGTCAGGTCGAGGAAGACGTCTTCGAGGCTGCGGCGCTGCACGGACAGCCGTTCGGGCAGGATGCCGGAGGCCGCGCACCAGCCGGTGACGGTGGCCAGCAGCCTGCTGGGGTCGACGGGCGCCGCGACGCGGTAGTTGCCGGGGGCGGTCTCGGCGGCGGTGGCGCCCGGGGGCAGTTCCTTGAGCAGCGGGCCGAGGTCGAGTCCGGGCGGGCCGTCGAACCGCAGGGCGTCCTCGGCGCCGCCGCGGCACAGCTCCTCGGTGGTGCCGCCGGCGATGACCCTGCCGCGGTCGACGATGGCGACGTGGTCGGCGAGCTGCTCGGCCTCGTCCATGTGGTGGGTGGTGACCACCACGGTGACGCCGTCCCGGCGCAGGTCGCGGACCAGTTCCCAGGTGGCGCGGCGGGCCTGCGGGTCGAGGCCGGCGGTGGGCTCGTCGAGGAAGACCAGTTCGGGGCGGCCGACCACGGCCATCGCCAGGGCGAGCCGCTGCTGCTGGCCGCCGGAGAGCCGGCGGTAGGTGGTGCGGCCGCAGGAGCCGAGGCCGAGGCGCTCGACCAGGGCGTCCACGTCCAGCGGGTGGGCGTGCAGTTTGGCGGTGTGCCGCAGCATCTCGACGGCGCGCGCGCCCGCGTAGACGCCGCCGGACTGGAGCATGACGCCGATCCGGGGGCGCAGCGCGGCGCTCTGGGTGACCGGGTCGAGCCCGAGGACGCGGACGGTGCCGGCGTCGGGGCGGCGGTAGCCCTCGCAGGTCTCGATGGTGGTGGTCTTGCCGGCGCCGTTGGGGCCGAGTACGGCGGTGATCGCGCCGCGTGCGATGGTGAGGTCGAGGCCGTCCACCGCGGCTTTGTCGCCGTAGCGCTTGACCAGCCCGGCGATCTCTACCGCGGGTACGGGGTTCATACCGGCGAGTGTAAGAGGACCGAACGGACCGGCCGGACACCGGCCTTGGTGATCGTTTTCGCTGGTCAGGTAAGGCTTGCCTGCGTGATAGAAGCCACCGGTGAGGCCTGCGTCACGGCTTGTCCTTGCGGAAGTAATTACGCAACACTGGTGTTGTGAAAAACATGCGCGAGCACGCCGAGCAGCAGGAGGCCGAGACGGCCTCCCACTGCGACGTGCCCGTGACGGCGGCCGAGGTGCTGCTGGAGGGCCACCGGGCCACCCGGGACCGGGTCGCCCGGTCGATCCTGGACCACGGCCCCTCCTCCGCCGCCGACCTGGCGAACCGGCTCGGCCTCACCGCCGCCGCCGTCCGCCGTCACCTGGACGGACTGGCCGCCGCCGGCCTGGTCGAGTCCCGCGAGCAGCGGGTCTACGGCAGCCGTGGCCGGGGCCGTCCGGCCAAGGTCTTCGCTCTCACCGACGGCGGCCGGGACGCCTTCTACCAGGCCTACGACCAGCTCGCGGCCGACGCGCTGCGCTGGATCTCGGACTCGGTGGGCGGCGGCAAGGCGGGCGAGGAGGCGGTCGCCGCCTTCGCCCGCGCCCGGTTCGGCAAGCAGGGCGAGAGGTACCGGGAGACCCTGCGGCGGGCCGAGGCCCGGGAGCGCCCGGAGGCCCTCGCCGAGGCGCTGAGCGCGGACGGGTACGCTGCCACGGTGCGGCGTGTCCCGTCGGCCGTGGCCAAGGCCCCGGCGGGCGCCCAGCTCTGCCAGCACCACTGCCCGGTCGCGCACATCGCCGAGCAGTTCCCGCAGCTCTGCGAGGCGGAGACCGAGGTCTTCTCCCAGCTCCTGGGCACCCATGTGCAACGGCTGGCCACCATCGCCCACGGCGACGGGGTCTGCACCACCTATGTGCCGGCACCCGGTGCCGCATCGTCGCCCGCCCAGCGCCCCGCGGGCCACGGCTCCGATGCAGTGCCGACTGCCGGTACGTCCACCGAAGATTCTGCGTCCGCGCGTTAGGAAGCTCGCATGACTGACACCGTTTCGCACCCGGAGCTCGAGGGCCTGGGCAATTACGAGTACGGCTGGGCCGACCCGGACACCGCCGGTGCCGCGGCCAAGCGCGGGCTCAGCGAGGAGGTCGTGCGCGACATCTCCGCGAAGAAGAACGAGTCCGAGTGGATGCTGAACCTCCGGCTCAAGGGCCTGAAGCTGTTCGGCAAGAAGCCCATGCCGACCTGGGGCTCCGACCTCTCCGGCATCGACTTCGACAACATCAAGTACTTCGTCCGCTCCACCGAGAAGCAGGCCGAGTCCTGGGAGGACCTGCCCGCGGACATCAAGGCGACCTACGACAAGCTGGGCATCCCGGAGGCGGAGAAGCAGCGCCTGGTCGCCGGTGTCGCCGCCCAGTACGAGTCCGAGGTCGTCTACCACCAGATCCGCGAGGACCTGGAGGAGCAGGGCGTCGTCTTCCTGGACACCGACACCGCGCTGCGCGAGCACCCGGAGCTGTTCAAGGAGTACTTCGGCACCGTCATCCCGGCCGGCGACAACAAGTTCGCCGCGCTGAACACGGCCGTGTGGTCCGGCGGTTCGTTCATCTACGTGCCGAAGGGCGTGCACGTCGACATCCCGCTGCAGGCCTACTTCCGGATCAACACCGAGAACATGGGCCAGTTCGAGCGGACGCTGATCATCGTCGACGAGGACGCCTACGTCCACTACGTCGAGGGCTGCACCGCGCCGATCTACTCCTCCGACTCGCTGCACTCGGCGGTCGTCGAGATCATCGTCAAGAAGGGCGGCCGCTGCCGCTACACGACCATCCAGAACTGGTCGAACAACGTCTACAACCTGGTCACCAAGCGCGCCGTGGCGTACGAGGGCGCGACCATGGAGTGGATCGACGGCAACATCGGTTCCAAGGTCACCATGAAGTACCCGGCCGTCTACCTGATGGGCGAGCACGCCAAGGGCGAGACCCTGTCGATCGCCTTCGCGGGCGAGGGCCAGCACCAGGACGCCGGCGCCAAGATGGTGCACATGGCGCCGAACACCTCCTCGCACATCGTCTCCAAGTCGGTGGCGCGCGGCGGCGGCCGGACCTCCTACCGCGGCCTGATCGAGATCGGCGAGGGCTCGCACGGCGCCAAGTCCAACGTGCTGTGCGACGCGCTGCTGGTCGACACCGTCTCGCGCTCGGACACCTACCCGTACGTGGACGTCCGCGAGGACGACGTGTCCATGGGCCACGAGGCGACCGTCTCCAAGGTCAGCGAGGACCAGCTGTTCTACCTGATGAGCCGTGGCCTGACCGAGACCGAGGCGATGGCGATGATCGTCCGCGGCTTCGTCGAGCCGATCGCGCGCGAGCTGCCGATGGAGTACGCGCTGGAGCTCAACCGGCTGATCGAGCTGCAGATGGAGGGCGCGGTCGGCTGACCCCCGGCCGCCACCGCCCACCGACTTTTCGAGCTTTTCGAGGAAGAGAGCACTACGACAGCCATGGCTGACGTCCAGAACACCACCGGCTCCACCACCGCCGGTTCGATCGAGGTCGGCACCGCCGGCGCGGGCGCGCAGCTCGCCGGCCCCGGCACCGGCCGGACCGGGGTCCAGCAGCCGATCGACGCGCGCGTCGCGGTCAAGCCGTCCTTCGACGTGAACGACTTCCCGGTGCCGCACGGCCGCGAGGAGGACTGGCGGTTCACCCCGCTGCACCGCCTCGGCGGGCTGCACGACGGCACCGCCGCCGCCTCCGAGCGTGGCGAGGACAAGGTCGAGTTCACCCTGCCGGACGGCGTCACCGCCGAGACCGTCGGCCGCGACGACGCCCGCCTGGGCAAGGCCGGCACGCCGGTCGACCGGGTCGCCGCGCAGGCCTTCAGCGCCTTCGAGCAGGCGCTCGTGGTCACCGTCCCCAAGGACGCGGTGCTGACCGAGCCGGTCAAGATCGACGTGAGCGCCGAGGGCGGGGTCCGCTTCGCCCACGTGGTGATCGACGTCAAGCCGTTCGCCGAGGCCGTCGTGGTGCTCAACCACGCGGGCACCGGCACCCGGGCCGCCAACGTCGAGCTCCTGGTCGGCGACGGCGCCAAGCTCACCTTCGTCTCCGTGCAGGACTGGGAGCGGGACGCCGTCCACGTCGCCCAGCACAACGCGCTGGTCGGCCGGGACGCCTCGTTCAAGTCCGTGGTCGTCACCTTCGGCGGCGACCTGGTCCGCCTGCACCCGCGGGTCAACTACGCCGGCCCCGGCGGCGAGGCCGAGCTGTTCGGCCTGTACTTCGCCGACGCCGGCCAGCACCTCGAGCACCGCCTGATCATCGACCACGACACGCCGCACTGCCGGTCGAACGTGGCGTACAAGGGCGCGCTGCAGGGCCAGGACGCCCACGCGGTCTGGGTCGGCGACGTGCTGATCCGTGCCGCCGCGCTCGGCACCGACACCTACGAGCTCAACCGGAACCTGGTGCTCACCGACGGCGCCCGGGTCGACTCGATCCCGAACCTGGAGATCGAGACCGGCGAGATCGTCGGCGCCGGCCACGCCTCGGCGACCGGCCGCTTCGACGACGAGCAGCTGTTCTACCTGATGGCCCGCGGCATCCCGGCCGACGAGGCCCGCCGCCTGGTGGTCCGCGGCTTCTTCGCCGAGCTGCTCCAGCAGATCGGCGTGGCCGAGGTCCAGGAGCAGCTCATGGAGAAGATCGAAGCCGAGCTGGAAGCGGCGGTCTGATCCCCATGAGCTTCCTCCGTGCCTGCGCGCTGAGCGACCTCCAGGAGGACGTGCCCAAGCGCGTGGACCTCAACGGCGTGCCGGTCTCGATCGTCCGCACCGAAGAGGGGGTGTTCGCGATCAACGACACCTGCTCGCACGCGAACGTCTCGCTCTCCGAGGGTGAGGTCGAGGACTGCATGATCGAGTGCTGGCTGCACGGCTCCAGCTTCGACCTGCGCACCGGCAAGCCCTCCGGCCTGCCCGCCACCAAGCCGGTCGCTGTCTACCCCGTAAAGATCGAAGGGGACGATGTGCTCGTCTCCGTCAACCAGGAGTCCTGAGTACACATGGCTACCCTTGAAATCCGCGACCTGCACGTCTCCGTCGAGGCCGAGAACGGCCCGCGCGAGATCCTGAAGGGCGTCGACCTGACCGTGAAGCAGGGCGAGACCCACGCCATCATGGGTCCGAACGGCTCCGGCAAGTCCACCCTGGCCTACTCGCTGGCGGGCCACCCCAAGTACACCGTCACCGGCGGCTCGGTGCTGCTGGACGGCGAGGACGTCCTGGAGATGTCCGTCGACGAGCGCGCCAAGGCCGGTGTCTTCCTGGCCATGCAGTACCCGGTCGAGGTCCCGGGCGTCTCGGTCAGCAACTTCCTGCGCACCGCCGCCACCGCCGTCCGCGGCGAGGCCCCCAAGCTGCGGCTGTGGGTGAAGGAGGTCAAGGAGGCGATGGCCGCCCTGCAGATGGACCCGGCCTTCGCCGAGCGCAACGTCAACGAGGGCTTCTCCGGCGGTGAGAAGAAGCGCCACGAGATCCTCCAGCTGGAGCTGCTCAAGCCGAAGATCGCGATCCTCGACGAGACCGACTCCGGCCTGGACGTCGACGCGCTGCGGATCGTCTCCGAGGGCATCAACCGGGTCCGCTCGACCGGCGAGGTCGGCACCCTGCTGGTGACCCACTACACCCGCATCCTGCGGTACATCAAGCCCGACTACGTCCACGTCTTCGCGGGCGGCCGCATCGTCGAGTCCGGCGGTGCCGAGCTGGCCGACAAGCTGGAGGAAGAGGGCTACGAGTCGTATGTGAAGGGCGGCGCGTCCGAGTGACCCATACCCTTACCGGCCTGCTCGACACCGACGCGATCCGCAAGGACTTCCCCGTCCTGCAGCGCCTGCTGCACGAGGAGAAGCCGCTGGTCTACCTGGACAACGCGGCGACCTCGCAGAAGCCGCGTCAGGTGCTCGAGGCGCTGAACGCCTACTACGAGCGGCACAACGCCAACGTCCACCGCGGCGTGCACGTGCTCGCCGAGGAGGCCACGGCGATGTACGAGGGCGCCCGCGACAAGGTCGCGGCCTTCGTCAACGCGCCGAGCCGCAACGAGGTGATCTTCACCAAGAACGCCTCGGAGTCGCTCAACCTCGTGGCCAACATGCTCGGTTGGGCCGACGAGCCGTACAAGGTCGACGCCGACTCCGAGATCGTGATCACGGAGATGGAGCACCACTCCAACATCGTCCCGTGGCAGCTGCTGTCGCAGCGCACCGGTGCGAAGCTCAAGTGGTTCGGGCTGACCGACGAGGGCCGGCTCGACCTGTCGAACATCGACGAGCTGATCACCGAGAAGACCAAGGTGGTCTCCTTCACGCTGGTCTCCAACCTGCTGGGCACGATCAACCCGGTCGAGACGATCGTCCGCCGGGCCCAGGCGGTCGGCGCGCTGGTCGTCATCGACGCCTCGCAGGCCGCGCCGCACATGGTGCTGGACGTGCAGGCGCTGGAGGCCGACTTCGTCGCCTTCACCGGCCACAAGATGCTGGCTCCGACCGGCATCGGCGTGCTCTGGGGCCGCCAGGAGCTGCTGGAGGACCTCCCGCCGTTCCTCGGCGGCGGCGAGATGATCGAGACCGTCACCATGGGCTCGTCCACCTACGCCCCGGCGCCGCACAAGTTCGAGGCCGGCACCCCGCCGATCGCCCAGGCGGTCGGGCTGGGCGCGGCCATCGACTACCTGTCGGCGATCGGCATGGACAAGATCGCCGCGCACGAGCACGCGATCACCGAGTACGCGGTGGAGCGCCTGCTGGAGGTCCCGGACCTGCGGATCATCGGTCCGCGCACGGCCGTGGACCGCGGCGCCGCGATCTCCTTCACCCTGGGCGACATCCACCCGCACGACGTGGGCCAGGTGCTGGACGAGCAGGGCATCGCCGTGCGCGTCGGGCACCACTGCGCGCGGCCGGTCTGCCTGCGGTACGGAATTCCGGCGACCACGCGGGCGTCGTTCTACCTGTACTCGACGCCGGGCGAGGTCGACGCGCTGATCGACGGCCTGCACCACGTCCGGAACTTCTTCGGCTGACGGGACGGGGCAGGACGACCATGAAGCTCGACTCGATGTACCAGGACATCATCCTGGACCACTACCGCAACCCGCACGGCAAGGGGCTGCGGGACGGCGACGCCGAGGTGCACCACGTCAACCCGACGTGCGGCGACGAGATCACCCTGCGGGTGAAGCTCGACGGCGCGAAGGTCACCGACGTCTCGTACGAGTCCCAGGGCTGTTCGATCAGCCAGGCCAGCGCCTCGGTGCTGAACGACCTGGTGGTCGGCAAGACCGTCGGCGAGGCGCAGGCCGTCCAGGAAGCCTTCCTGGAGCTGATGCAGAGCAAGGGCCAGGGCGAGGGCGACGAGGAGGTGCTGGAGGACGCGGTCGCGTTCGCGGGCGTCTCCAAGTACCCCGCCCGGGTCAAGTGCGCCCTGCTCAGCTGGATGGCCTGGAAGGACGCCACCGCCCAGGCGCTCGCCCAGAACCCCGTCGTGAACGACTGACCTGCAGAGGAGGACAGAACCAATGAGTGACGAAACCCCCTCCGCTGTGGAGGAGCAGCCGAACGGCGGCATCGTCGGCACCACCGCCGGCACCGTCTCGGTCGAGGACCTGACCGAGGCCCTGATGGACGTCGTCGACCCCGAACTGGGCATCGACGTCGTCAACCTGGGCCTGATCTACGGCATCCACATCGACGAGTCCGACGTGGCCACCATCGACATGACGCTCACCTCGGCGGCCTGCCCGCTGACCGACGTCATCGAGGACCAGGCCAAGACCGCCACCGACGGCCTGGTCCAGGACCTGCGGATCAACTGGGTCTGGATGCCGCCGTGGGGTCCGGACAAGATCACCGACGACGGCCGCGAGCAGCTGCGCGCGCTGGGCTTCAACGTCTGAGGTCGTGCGGTGGTTTTTTCGGCGCCGCCGCCTGGAACGGGTCTCCGTTCCGGGCGGCGGCGTTTTCCGTTCTCGGGTGTCACGTCGCGGTGACGGGGGGCGTTGGAGGGTGGGCGCAGGCTTTTCGAGGAGGTGGGGAGAATGACCCCCCGACGGATCCTGCGCACTGGTGTGAACACGATGATGGCGGCGGTTCTGGGGCTCGGCGGCGCCGCGCTGGGGGCGTCCGCGGCGCACGCCCAGGACTTCGGGCCGGACACCTGCCGCCAGGGCTTCGTCTGGAGGGACGCCAGGCCCGGGGACCACGTCTGCGTGATCCCGCAGCACCGTACCGACGCGGCGTCCGACAACAGCCAGGCGGGGGCGCGGACCCTGCAGAACGGTTTCTGCGTTTCGAGCTTCGTCTGGCGCGAGGCGTGGGCCGGGGACCACGTCTGCGTGATCCCGCAGCACCGTACCGATGCGGCGTCCGACAACAGCCAGGCCGACGACCGGAGGCTGGCGGTGCGCGTCTGGGACGGCGACAACGGCGCCGGCCGCCTGAAGATCAGCGGCGACCACTTCAACATCGGCGGGCTGGTGCGGGTCGAGATCAGGCTGAGCCCCACCGGCAGCGTGCAGTGGACGGACACCGTGACGGCCACCCAGCACGGCGGGTTCGCGGGCGGCAGCTTCGGCGTGGTGCCCGGGAACCCGTTCAGCTGTGCGACGAAGAACGCCGTGGCGCGGGCGACCGACCTGACCTCCGGCCGGACCACCGCCTGGATCCCGGTCGGGTACTGCTTCAACCTCTGAGCCGTCGCCGGTGAGTCGGGTGCGGTCGACAGCGCAGGGCGGGCGGCGCAGCATGGAGAAGGGGCTGATCTGTGCGCGAAGGGATGGGGTGGTTCGATGGCCTGCGGCGATCGGTGCTCCCCGGCTCCCGGCGCGGGCGTGCGGCTCGCCCTGCTCGGCGGCTTCGGCCTCTCGGCCGGTGACGCGTCGGTGCCCGTCTCCGCGGGGGCGGAACGATTACTCGCCTTCGTGGCGCTGTGCTGCAACGGGAACGTGCCGCGCGCCCTGGTGGCCGGGACCCTCTGGCCGGACGCCGCGGAACGCTGCGCCTCCGCGAGCCTGCGCTCGGCGCTGTCCCGGCTCCCGGCGGCGGGCCGGGAGGCGCTGGAGGTCGGCCAGACCGAGCTGAGGCTGGCCGACGGCGTGGGCGTGGACCTCCGCGAGGCGAGGACGCTGGCCCACCGGATCCTGGCCCCCGACGCGGCCCCCGCCCGGGCCGGCTTCGGGCTGGCGGCCGTCGAGGACCTCTCGGCGGACCTGCTGCCGGGCTGGTACGAGGACTGGACACTGCTGGAGGCGGACAACTGGCGGCGCCTGCGAGTCCACGCCCTGGAGGCCCTGGCCGGCGCCTTCGTCGGCGCCCGGCGCTTCCCCGAGGCGGTGGCCGCCGCCGGCGCCGCCGTCCGCGCCGACCCGCTGCGCGAGAGCAGCCACGCCTGGTTGGTCAGGGCGCATCTCGCGGAGGGCAACCCGGGCGAGGCGCTGGCGGACGTCGAGTGCTACGAGCGGCGGCTGCGCGCGGAGCTGGGGCTGTGCGCGCCTGATCGGCTACGGCGTTTGGTGGCCGGGGTGGGGTAGCCGGCGGGGCAACCAGTCGCCGACCAATGCCCTTCATGATCCGGTCGAAGGCCGGACGTCCGGTCCGGTCCACGCGCCGACGGTTGAGGGCGGAAGGGCCGTCGATGCTCACCCCGACGCGGAACCCGTACGTGGCGAGGAAGTCGCACCAGGCCCGTGCGATCAGTACGGCGTTGGTCTGCACCGAGTGCTCGACCAACCCAGCCTGCCGCAACGGCTCGAACGGGGCCAGCAGCTCCGCGAGCCGCGTGCGGCCGACGGCCAGCGGCTCGCCGGCGTGCCAGACCACCTCGACCGGCTCCGGTGACGCGGTATCGGCGAAATCGGCGACGGAACGGGCCACCGCCTCGGCGATCGCGACCGACATCGGTGCCCGCTGCTTGCGGTCGGGCAGGTAGCAGTAGGTGCAGTCCAGATTGCAGAAAGAGTCAGCCTGGACAACGACCGTCCTCGGACGACGGGCGATGCGGCGCCGATACCGGGCCGGGGAGTGCATCATGCTGCTCCTCCAAGGGCGGAGACTGGGCCAGCGCAGGGCCGTTCACGGGCGGGATCCTGCGCGGGGCCGCCCGGGGCGGACGGCGTGCAATCAGTGAACGACAGTCACAAGCGCTACGGTGAGGCAAAGTTGCTGGCGCATTGGTCCCATTCCGACCGGAAAACTTGACCGTGCCATCACCTGACCCCATGCACGGCACGTGACGACGCGACTACGTTGACCTCATGCTGGCCAACGTCCCGCTCCGCCTCCGGATGTCCGAACGCCGCATGACCAAGGCCGAGTTGGCGCGCGAAGTGAACACCGAGATCAGGACCCTCACGGGGAAGCTCGGCTCCGTGTCGGAGCGCACGGTGCACAACTGGCTGACCGGCGCGACCCGGTGGCCGCCGGTGAAGATCCGCCTCGCACTCAGGGCAGTATTCGCATGTACGCCCGAAGACCTGGGCTTCGTCCCGACCGGGCGGGCCCGCACCACACCGGAGGACGACGTGAGGCGACGCGACTTCATAGCGGCGGCCGGAGGCGCGGCCGTGACCGTGCTCACGAGCCCCCCTGCCGTGGCATCGAGTGGCCGGATCGGCGTCGGTGACGTGCGGAGACTGCAGGCCCGCTTCGCCGAGGTCATCGCCAGCGACCACCGCCACGGCGGTCGGCTCAGCATCGAGACCAGGGCGACCGCGCTCGCCGAGGAAGCCCTCGACCTGCAGAAGAACGGCACCGCGACCCAGCGGGTCCGGGCCCAGCTGTACGCGTGCGCGGCATCGTTCATGTCCTCGGCGATGTGGGCCGCGATCGACGGCCGTCGCTTCGACGCAGCCCTCGAACACCACCAGAAAGCTGCCACCCTGGCGGCGATGTCCGGCGACTCCGGCATCCAGTTCCGCATCTGGTCCCACGCGGGCAGCCTGTACCGGCACCTCGGGCAGGTGGGCGACGCGCTCGCCGCCAATGAGGTCGCCCGCGGCCTGCCGATCGCCCGACGCGACCCGCTGTTCGCCTCCCTCGGACACGCCCGCCACGCGGCGATCCACGGCCTGACCGGGGACTCCAACGCGGTCCGCCGGTCCATCGGGCACTCACAGGACGCCCTCAACCGAGCCGACCTCGACATCTCCCGACCAGTGTGGATCACCGCTTTCTACGACCAGTCCGAACTCGACTCCCTCGCCCTCGCCGCTCACCTCGCGGCCGGGAACTGGGAGGAGGCTGAAGCACACGCGCACCGCAGCATCGCCCAGCGGCGCGACACCATGCAGAGGTCACGAGCGATCACCACCGTCCGGCTCGCCCGCGCCCAGCTCGGGCAGGGCGATCTGGAGCCCGCGGTCGCCACCGCCATGTCCGTCCCGGCCGAGGACTCCGCGCACCCCCGCGTCACCCGGATGTTGGCCGCCTTCGGCACCTCGCTGCACGAGCTGGCCGGCGGCAGTGGCCCGGACCGCACCTGGACGGCATACGCCCACAACACCTGGAGGACCACCGCGTGACCGTCGAACTCCGCCACCACACCACCCTGCCCCCCGAGGCCCGGCAGGATCTGCTGGACGTGTACGCCGATGTGCGGGCCCCCCTGCTGCACCTGCCGAACTACCACGTCGACGTGTTCGCCGAACGCCTCGACCGGCATGCCACCGAGCCCGGCTTCGAGCTCGTCCTCGGCTACGACGGCGAGGTGCCGGTCGGCTACGCCTACGGCAACACGATCGAGGCGGGCGACCGGTACTGGAAGCGCATGACCGAGCCCCTTCCGGACGGCTACACCGAAGCCCCGGCTCTGGCCATCAAGGAAATCGGCGTCCGGACCCGCTGGCGCGGCACGGGTGCCGCCCGCCGGATCCACGACGAGCTGCTGCGCCGCCGCGTTGAGGGCCGTGTCACCCTTCTGGTCAACCCGCTCGCCGGGGACGGCAAGGTCCAGCGGCTCTACGAGACCTGGGGCTACCAGGCGTTCAACGCTCAACAGCCCTCTCCGGACTCGCCCCGGCTGACTGCGATGATCCGCCCGATCCACTGAGCCTGGGGCGGCGGCGCCTGGTAGTGCACGCCGATGTTGCCGTGCTCGCCGCGCGTGACCGGCCACAGCGCCAGGTCCTCGGGTGCCGCGTGCACGCCGATCTCCTCGGCGAGTTCCTTGCAGGCCTGGCGGCGCAGCTCGGTCTCGTCCAGCGTCAGGCCTGCGGCCAGCGGTTCCACGTTGCCGCCCGGGAGCTGCCATCCTCCCGGGGCCGTGGTCGTGGCGGACATACGCCCTACGATCAGGCGGCGTCGTCGGTCGGCTGCGCGACGGTCACGAACAGGGACGACACCGTTGGCGCGTCCGGCACGCGGCGTAACGCGAACCACCGGTAGGTGACGGGGCCCAGGACGGCGCGAGGGTCTGGCCGTCCTGCTCAATGCCCGTGCAGACCACCGCCGGTCCGTCGAAGAGCTCGGGGTTGGCGGGGGTGAGCTGCGGGGCGGCCGTTTCGACCAGGTGCAGCGTGCTGGCCTGCAGCACCTGGACGGGACGCGGCAGGTGGGTTGACGTTGTCATAGTGGGGGTCGTCTGCGTTCCTGGTACGAGCGGGGGCTTCCTCCTGTTCAACGGTGCGGAAACTGCGGGGTGTTGGGCGTCGGCCGCGTGCCGTGGGTCGCGCGGCTGACGTCTGGTCCGCCCGGCCGGTGTGGCTACCGGACTGTGCGGGCGTAGTCCTCGCGGGCGCCGACGGGCGCTGGCGAGGGAACGCCCGTGCTCGCCTTCTGTGTGATCACCCCGGGCAGCCCCTGAGGCCGAGCCCAGCCAGACGGACGGGCTTCCGGCTGCTTCCCGCTGACTTCCCGTCGTCCCTCAGCGGGTCGCGTTGACCTTCTCTCCCCCGGCGCGGTTTCGTGGGGGACACACCAGATGACTACGTAGAGTAGTTGCATGGACTCGCTGCGCCATGTTGCTCGCGCGGCATGCCGCCCGTTCCTTACGAGGGAGCAGTGTGAAGATCCGTCACCTCCTCACCGCCCTTACCACCACCGCCGTCCTGTTCGCGGGCTCGCCGGCCTCTGCCCAGGTGGCGGTGTCCCATGACGGAGCCGGTACGGTGCAGGGCCGACCCGGCCCTGACGCCGAGCGGTCGTTGACCGAATGCTCAGCGGAGTACCTCAACGGGGACAAGCGGCTGGGGCCCCTGCGCCTGCCCGTCCTCGGGCTCGCCGGCAAGGAGCTCACGGGCTACCAGCCCACCAACGATCTGGGCCCCCAGCGGTTCCTGGACCTGTACTGGAAGGACGGGGGCTGGGTCTACCCGGCGCAGAACGGGTACATCGTCAATCCGGACGGGAGCCCGCAGCGAGCCCTCCTCACCTTTCAGGTCGGTCAGGACATCGACCGATACGGGAGTGAACGCGGTGCCTTCCTCGCCCCCGAGGGGACGCCGTACGCGCAGCGGGCGATCCCGCCGATGAACCTCGACGGCGATCCGGCGGCCGGTTGCAACTACTACGACTACCGGGTGATCAAGGAGTTCACCGTCTACTCGGGGACCGTCGCTCCCTGGTTCGCCCAGCCCGGACTCGGCACCCAGTACGAACTGGACTACACCCTCATCCCCGGCGCTCCCACTCCGGACCAGGGCTTCGGCGTCAAATGGCTGGTCGACAACCACTACCTGGAGCGGATCATCTCGCCGACGTCGCCTCACTGAGCACCGCATACGAGGTGCTGGGGGAGTGGAAGTCCGGCGAATCGGTCCGGCTTCCGAAGCCGTTGGATTTCGAGATCAGCACCGAGAGGTGGACGCCCTGGCCAGGGTGGAACGCCGCTGCCCGGGACTTCGGAGGAAGTCCCGGGCAGCGGCGTTTTCGTACCGGGTCAGGCTGTCTTGGGCCTGCGGGCGACGGCGACCGCGAGGGCGGTGCAGAGGAGGGCCGCCACGGTGGCGAAGCCGCTGATGGCGGGGAGGAGGCCGTAGCTCCTGACCAGGGCGCCGACGGCGATGATGGGCAGGGAGCTGCCGAGGTAGACGATGATCCACAGGGAGCTCATCTCGGAGCCCCGGCGTTCCGGGTTCATCGCGGCGACGGCGGTGGTGAACAGGGAGCGGAACGCGACGCCCTGGCAGGCGCCGCCGAGGACGCTGCCGATGAACAGCAGCGCCGGGGTGCCGGTGTAGCCGGCGGCGACGACCAGGGCGAGGCCGGTGGCCAGGCCGGTCATGCCGAGGGCGATCACCAGGCGGTCGGAGGTCGGGGGCACGATCAGCTGGGCGGCGGCCGAGGAGCCGAGCAGGAGGGCGGCCACGATGGCGCCGGTCAGGTGCGAGGGGGTGTGCAGCAGCTTGGCGGAGAAGGCCGGGGCCAGGCTGAGGTAGACGCCGAAGACCGCGTAGGAGATGAAGCCGGCCGCGGAGGCCAGCAGGAACTCGCGGCGGCCGGTCTGCGGCAGCCGCAGGCGCTGCGGGCGCAGGTGGGCCGGGGTGGTGATCCGGGGCGGGGACGCCGGCGGGCGGTTGCGGCCGGGCATCCGGGGGTGGACGACGGCCAGCGGCACGCAGAGCGCCAGCAGGGCGATGGCGTGCAGCAGGAAGGGCGTCAGCAGCGGGTCGGAGCCGCCGGACAGCAGGGCGCCGACGATCGGGCCGAGGGCGACGCCGCCCGCGGAGCAGGCCAGGGTGAGCTTGGCGGCGAGCGTCGGGTGATCGGGCAGCAGGTCGCCGAGGGCGGCTCCGGCGGCGCCGGTGGAGAGGCCGACGGCGATGCCCTGGATGGCACGGCCGACCGCCAGCTGCCAGAAGCCGCCGGAGGTGGCGAACACGACGTCGCCGGCGGCGGCCAGGGCGACGGCGGGCAGGATCAGGGCGCGGCGGCCGAGGTGGTCGGACCAGTGGCCGACGATGGCCAGCACCGGGACCAGCGCGAACACGTAGATCGTGAAGAGGATGGTGGTGTCGAGCGGGCCGAGGCCGAGGCGCTGCTGGAGGAGCGGGTAGATCGGCGTCGCCAGGTTGGCACCGATCAGCATGAACAGCAGGGCGGCGGCGACCAGGCCGACGCGGACTCCGCGCATCGCGTTCCAGCGGCTGATCGCGGCGAGCTGGAGCTGCGCGCGCGGCGCGAGCTCCAGGGGGAGCAGGGCCTCCGACAGTCGGCGTCCGTCGAGCTGCGCGGTGCGCAGGCCGGAGCCGGCGGGGGAGAGGTCCGCCATGTGAGGGGTCTCCTGTGGCAGGGCACCACCGGGTCGGCGGGGTGTGCCGGTGCGCCCGTCCTGAGGCGCTGTGGTGTGGCCGCGGTGCGGGGCTCCCTGGTGGAGCGGATGAGCTGAGGATTCGGGCTTCGTTGCCCGGTGGACTGCACGGGGTGTGCGCAGACACCAGTTCGAAGGATAAAGGGTGGGCGCACGGAAGCGCCGCGCGCCCCTGCGCGCGCCCCTCGAGGCCGGGCATCGCGGGTGTCCGACCTATACGCTGAGGAGGTAGATCGACACGCGGAGCTGTTCGGGCTGACCGCGCTGGCTGAGGGAGAGCGCACAACGATGGCCGGACGACGTCGGAAGAACGCGGGGGCTTCGGCGGGAGAGGGCGCGGGCGAGGCTGTCCTGCCCGCTGACCTGGAGCTGCAGGACCTCTACGGGGCGTTCGCCGCGCACGGTCTGGACGACGAGGACCTGGACGACGCGGCGGTGCTGGTACCGCCGGTGAAGCTGCCCGCCGAGCAGGAGCTGGCCGAGCAGGCGAAGGCCGTGCCGATGTTCGGCTACGCGCTGGCGCTGGCCCGCTGGGCGGCGCCGCACCGGGTGGTGGACGAGTTCGGCGACCTGGTCGAGGAGGACCGGGCGCCCGCCGCGCGGCTGCTGGGGCTGGCCCCGGCCGAGGGCGAGGTGCCGGAGGAGGCCGAGGTCGAGGCGCTGCGGGCCTGGTCGCTGGCCTGCGACCTGGACCTGGTGGAGCTGGGTACGACCAAGGACGGCGAGCACGTCGCGGTGCCGGGGCCGGACCTGGAGCCCGCCGAGCAGGGGGACCCGGACACCGTCCTGGAGCTGTGGCTGACCGCGGCCGGGATCGTCCGGGAGCTGGCGGTGGAGGCGGACTCGCTGCCGGAGGAGGAAGAGGAAGAGGGGGCGGCCGAGGAGGACGAGGACGGCCTGAACGAGGTCGAGGAGGCCCGGGACGTCGCCGCCGAGCTGCTCGACGAGGCGCTGCAGGTGCTGTACGAGACCACCGCCTTCGCCGACCCGGGCAACGAGACCGTGCCGCTCGGCGTGTTGGCCGCGCTGCTGGTGGTGCCGGAGGGCGAGGAGCCGAGCGAGGAGCTGCTCGGCGACATCACCGACGTGATGGTCGCCCTGGACCCGATGCTGGGCGACCTCGCCGAGCTGGGCCTGCTGGACTACCGGCCGATCGACCCGGAGCTGTTCGACGAGGAGGAGGACGAGGAGCCCGCCGTCGTCGGCGAGGCGCCGCTGGACGAGGAGGAGTCGGCCCGCTTCGGGCTGGTCCGGCTCACCCCGCTCGGCCAGTACGGCGTCCGGCAGTGGCTGCTGGAGGACGGCTACGACGCGCCGCTGGTCGGCGAGCTGGCCCAGGGGGACGCGGCCGAGCTGCTGCGCGGGGTGTGCGAGTCGGCGAACGTGCTGCCGGAGGAGGAGCTGCGGGTCTGGGTGGCCGGCCGGGAGCCGGAGCCGGCGGCGCGCGAGCTGCTGGCGGCGGCGCGCGGAAACGACGCGTACGGCCCGCTGCGCCGGATGCTGTGCGTCTCGGCGCTGAACCTGCTGGGGGCGGGCGCCGAGCCCGCCGTCCGGGAGGTGCTGGACGACCCGGAGCTGGGCGGTGCGGCCCGGGCCTGGCTGTCCGCGCTGGGCGCGGCGGACGTGCCGGCGCCGGACCGGGCGATGGCGCTGTGGACGGTGGTCGACACCTTCGCCGCCCAGCTGCTGGACAACGGCGGCGACGCCGAGCTGCTGCGCGAGCTGATCACCGACCTGCCGGTGAACGGCGATCCGGTGGAGTGGTTCGGCGAGCTGTGGCGGGTCGACCACCCGTACACGGCGGACGTCCTGGAGGCGATCGGTGAGCTGCACCCGGACCGGGCGCTGGCCAAGGAGGCACGCAAGGCGGCCTTCAAGGCGCGCTCCCGGGGCTGATCAGGGCAGGTCCAGCGAGCCCGCCTCGGTGAAGGGGAAGAACGGGTTGTGGGCCAGCTCCCACAGGTGCCCGTCCGGGTCCTCGAAGTAGCCGGAGTAGCCGCCCCAGCTGGTCGGGACCGGCGGCTTGACCACCACGGCGCCGGCCTCGACAGCCGTCCGCAGCGCGGCGTCCACCAGCGCGGGGGACTCCAGGTTCACCGCGAGGGTGACGCCGCGGAAGGAGGGTTCGCCGGTGGCGGGCACGCCCGCGTCGGCGGCCAGCTCCTCGCTGGGGAAGAGACCGAGCGCCGAGTCGGCGGTGCGGAACCAGACGATCTCCGGGCTGGAGGCGGAGGAGCGCTTCCAGCCGAGGTCCTCGTAGAAGCGGGCGCTGCGCTCGAGGTCGGAGACGCCGAGCGTGACGATGCTGATCCGGGCGGGGAAGGCGGCCCGGGCCGCGCTGTTCTGTGCTGTCATGCCGCCAGCGTAGGGAGGGCGGCTGACAACCGGCCCGACTGACACGGCCACCGCCCCCGTCCGACAGCCGAGCTGATGACCCGGCAGCTGCGGGCACGTAAGGTGGCGTCAGCGGTGCGGGCGTGAGGACTCGGGGGTGCGGCACAGGATGGCGCGGGAGAACGGCGGAAGGCCCCAGGAACCCCGGGAGGGGAACGCCGAGCGGTCGGCGCTGGAGCGGCCGGGCGAGCAGGATCGTTTCGCCGACCAGGAGGAGTTCTCCCGCCGGACCCTCGCCGCGGTGGACTTCCCGGTGTACGGCGTGGCCGGACCGGCGGGTCGCGGGGAGGCACTGGCGGCCTTCGAGACCTGTGGCGGCGAACTGCGCTGGGTCGAGGTGCAGTGCGGTGACTGGACCACCGCGGCCGGGCCGTACGTGACCGTGCGCACCTACCGGCCGGGGGCCGACGACTGCGAGGTGCTGCCGGAGCTGGAGGACGTGGTCGAGGACGAACGCGACCGGGTCTACGAACAGTTGGGCATCGACGAGGGCGACGGGCCCGGTCTGGTGCGGGCGTTGCGCGAGTGGATCACCGTGGACGGCGAACCCTGCGCGGTGGAGGTGCACGAGGACCGGCCGGTGGCCCTGGTGGCGCCGGCGGGAGCGGGAACGGCGGGAACGGGACCGGTCGGCGGCGGGTCGGTCGGGCAGGTCTGGGCCGGGCGGCTGCGGGTCGGCGGGCAGGCCGTCACGGTGTGCGGGCGCGGGCTGCCTCCCGGCGGCGTCGAGCTCGGCGGGATCGGGGACTTCGAGTGCTACCTTCGCGGGCGCACCGAGCTGTTGCGCGACCTCGCCTCCCGGAGGGCCCGGTACGTGCCGGTCGAGGAACGTGAACTGCCGCCCGCCGTAGGTCTGGAGGCGCACCGGGAGCTGATCGCCCAGAGCATCGCGGAGGCCGCCGCGATCGAGGCGCAGGTGCGGGTCGGGCGCACGCCGAGGCTGCCGCGCGGGCTGCGCGGGGACGTCTGCGCGGTGCGCTGGGAGGCGGCGGTGCGCCAGCAGATGCGGCTCGCCGCGGAGACCCGGGAGGAGGCCTCGGCGGCGGTGACCTCGATGGTCAACCACCTGAACCGGCTGTCCCAGCAGACGCATTGGCTGGTCGGCACGCCGGAGGGGGAGGCGGCGGTCGAGGAGGTGGTGCGGTACACGGTGTTCGCCAGCGAGGTGGCGAGCCTGCCGGCCCAGCGGGCCTGGGAGCAGCTCTGGCGGGAGCGGCCGGGCAGCGGCGGGGGCCGCGGCCGGGACGGCGGCTGGGAGGAGCAGCGGCTGGTGGAGCAGCTGTGGCTGTCGGCCTGGGAGCAGTGGCGGTCGGGGCGGGTCTGGTCGTAGTCGGGCCTGGTCGTAGGCGAGGCGGGTGGTCGGCGAGGCGGGTCGTAGCCGGGGCCGGGGTGGCTCGTAGCCGCTACTCGTCCGCGGGCAGCCGCAGTTGCAGCATCGCCAGCAGCCGCTGCTGCGGCTGGGCGAGGTCGATGCCGGTCAACTGTTCGGCGCGGCGCACCCGGTAGCGCAGGGTGTTGGGGTGGATGTGCAGGGCGTCGGCGGCGATCCGGACCTCGCCGAGCGCGTCCAGCCAGGCGAGCACGGACTCGGCGAGCCGGGTGCCGTGCCGGCGGTCGTACTCGGTGAGCGCGGTGAGCCGGGGGTCGCGCAGGCCGTCGCGTTCCTGGAGCAGCGCCAGCATCTCGCTGACCAGCACCTCGGCCTGGACGTCGATCAGCGCCGCGACGTCGAGGTCCACCCCGCCGCGGCCCATCGCGTCCAGGATGCGGTCCGCCTGGGCGCGGGAGTCCGGCACCTGGGCGAGGCCGTCGACGGTCGAGCCGATCGCGGCGCGCAGCGGGACGCCGAGGTGTTCCCGGGCGGCGGTGACCACCTCGTCGGCCCAGTCGCGCACGGTGGTCATCGGCAGGCCCGGCGGGAGTTCGGGCAGCAGCACGTAGACCCGGGACTCGATCGGGGCGAGCAGTGCGGTGCGGTGCCGGGCGGCGGTGTGCACCGAGATCAGGCCGGTGACGTCGGAGCGGTGCAGTGCCTCGGTGGTGTGGGCGCTGTAGGCCAGTACGGTGGCCGGGCGGCGCAGGTCCAGGCCGAGGTGGGTGGCCAGTGACTGGGGGCCGGTGGAGCCCTCCAGCAGGCCGGTCAGCAGGGTCTGGGTGAGCCGGACGTCGGCGGACAACTCGCGGCGGCGGCGCACCAGTTGGGCGGCGGCCACCCGGGCGGCGCCGACCAGGGCCTGTTCGGCCAGCGGGGCCAGCGGCTGGGCGCCCTCCTGCACCCAGATGGTGCCGAGCGGCTGTGCCCCGGCCCGGATGCCGACCGCGAGGCGTCGGCGCAGGCCGAGTTCGGGGTGCGGCTCGACCGCGATCGGGGTGTCCGAGCTGCGCAGGTGCTGGAAGATGCCCCACTCGCGGAGCTTGGAGAGGTACGGTTCCGGGCCCTGCCAGCCGAGGATGGACAGCCGGCGCAGGTCGTCGACCTCGTCGGAGTCGGAGGAGCGGGAGTAGGCGAGCACCCGGCTGGAGGTGTCCTCGATCGAGACGATGCCGTTGGTGAGCACGGCGACGGTCTGGGCGAGGGAGAAGAGGTCGCCGGCGTTGGGCTCGGGGGCGCCGGGGGAGTCCGGGGCGTCCGGGCCGGCGATGATCGCCCGGGCGAGCGAGTCGAGGTGCTCCCAGCGGGTCTCGCGGCGCACCGAGAGCAGGGCGACGCCGGCGTCGGTGGCGGCCTCGCGCAGGGCGTCGGCCTGGCCGGGGGCGTCCAGCTTGACCGCGACGGCGGCGGCGCCGGCCCGGCCGGCCGCGCGCAGGGCGGGGAGGGCGGCGCGGCCGCGGGCGCCGATCGCGAGGACGAGTTCGCCGGGGGCGGCGGTGGGCGGGTCCTCCGGGTCGAGGATCGCGACGTCGCGCACGGGGACGTCCAAACCCAGTGGGGCGGCCTGGAGTTCGACCAGGGGCTCGCCGAGGGACATCAGCAGTTGGCGGAGCGGAAGGCCGGGGGTGGTCACTCCGGGCCTCCTTCATCCGCTCGGACAACGGTGTGTGGTTGATTTTAGCCGGGCGGACAGGGTTCTGATCCGTCATTCCTAAATAGTTGACTCTGACTATTCGGAGGTGGATAGTCAGTACTGACCAAGAGATGAGGATGTCTCGTGGCGAAGCGACGCAAGGTGTCGAACCCGCTGGCCCTCGCGGTCCTGGCCGAACTCATGGCCGAGCCGATGCACCCGTACGAGATGGGTCGTCGGCTCAAGGAGCACGCCAAGGACCGCAACATCAAGTACAACCGCAGCTCGCTGTACATGGTCGTGGAGCAGCTGCGGAAGGCCGGGTTCGTCGCCGAGCAGGAGACCGTCCGCGACACCCAGCGACCCGAGCGCACCGTCTACGCCCTCACGGAGGAGGGGCGCACCGAGCTCCACGACTGGATGCGCGAACTCGTCGCCGAACCGCAGCACGAGTACCCCGCGTTCGGGGTCTCGCTGTCGCTGCTCATGGTGCTCCCGCCGGCCGAGGCCGTGGAGCTCCTGGAGCGGCGACGGGCCGCCCTGACCGCCGAGGTGGCGGAGATCCGGGCGACGCTGCGCAAGGCCACCGAGGAGGGCGTCGGCTGGCTCTTCCTGATCGAGGAGGAGTACCGGGTCGGCGGCATGGACGCGGAGATCGCCTTCGTCGAGCGCCTCATCACCCAGCTCCAGGAGCCGGACTTCGTCCGGACCTGGCAGGAGTACTTCGGGAGTCTGCAATGAGTGCACCGCGTACCGCTCGTACCGTCAAGAAGGCGCTGGTCATCGGCGGCGGGATCGCCGGCCCGGTGATGGCGCTGGCGCTGCGCAAGGCCGGCATCGAGGCGGAGGTCTTCGAGGCCTACGAGACCTCCGCCGAGGGCATCGGCGGGACCTTCATGATCGCGCCCAACGGGCTCGGCGCCCTCGCCGTCGTCGGCCTGGAGGCGGAGGTCGGCCGGATCGGGCAGCCGGTCGGGCCGATGGTGATCGAGGACGGCAAGGGCGGGGCGCTGGCCGAGTTCGCCGGCCTCCCCGACCTGCCGCGCGGGCGGCTGATGCGCCGCGCCGAACTGTACGAGGTGCTGCGACGGCGGTTGCGCGAGACGGGCGTCGAGGTCCGGCACGGCAAGCGTCTGGTCGGCGCCGAGGAGGGTGCCGACGGCATCACCGCACACTTCGCCGACGGCGGCAGCGCCACCGGCGACCTGCTGATCGGCTGCGACGGCACCGGTTCGACCGTGCGCACCCTGATCGACCCGGCGGCGCCCGCCGCCCAGTACACCGGTCTGCTCGGCATCGGCGGCTACAGCGCCTACCGGCTGCCCGGCCGGGCCGGGCGAGGCGAGACCGTGCACTTCGCCAACGGCGCCCGCGCCTTCTTCGGCTACTGGGGCCTGGCCGACGGCAGCGGCACCGCCTGGTTCAGCAACATCCCGCAGCCCGAGCCGCTGACCCAGGAGCAGGTCCGCGAGGCCGGGATGGCGGAGTGGCTGCGCCGCTGCCGCGAGCTGCACGCCGACGACCTGCCGGCCCGGGACGTGCTGCGGCAGGCCGACCCCGCCACCATGGAGACCTTCCCGCGGCTGGAGATCATGCCGTCCGTCCCGCACTGGTACCGCGGCCGGATGGTGCTGGTCGGCGACTCGGTGCACGCGCCGTCCAACAGCTCCGGGCAGGGCGCCTCGCTGGCCGTCGAGAGCGCCGTCGAACTCGCCCGCTGCCTGCGCGACCTGCCCGACCACACCGCCGCCTTCGCCGCGTACGAGGCGATGCGCCGGCCCAGGGTCGAGAAGATCGCCGCCGACGCGGCGCGCACCAACAGCCAGAAGGCTTCCGGGCCGGTCGCCCGGATGCTGTTCCGGGTGGTCGCGCCGATCGCGATGAAGACCTTCATGAGTCCGGAGAAGATGCTCCGGCCGGTGCACGGGTACCGGATCGACTGGGAGCGGCGGGTGGTGCCGGTGGGCCGTGCGGGGCGGGCCGCCTGACGGGCGGTCGTGACCGTCGCGTGACCGCCTTCGTCGGGCCGGACAACGCCGTACGGGGGAATTTAGCCGCCCGGCCAATCAAGTGGCCGGGCGGGCAGGAATAGCGTTCGTGCTGTGGCCTGCGTGCGACCCGCGCAGGCATCCCCCTCGCATCGAACGAAGGAGAGCGTGCGCCTCATGGACGCTGTGACCCAGGTCCCCGCGCCGGTGAACGAGCCGGTCCACAGCTACGCCCCCGGCAGCCCGGAACGGGCTCGTCTGGAGGCCAAGCTGAAGGAGCTGGGCGGCCAGGAGCCGGTCCAGCTGACCATGACGATCAACGGTGAGCGCCGGATGGGCGGCGGCACCGAGATCCACGTCGTCCAGCCGCACAACCACGCGGCTCGGCTCGGCACCCTGCGCAACGCCACCCAGGCCGACGCGCAGGACGCCATCGATGCTGCCCTGGCCGCTGCCCCGGCCTGGCAGGCGCTCTCCTTCGACTCCCGCGCCGCGATCTTCCTCAAGGCCGCCGACCTGCTGGCCGGCCCGTGGCGCGAGACCCTGGCCGCCGCCACCATGCTCGGCCAGTCCAAGACCGCCCAGCAGGCCGAGATCGACACCCCCTGCGAGCTGGTCGACTTCCTGCGCTTCAACGTGCACTTCGCCCGTCAGATCATGGCCGAGCAGCCGATCTCCTCGGACGGCGTGTGGAACCGCAGCGACCACCGCCCGCTCGAGGGCTTCGTCTACGCGATCACCCCGTTCAACTTCACCGCGATCGCCGGCAACCTGCCGACCGCGCCCGCGCTGATGGGCAACGTGGTGCTGTGGAAGCCGTCCCCGACCCAGCAGTACTCCGCGCACCTGCTGATGCAGCTGCTGGAGGAGGCCGGCCTGCCCAAGGGCGTCATCAACATGGTGACCGGCGACGGCCTGGACGTCTCCGCCGTCGCCCTGAAGCACCCGGCGCTGGCCGGCATCCACTTCACCGGCTCCACCGCCACCTTCCAGCACCTGTGGCGCACCGTGGGCGAGAACATCGCCGGCTACCGCACCTACCCGCGGATCGTCGGCGAGACCGGCGGCAAGGACTTCCTGGTCGCCCACCCGTCCGCCGACCTCGCCGTGCTGAAGACCGCGATGACCCGCGGCGCCTTCGAGTTCCAGGGCCAGAAGTGCTCGGCGCTGTCCCGCGCCTACGTCCCCGCCTCGCTGTGGGCGCAGCTGAAGGACGACTTCGCCGCCGAGGTCGACGGCCTCACCATGGGCGACGTCACCGACCTGTCCAACTTCATGTCGGCCGTCATCGACGAGCGCGCCTTCGCCAAGAACAAGGCCGCCATCGACCGCGCCCAGGCGGACCCGCAGGTCGAGGTCCTCGCCGGCGGCACCTACGACGACTCGGTCGGCTACTTCGTCCGCCCGACCGTCCTGGTCTGCCAGGACCCGGCCTCGGAGTACTTCCGCGACGAGTACTTCGGCCCGATCCTCGCCGTGTACGTCTACGAGGACGAGAAGTACGAGGAGATGCTGGCGCAGATGGAGTCGGTGTCGGCCTACGGCCTGACCGGCTCGATCATCGCCCAGGACCGCGCGGCGGCCCAGGACGCGATGCACAAGCTGCGCTTCGCGGCCGGCAACTTCTACATCAACGACAAGCCCACCGGCGCCGTCGTCGGCCAGCAGCCCTTCGGTGGCGGCCGGGCCTCCGGCACCAACGACAAGGCCGGCGCCAAGCAGAACCTGGCGCGCTGGACCTCGACCCGCTCGGTCAAGGAGACCTTCGTCCCGCCGACCGACTACCGCTACCCGCACATGGGCTGACCAGCCCTGTTGCCGATCGATCCGCTGTAGAGGCCATCGGTCACCCGCGACGCCCGGTCCCGCAGCCGGGCGTCGCCCGCCGGGGCGGCGTCAAAACCCCCGTACCGCCGCCCCGGCCGCTTTCTGCCACCCTTGGAAACACCAGCTCCAGGAGTCACGATGCTCCGTTCCGCCCTTCTCGCGGCCTCCCGGTCCCCCCAGGTCCGCACCGTGGTCGAGAAGTTCCCCCCGACCCACGCGATAGTCGAGCGCTTCGTCGCCGGTGACGCCCTCGACGACGCCGTCACCGCCTGCGACGACCTGGTCGCCACCGGCCGCAAGGTCACCCTCGACCACCTCGGCGAGGACACCAAGGACGCCGCCCAGGCCGCCGCCACCGCCGAGGCCTACGAGCACCTGCTCAAGGCCCTCAAGGAGACCGGCCTCGCCGCCGGCGCCGAGGTGTCGGTCAAGCTGTCGGCCGTCGGCCAGTTCCTGCCGGTGGACGGCGAGAAGATCGCACTGGAGAACGCCCGCCGCATCTGCGAGGCCGCCGCCGACGCCGGCACCACGGTGACCCTCGACATGGAGGACCACACCACCACCGACTCCACCCTCGCCATCGCGCGCGAGCTGCGGGCGGACTACCCCTGGCTGGGCATCGTGCTCCAGGCCTACCTGCGCCGCACCGAGGCCGACTGCCGCGAGTTCTCCGGCGCCGGCTCCCGCGTGCGGCTGTGCAAGGGCGCGTACAAGGAGCCCGAGTCGGTCGCCTTCCAGGGCAAGCACGAGGTCGACCTCGCGTACGTCCGCGCCCTGAAGGTCCTGATGGCGGGCGAGGGCTACCCGATGATCGCCTCGCACGACCCCAACATGATCAAGATCGCCGGCCAGCTGGCCCAGTGGAACAACCGCAACCGGGACTCCTTCGAGTACCAGATGCTGTACGGCATCCGCCCCGAGGAGCAGCTGCGCCTCGCCGGCGAGGGCAACACCGTGCGGGTCTACCTCCCGTACGGCCAGGAGTGGTACGGCTACTTCATGCGCCGTCTCGCCGAGCGCCCCGCCAACCTCACCTTCTTCCTGCGCGCCATGGCCACCCGCAACTGACCCTGGCGGCAGGATGAACGGCCCGCACCCCTGACGGGGGGTGCGGGCCGTTCCGTGTTTCCTAGAGGAAGTCCTTGGTGTCCAGCTCGAAGTCGAACGGGGCGGGGAAGGCAAGCGGTTCACCGAAGGCGGCCAGGTGGACCTCGGTGTACTCCTCGCGGTGCGGCTTGCTGAAGAGGCTGATCTGGGATTTCTCGCGGTCGACGAGCACGTAGAGCGGAATCCCGGCCCGGGCGTAGCAGTGCCGCTTGGCGATGCGGTCCTGGTCCGGCTTCGTCGAGGTGATCTCGGCGACCAGGGCCACACCGTCCGGCTCCATCCAGGGCGGAGCACCGCGGAAGAGCCGGAGGCTTCTCGGGGCGAAGGTCGCGTCCGGGATGACGTGGTTCTTCGGACAGAGGCCGCCGCTCACGAGGCGAAGGCCTTTGCCGCCGGACACTTGCATGTGGACCTCGGACTTCGCCTTCACCTGGTCAATCAGCAGGTCGATGTAGTCCTCGTGATCGCCGTCCGGCGGTGGTGCCACGATGATCTCTCCCTCGATCAGCTCAGCTCGGAAGCCTTCGGGGGAGTGCAGGCTCAGGAAGCTCTCCAGCAGGATGTCGGCCTGCGATGGGGAGCCCGTGATCGGTTGCTCATGCGCCACAGCAGTCATGATGCCCCTCCTTCAAATGGGCGTCACGCTGTTCGCTGCCGGGCCGGGTTATGCAGTGCACGGCGGACTTTCGCTCGATGGTGTGAGTTTGAAGCCCGGCGTAGGATTCCGGTGCTGGTCAACTGGGCGTTCGGTGGGAGGAGTTGGGGATGCTGAAGGCTTTCGAGGGGCTGTCCACGCCGTTGGTGGCGGACTCGTGCGTCCGGCTCGGGGTTGGGGTGCGGGTGGCGCCGAGCGGGGTGGCTGGGGTGGCCGCCGGGGCGCGGGTGGCGGGGCGGGTGCTGCCGGTGCGGCACTACGGGAGCGTGGACGTGTTCCTGGAGGCGTACGGGGCGGCGCGGGACGGGGACGTGCTGGTGATCGACAACGGCGGGCGGACGGACGAGGCGTGCATCGGGGACCTCGCGGTGCTGGAGGCGCGGGCCGCCGGGGTGGCCGGGATCGTGGTGTGGGGGCTGCACCGGGACACGCCGGAGCTGGTGGAGATCGGGCTGCCGGTGTTCAGCTACGGCGCGCTGCCGCTGGGGCCGCTGCGGCTGGACGCGCGGGAGCCGGAGGCGCTGGTGTCGGCGCGGGTCGGGCCGCACCTGGTGACCGCCGAGGACGTGGTGTTCGCGGATGCGGACGGGGTGCTGTTCGTGCCGGCCGACCGGGTGGAGGAGGTACTGGAGACCGCCGCCGGGATCGCCCGGACCGAGCGCGCGCAGGCGGAGCGGATCGCCGCCGGCGACACGCTGCGGAAGCAGACCCGGTTCGAGGAGTACCTGGAGCGGCGCGCCGCCGACCCGTCGTACAGCTTCCGGCGGCACCTGCGCACGGTCGGCGGGGCGATCGAGGAGTGAGTCGGTCACAGCGGGCGGTACATGACGTGCAGGCCGACATAGCCGTCCACCGGGTGGTGGAAGGCCTCGGGGACGGTGCCGACGATCTCGAAACCCAGTGACCGGTAGAGCTTGACGGCGTGGTGGTTGTTGGCGACCACCGCGTTGAACTGCATGGCGCGGAAGCCGGCCCGGCGGGCCCAGTCGAGGGTGTACTCGACCAGGGCCCGCCCGATGCCCTGGCCGTGGTGCGCCGGGTCGACCATGTAGCTGGCGCTGGCCACGTGCGCGCCGTTGCCGGGGCGGTTGCGGTTCATGGTGGCGGTGCCGAGGACCGTGCCGTCCGCGTCGACGGCGACCACCGTGCGGTCGGGGGCGGAGTGCATCCACCACTCCCGACCCAGCTCGGAGGGCATGTCGAGGGGATAGGGGAAGGTCTCGCCGGCCGCGACGATGGTGTGGAAGAAGGGCCAGATGGCCGGCCAGTCGTCGGGGGTGGCTTCGCGGATGTGCATCGGACCAGGATGACCCGAACGGGCGGTCGGGCCAGTGGATTTCCGGTGTGCGCCGACGGGTGCCGGTCAGCCGCCGAGGACGGTGTCCTCGACCTGGGTGGCGGCGAAGGCCTGGCCCTTGGCGTTGGGGTGGATCACGGCGTACTTGAGGGGGACGACGCTGGTCAGCACGCCGTCCAGCCAGTGGTCGGCGTCGCAGACGCTGTGCCCGGCGGAGCCGGGGTAGAGGTCGACGAAGGTGTCCTGCCGGGCTGAAGTCGCCTGCCGGATGACCAGGTTGAGCGGCTCCAGGATGCGGCTGCGGGCCCAGGCGAGGTCGCCGGTGGTGAAGGTGGCGAACTGCAGCGGGTTGCCGTACCGGCAGAGGGTGGCGTCCTCGGGGATCAGGTGCGGGTAGCCGACGGTGTAGATCCTGGCGGAGGGCGCCTGCTGCTGCAGCGCGCCGAGCATGGTGGGGTAGTCGGCGCGCAGTCGGTCGAGTCGGCCGGGGATCTGGGCGTCGTACTTGTCCTTGCAGGGGGTGCCCAGGCCGAGGTTGGTGGCGCCGAGTTCGATGCAGTCCTTGAGGATCTGGCCGAAGCCGAGGTCGTTGCCGCCGACGCCGACGGTGATCACCTTGGTGTCCGGGTCGACGGCGTCGATCTGCGGCGGCACGGGCGGGTAGGGGGCGTTGGGGTCGGTGCCGAGCGGCGGGAGCGGGCGGCCGATCGGGCTCTGCTTGTTCGCGTGGACGTCCAGGGTGGTGGCGCCGCCGCAGCTGACGTTGCGCAGGTCGGTCAGCGAGCCGAGGTCGCGGCGGATGATCTCGGGGTAGGAGCCGGTGGTGCGGGCGCAGTCTTCCTGGGGCTCGGTCAGGTCGCCGGTGGCTTCGATGACTCCGGCGGTGTAGGAGTCGCCGAGGGCGGCCCACTTCGGCGCGGTGGCGCGGGTGGCGGGCTTGGTGGTCGCCTGGGCGGCAGTGGGGGCGATCGTGGGGGCGATCAGGGCGGGGGTGAGCGCGGCGGCGGTGCCGGCGACGGCGAGGCGGGACGGGAAGCGGGGCACGGTCTCTCCTCAACGGCGGAAGGGGAGAGTGCGCTTCACCCCCCTGAGAGTCAATCGAGTCGCACCGTGGACGACTTGATAGCTCAGGGGGGTGAATTCAGTGGCGTGGAACTGACGTTGGGGTCGGTCGGAGGAGAGGGTCGGGACCGGTCAGAGGAGGGCGGCGGAGGGCTCGATCATCGCCCGGGCGGTCTTGCCGTCGACGAACTCGCCGAGCGCCGTCATCTCCCACTCGCCGGAGGGGCGGCGGACCAGCTTGCACATCACCACGCCGGTGCGCGGCTCGGACTGGGTGAGGTCGAAGCGGACCAGCTCCTCCTCGGTGCGCACGTCGACCAGGCGGCAGTAGGCGTTGCGCAGCTCGGTGAACTTCTGGCCGGAGAAGGAGTTGACCACGAACACCAGCGCGTGGACCTCGGGCGGCAGGCCCTCGAGGTGGACGGTGATCGACTCGTCGTCGCCGCCGTCACCGCCGACCAGGTTGTCGCCGGAGTGGGCGATCGCGCCGTTGAAGATGGTCAGCTTCATGAACCAGGCCGTCTCCAGGCGCTGGTGCCGGGCGTCGAAGGCGAGGCAGGAGGCGTCCAGGTCGATGTCCCGGCCGCGGGCGGCGGACTCCCAGCCGAGGGCCATCCGGACCGAGGAGAGGAAGGGGCGGCCGTTCTTCACCAGGGAGACGGAGCTGCCCTTGACCAGGCTGACCCGGCCCTTGTCCAGGGTGACCTTGGGACGCTCGGCCGGTGCCGGGGGCGCCGTCGGGGCTGCCGGGGCGGCCGGTGCCGGGGGTGTGGTGGGCATCGACGGGATGGTGGCGAGGGCGATCCGGGGGTCGACCGGGGGGACGGGCGGCACGGGCGGCGGCGGGGGAACGGGCGGCAGCGGCGGGACGGGTGGGGCCGGCGGGGCGACCTCGGCGGTGGAGTGGATCTGGACGGTCGGCGCGCTCGGCGAGGCCGCGGCCGGGGCGGGGGAGTCGTCGACGGTGACGCCGAAGTCGGTGGCGATGCCCGCCAGGCCGTCGGCGTAGCCCTGGCCGACGGCACGCACCTTCCAGACCCCGTTCCGCCGGTAGACCTCGACCACGATGAGCGCGGTCTCCAGGCCCAGCCGGGGCGGGGTGAAGGTGACCAGCACGTCGCCGGTGTCGGCGTCCCGGACGGTGGCGGTGGGCTCCATCCCGGCGAAGGTGGCGGACTGGTCGGCCGGGCTGGCGGTGATCACGACCTTGCTGATGTCGGCCGGGACGGCCGGGGTGTCGACGGTGATCGCGTCCGGTGCTCCGGCGGAGGCCGGGCGGAGGCTGACGCCGGGTCCGTGCGGGGCGTTGAAGAAGACGAAGTCGGCGTCCGAGCGGACCTTGCCGGCGTCGCTCAGCAGCAGGCCGGAGACGTCCAGCGCCTTGGGCGCGGTGACCTCGACGGTCACCCGCGCGGCGGTCAGCGGTGCGTTGCCGCCTTGGGTCAGGACGGTGGACAAGGACTCCTCCTCGGGTGCGGAACGACGGCCCGGGCCGGGGCCGGTGGGGCACCGGGCCGGGTGCTGCCTACCGTAACGAACGTGGGTACGGAGATGAGCCCGATGAGCTGCTGCCAGTAGGACGATCGGATCGGCCGACGGACGGTCAGCGGGCCCGGTGCGCCAGGTGCTGGGCGGGCTGCGGGAGCAGCGGGCCGAAGCAACCGAGCGCGGCGACCGCGCGGGGGTGGTCGATGCCGAAGGCGGCGGCGTTCCAGCTCTCCGGCGGGCCCGGCTTGCGGACCGGGCCGACCTGGTCGGCCGGGCGGGCGCCGCGCACCGCGAAGGTGTAGCGGCCGGGCTTGACGTCGGTGCCGGGCGGGGTGGTGAAGCGGTAGACCAGGGTGCCGCGTTCCTGCTGGGTGGTCACCACGGCGCCCGGCAGGTCGGTCCAGGCGGCGCCGCCGCCGGGGGCCAACTCGCCCGGAGCGAGCCGGAATTCGGCCTGCAGGGCGGTGACCGGTTCGGCCACGGTGAGGTCGAGCGCGTGCCGGAGGCCGTCGCGTCCGAGGGGGGTGGTCAGGCCGGTGCCGGTCAGGGTTTGGTCGGCCTCCGGGCCGGCACCCGCGGTCTCGGAGGTGCCGGTGATGGCGGTGGCGTCGGTGGCGTCGGTGCCGGTGGCCCCGACGGAAGTGCCCGGGCCCGCGTTCGACCCCGGGCCCGGGACGGCGGCCTCGGGCGGCGGCGTCGGGCGGCCGGGGGCGGGGAAGGCGGGGCCGGGGCGGGCCGGGGTGGTCGGCTGGAGCCCGGGCGGGGGCGGGGACTGTCCGGCGTCGGTCTGTCCGGCGGACGGTGCGAACGGCGTGGTCGGGGTGGCCGGGGTGGCCGAGGGGGAGGCTCCGGCGTCCGGCTGCCCGTCCGTCCCGGTGCCACCCGCAGGGGCCGAGGACCGGGGGTCGTGCCCGGCGGAGGCCTGACCGCCGGTGGACGGCGTGACCGGGACCGCCGTGCCCGCCCGCAGCCCGGCCGGCGGCGTGGCCGCGGCGTTCGCCGGGCCGGCCGGGTGGGTCGAGGCGTGCCCCGAGGGCTTCGGGCCGTGCGGGCGACCGGAGGGCGCGGGCGTGTCCGGGGTCCGCTCGGAGGCCGCCTCGGCCTGGTCGGTGGAGCCCGGGCTGGGCGGCGGGGTGCTGCCGACCCGGGCGACGCCGGCCCGTCGGCCGATGCCCTGCTGCTCGTTCAGCAGGAGGGTGGTGGCGATGCTGATGCCGACGACGGTGGACATCGCCATCGCGGCGCCGGAGAAGCGGAGGGTGGGCAGCCGGAACCGGCCGCCGAACGGGCGTGGCCGACCGTGTCGACCCTGCCGTGCGGGCTCGTGCTGCACGTCCCGCGCGGTCTCCCCACGCACAGCCACCGGACCCCTCCCTCCCCGAAGTCGCCGTCGCGTCGCCGTATTCTCCCACGCACCGGTGAGGGGCCCGGATCCGGCCGTCCCGGACCGGTCCCGCTGCGGGCCCGCGTCGGGAGGGGGAGAGCGTACCAGCGGGTGGCAGGATGGCGGACGGAATCCCACCATTTTCCGGACATCCGTTCGACGAGCGGAAGTTGACGGCCCGTCTGACACGCCGGGCAGGGGTCGGTCGGGCCGGACGAGGGGATGTTGCAACCCCCTTGCAACCCTTGCCCGCCCGGCCGCGGGTGGCGCAGGCTGATGACATCCCGCGCCGTTCCCGGAGAGACCGTCATGCCGCCCGACCCGCTGTCCGCAGCCTCCAGTGCCCCCCTCGCCGCCACCCCCACGGGCGGCGATGGGGGCGGCTCCACCGCCGCTCCGGCGGCGGTGGAGGAGGTGCTGACGCTGCGGATCTCGCTGGGCGACGAGGTGGTCGGCGAGGTGCGCACCCGGTTCCGCTTCGACGCCGCGCGCCCCTACGAGGTCCTGCTGACCTTCCACCTGGGGCGTCCGGACGAGGCGGACTGGGTGTTCTCGCGCGACCTGCTGCGCGACGGCCTGCAGACGCTGAGCGGGCAGGGCGACGTCAAGCTGTGGCCGGCGTACTGCCCCTGCCACGGCGCGACGCTGCACCTGGCACTCGAATCCCCGCACGGCAGCGCGCTGCTGGAGGTCTCCAAGCCCCGGGTGCGGGCCTGGCTGGACCGCACCTACGCGCTGGTCTCGGTCGAGCGGGAGCGCGACTGCGGCCCCACCGACGCCCAGCTGGCCGCACTGCTCGCGGGCGGCTGAACGCCGGGTGGCTGAACCCCGGGCGGCGGCTCCGCTGCCGTGCACGGCGACGGCGGCGGAGAGGGAACGGGCGCCGTGGCACCCGGCAGCCGGACCCGGCCCGCCGCCAGCTCCGCCCGCAGCCGTCGTACGGCGGGTGCGGTGGAGGCGGGCAGCAGGTCGTACGGCTCCTCCGGCGCCTCCACGGTGACCAGCACCGAGTCGGCGAAACGGTACGGCCGGTGGGCCAGCAGGCCGCCCAGGTAGCGGCGCAGCCGGGACAGTTCGGCACGGACCGTCACCGTCCGCCCCGCGTCCCCGAACAGGCCCTCGGCGAGCTGCGCCGCGGTGCTGCCCTCCCGGGTGGTGGCGAGCAGCAGCAGCAGTTCGGCGTGGCGCGGGCTGACCGGGTGCGACCAGCTGTCGGCCGCGCCGCGGACGGACAGTTCGGGGCGGTCCGGCCGGCGCAGGTCGAGCAGCAGCCGGGCACCCTCGGCCTGTTCGGCGCTCACCGTGCCGGAGCCGTCAGGCTCGGGCGGGCGGACCGGGCGCACCAGCCAGCCGTCCGCGAGCGGTTCCAGCACGCACTCGCCCAGCCCCGGCACCCAGTGCACCGCGGCCGGGGCCCAGCCCTCGCTGGGGATGCGCAGCCGGCTGGGCGGCGGCAGTCCGGCCGAGGCGGCGGTCCAGCCGGCCGCGTCCACCACCAGCGCCGGGCCGCCGACCCGGGCGAGCAGCGGGGCGGCCAGGGTGCGCAGCTGGTTGAGGGCCTCCAGCCGGTGGGCGCGCAGCTCGGTCTCGGCGAGCCGGGCGGCGGTGGCGGTGAGCTGGAGCAGGTACGGGCGGACGTTGTGGGCCGGGCCGCTGAGGTTGATCGCGCCGACCAGCCGGCCGGTGGCCGGGTCGTGCACGGGCGCGGCCACGCAGGTCCAGGTGTGGTGGCTGCGCAGGTAGTGCTCGGCGGAGTGGACGTGCATCGGGCGCTGGGCCCGCAGTGCGACGGCGATGCCGTTGGTGCCGACGCTCTCCTCGGTCCAGCGGGCGCCGGTGACGAAGCCGATCCGGTCGGCGCTGCGGCGCAGGCCGCGCTCGCCCTCCTGCCAGAGCACATGGCCCTCGGCGTCGGCGATGGCGACGATCAGCGGCGACTGGCCCACCGGCTCGAGCAGGGTCTCGCGCAGCACCGGCATGACGCTGTCGAGGCCGCTGGCCCGGCGGCGCTGCTCCAGTTCGGCGGGGCCGAGCAGGACGGCGGCGGCGCCGGTGTCGGGGTCGAGGCCGAGGCGGCGCAGCCGGGCCCAGGAGTCGCCGATCTCGGGACGGGGTTCGAGCAGGCCCGGCCCGTTCGGGCCGCCGGATCCGCGGGGTCCGCCGGGCCCGCCGGTTTCGGGGAGCGCGAGTTCGCGGGCGGCGGCGTCGGCGAGGGTGCGCTCGTGGACCTTGGCCAGCTCCGCCGCCGTCGGTGGGGTGCGGCGCTCGGGTCGTCGGGACTGCCGTCCGGTCTGCCGCACTCCTGTTGCTCCTCGCCGCCGTTCGAGGACGCGCCGGGGTCGACGCGCTGACGAAAGCGTACGGGGGCGGTGCGGATGTGGGCATGGGGTCTGCCAACTCCGCAAACCGCCCGGTACGGAAACCGTTCGGAGGCGCGCCGGCGGTTTCGTACCGAGGCGTGCCGGCGGTTTCGTGTCGGGGTGAGCCACCGGCCGGATGCAGAACCGGGCTACGAGGGCGGTGGTTCGTCAGAGGGGGCGATGCGGGCTTCGGACGGCAGGACCGGCCACAGGTCGTCCGGCTCCTCGTCACTCACCCGGCAGGTCCCCGCCCCGTTCGCGGCGCAGCCGTAGGACGTCGGCCATGGTGGCGGTGGACAGGGTGCCGTTGCGGGCGGCGGCGACGGTCGGACGTTCATCGGGATTCACTCCTGATCAGTCCAGAGGAACGGTGAGGTCCGTCTGAGGGCTGCCGCCGTGCGAGCGGTCCGGGCGGGCGGTGACGAGGGAGCGCCAGCGGGTGCGGACGGCCGGGTCAGCGTTGCGCGCCGGGTTCGTGCTGGGCGGCCTCGACGGTGTGGTGCAGGTCGGCGGTGGCCTCCAGGGTGGCGCCGGTGGTCAGTGCCAGGCAGGCGGCCAGGGCCAGGGCGACGGCCCGCAGGCGGGTGGCCGGGGTGGTGGAGGGGCGGGGCTGGAGCAGGGCGGCGACCCGGCGCGGGACGGGGCCGGAGTGCGCGGCGGCGACCAGCTGGGGGCGGGCCGGCCAGGGCGAGCGGCTGGCGGCGAGGGCGGCCCGGCCGACCGCGCGGGCGGTCACGGCGCGGTCGCCGATCCGGGCGGCGGCCACCTCGTCGGCCCAGCGCTCCAGGTGGTACCCGAGGGGCGCGCGCAGCGGGCGCAGCGCCGGGTGGAGGTCGGCGGCGTGCTCGGCGAGGGCGAGGAAGACGTGGTGGCGGCCGGTCAGGTGGGCGCGTTCGTGGGCGAGCAGGGCGGCGCGCTCGGGCCCGCTGAGGGCGCGCAGCATTCCGGAGGTGACCACGATCCGGCCGGGTTCGCCGGTCCGGCCGGGGCGGCGCAGGCGCCCGGGGAGGGCGAAGGCGTCGGCGCGCTCGTCGTCCAGCACGGTGAGCGGGTGCTCGTCCGGCTGCCGCAGCCGGGCCAGGGGCCGCCGTAGCCACTCGGTGGCGCGCGTGCGGTGCATGGAGGCGTGCATGGGGCGCACGTCCGGATGCCGGTCACCGGCGTGGCCGCCTGAGTGCGGGTCGGCGTCGTCGTCCGGGTACGGGCCGTCGGCGGGCAGGGCGGCGCGGGCGGCCCGCAGTTCCAGGTGCCGTCGCCGGGCGGTCCGTACCGCCAGTGCGGTGAGCGCGGCGAGTACCAGGCCGGCCAGCGCGGCCGCGAGCGGGGCGCTGGGCGCGGCGGCGGTGAGCCAGGGCAGCGAGAGGTGGCCGAGGGCGGCGACCGGGGGCAGCTGGAGCAGCCCGGCGGTGGCGAGCAGCCCGAGCGAGCAGACGGTGCCGCCGGCCAGCACGGCGGCGGTGCCGGCCAGCAGCCAGGCGGCGGCCCGGGGCGGGAGCGCCTCGGCGAGCCGGCGGGCCAGCGGGGCGGTGAGGAAGGGCAGCAGCAGCGGCGCCCAGACGGCGAGCATCACGGTGCGCCCGCCGATCCCGGTGCGCCGTCGCCGAGCAGTTCGCGCAGCAGCTGTTCGTCCTCGGCGGAGAGGTCGGAGACGAAGCGGGCGAGCACGGTGGAGCGGTCGGCCTCGCGGCCCAGTTCGGTGTGCATCCGGCGGGCGGCGAGGCCCGCGGTGTCCTGGACGGTCGGGGTGTACGCGTAGGCGCGGCCGGCCCGGGTGCGTTCGACCGTCCCCTTGTCGTGCAGCCGGGCCAGGATCGTCGCGATGGTGGTGCGGGCGAGGTCCCCGCCGAGCGCCGTCTGGACGTCCTGCGGCGTCATCGGCTGCCGGGCGGACCAGAGGGCGGCCAGCACCTCGGCCTCCAGCTCCCCGGCGGGCCGGCGGGCGGACGGTACGTCAGACATGGCGGCGCTTCCTCCAGCTATCGTCTACAGTCATGTAGACCGTCTACGTCACTGTAGACGGTCCCGGGCGGGTTCCGCGGTGAACCGCGGTGAAGCCGCCCTCCAACGTACGGGAGGTCCGCCAGCCTTGCTTCAGTTCCCTGCCGCTCCGGCCGCTCACCTCGCGGTCGGCTCTCACCTCGCGGTGAACCCGCTGGACGCGTCCTCGCTGCTCGCCGCCTTCGGCACCCTCGGCATCGCCATGGTGCTGTTCGCCGAGACCGGCCTGCTGGTGGGCTTCTTCCTGCCCGGCGACTCGCTGCTGTTCACCGCGGGCCTGCTCTGCGTCCCCGGCGCCACCACCGGCCCGCAGCTGCACCTGTGGCAGGTGCTGCCCGCCGCCCTGGTCGGCGCGCTGGCCGGGGCCCAGGTCGGCTACCTGATCGGCCGCCGCGGCGGCCGGGCGCTGCTGGGCCGCACCAAGCGCAAGAGCCTGCTGGAGGGCGTCGAACGGGCCGAGGAACTGCTGGCCCGGTACGGGCACGGCAAGGCGATCGTGCTCGCCCGGTTCATCCCGATCGTCCGGACGGTGCTGAATCCGCTCTGCGGCGTGCTCGAAGTGCCGGTTCGCTCGTTCACCGTCTGGCAGGTGGCCGGCGGCGCGGTCTGGACCGTCGGCGTGGTGCTGGCCGGGTACGGGCTCGGATCCTCGATACCCGGGATCGACCAGTATCTGCTGCCGATCATCGGTCTGGTAGTAGTTGTCTCCGTGCTCCCCATTGTTCTCGAACTGTTCCGCGCCCGTACGGCGCGCCGTCACGGAGGTGACGTGTGATGTCCTCTCGGGCCCTGGCCGTCTACGACGGCAGCGGGATCGACGGCAGCCTCTACACCCGGGTCAACGGGTGGGCGCAGTCGGCCCCGCACTGGCTGGACGACGTGATCAAGATCTGGTCGGCGATCGGCCTCGGACTCTTCGCGCTGTTCATGCTCTACGCCTGGTGGCGGGCGCGCGGCGCCGAGTCCGCGGTGATGGCCAAGGTGCTGGCCTCCCCGGTGATCGTGGTCGTCGCGTACGGCATCAACTCCGTCCTGAAGAACATGGTCGAAGAGGTCCGACCGTGCGCCCAGATCCGCGGCAGCATCTCGCTGGAGACCTGCCCGAGCGCGACCAGCGGTGACTGGTCCTTCCCGAGCAACCACTCGGTGATCGCCTTCGCCGCCGCGATCTCGCTCTGGTTCGTCAGCCGTCGGCTCGGCGCCGTCGCCACCGTCTTCGCGGTGCTGATGGCGGCCTCCCGGGTCTGGGTCGGCGTGCACTACCCGCACGACGTGGCGGCCGGCGCGCTCGTCGGCATCCTGGTGGCGCTGGTGCTCGCGCCGCTGGCCGGCCGCTGCGGACCGCTGGTGGACCGGATGCGTTCCGGCGCGCTGCGCCCGCTGCTGGGCCCCGGCGCGATGCCGGTGGTGACCCGCGGGTACGCCTCGCACCGGGCGCGGTAGCGGCGATTTCCTGAGCGGCCTGCCCCTTGTCCGGTTTCGGACGACGGGTGGAGCATGTGAGCCGGGCGTGGGGCCCCCTGACCGGGGGCGCCCGCCCGGCTCAGTCGTTCTCAGCCGTACTCAGGCGCTCGGGGCACGAAGGCACCGGGCGCCAGCGGAGGGAGTGCCGAATGCCGTACCGACTCGACATCACGCAGGGGGACTGGCCGGGCGACCTGCTGCACAAGGGCGTCGAGGGGCTGCTCGCCGAAGCCATGGTGCTCACCCTCGCCACCGCCGGCCACGAGCACGGGCCGCACGCCAACCTGGCCTTCTTCGCCTACGACGACGACCTCGTCCTGTACTTCGTCAGCGAGCGCGCCACCCGGCACAGCCACCACCTCGCCGAGGAGGCCCGGGCCGCCGCCACCGTCTTCCTGCCGCCGCCCGCCTTCGGCGAACAACTGCGCGGACTCCAGCTGACCGGCAGCGCGAGCGAGGCCTGGGGGCGCCAGGCGGAGGCGGCGCTGGCGGCGTACCAGGGGCGCTACCCGTCCTTCGCCCAGGACGAGGAGCTCCGGCGGCAGTACCTCACCGGGGGCGGGGCGGCGGCGCTGTACCGGTTCCAGGTCGAGGAGCTGACGGCGGTCGACGAGCCGAACTTCGGCCGGCGCAACTACCTGCGGGCCCGGGTGGTGCGGGGGTAGTTGCGCCCGATGACCATGCCCCGCGGGGGGAACGGGACCCGGCGCGGGCGGCCGTTGCGGACCACCGAGGCGCCGAGGCCGGCGGTGACGGCCATCACGAAGGCGTTGAGCCCGAAGGCGACGGCCAGCTCACCGGGGACGTCGATGTCCTCCGGGAGGCGTGCCGTCGCGACGCCCCCGGGGTCGTAGCGGACGGCGAGCCGGTCGCCGACCGCGTGCGAGCGCAGGCCGGTGGTGACGGTGCCGTTCGGGATCGGCGTGCCGTTCTCGTCCACGAGCGTGTAACCCGAGTACGGGTGCTTGCCCTGCTGGTAGTCGTACGCGGCCGTGACGCGGGCGGTGACCGTCACCCCGGAGGTGCTCAGGATCACCGAGTCCCGGGCGGAGGCCACCGACCCCAGCGCCATCAACCACAGCACCACGCCGAACCCGGTCGCCCAGCAGCCCGCCGCAGCCCCGAGCAGCCGGACCATGCCCACGATCCAGGCGACCCCGAGCACCAGCCCGACCGGCAAGGCCGCGCCGAACCCGGCGTCCGCGTTCAGCAGCACCAGCCCGAACGTCCCGGCCGGAACGGCCAGCGTGAGCGCCACCGCCAGCGCGATCGTCCCGCGTCTCGTTCTCGGTCCAGCCATGGCTTCCCCCGGTTCTCGGTGTGACGGGGCGGAAGCGTACGCCCGGCCCCTGACGCCCTCCGGGCGGGGTGCGGGCAGGAAGCCGGCGGGGCCCGACTTCCTGGTCATCGGCACCGCCCGGCCCGACGTCATTACGAGGACACGTGGGCCGATCTGATCGGCACGGCGGCCAGCCACGATCGGTCGATCGGCATGCTCAAGCAAGCAGCCGAGGAGATGTGATGCACCCTCTGCATGACGAGGAAGTCGGTTGGTTCAAGTCCAGTCACAGCAGCGAGCAGGGCGGGGCCTGCGTGGAGGCGCTGCGGCTGTCCCCGGGGATCGCGATCCGCGACTCGAGGACAAGAGCGGCCCGAGCCTTGAGTTCACCCCGGGGGCCTGGCAGAGCCTCGTCGCGGGCATCAAGGCCGGCGAGCTCGGCTAGTTCGAGGCGTGGGCGGCTCCGGCGTGGCCGGAGCCGCCCGCAAGGCACCTTCAGTCTGCCGTGGTCCATTACTGGCGGTCGACGTCGGCCCGTTCGTACTCGTGGTCCAGGGAGTCCAAGGTGGCGAGGTCGAGGGCGGTCGCGGGCTCCGCGGAGAGGTGATCACGCCAAGGCGTGATCCGCACGGCTCGGCCGCCGAAGTTGAAGGCCCAGCTGTCGTCATAGAGGACTTCCCCGCCTCGCTCGTACATGAGAATCAGAGGCTCGAACGGATCGGGCAGGTCCGGAAGTTGCACTCCCGGCGTGTCCCGCAGTGTCGCCCACCGGACGGCCGCGCGGCACACGAACTCGGCCGACACGAATTCGACGTGCTTCTCGATGTACTCCTCAAGCCGCTCGGCCACCTCGGGGTCCACCCGGACTTCCGGGGCGAGGGCCCCCGCGATGTCGAAGTACGGCCACCTCGGCGGACCGCCCAGCACCTGCGCCCAGAGCGAGGCCCGGCGGAGGTACTCGGCCATCAGCCGGGACCGGGATGCCGCACGCACATCGTGGCCTACCGGGTAGGTCCAGTCGATGGCCGCCAGGCGGTCCATCATCGCCGTGCTCATGCCGTGTCGGCCCGCCTCCTTGAGCGCCTTGCTCTGGTTCTCGAAGGTCGGCGCGGCGTCCTTCAGTTGCCCCGGCCGGATCTTGAACTCCGGGCCGCCGGCTTTCGCTGCGTCATCGCCCATGGTGTCGTCTCCCGTACTGCCCATTCATCAGAAAGCGCTAACGGAAGGACGGCTGGACGGGGTGACAGGGTTTCAGCGCGGCGGTGCGATGCGGGTCATGCCGAGGAGGGTCGGCGGCGGGAGCGGAGGACCGTCAGGACCCGGCCGGACGCGGGGGTGAACTGGGCTTGCGCCGGGGCCGGACAAACCAGAGCACGAGGAGGTCGATGAGCACGGTGAGCCCGACGGCGGACCACAGGGCGGCGGTGGAGTCGGCCTCACCGGGGAGCTTGGGTGCGACCTGACCGCCCGGGTCCACTCGGACGACGATGGTGTCACCGGGCTTGAAGCGATGGGAGTCCTGTTCCAGCGGCCCGCCCGGGATGGAGTCGGTGCCCTCCGGCGCAAGCATGTACGTCCATTTCGTGGAGCCGTGGGACGACTTCTCGACGTGCTCGGACACGATCACGGCGTTCACGTTCCGGCCCGAGCCGAGGATCAGGTTGTGCCAGGCGACTATCCCGGCCTGGTAGGCGACGAGGGCGAGGATGGCCGCGAGCACACCCAGGCCGACCGAATCCTTCGCCAGCCGGGGGTGGTCGGCGGAATCCTCGAGCATGACGAGTCCGCCGACCATCACCACCGGGTAGAGGAACCCCAGGCAGACGGCGAGGATCCCACTGACGTACACGTCCACGGCGGTGATGCCGACGATCATGCCGGTGGAGACGGCACCAAGAACGAGCGCGCGACGGAGGAGGCCGCGGCTGACATGCGCCCGTTCCTCGGGCCGGGTGACCGTCATCCGAAGGCCTTGCGGATGTTGTCCCACTGCTCGGGCGGGAGGTCGTCCCGGGACTCGTTGCGCGGTGGGTGGAAGGAGATGCCGCCGATCGCGGCGCCGACCACCGGGAGCCAATCCTCCCAGTGGTCGAGGTTCTGTGTGGTGAAAACGGCCGCTAGCACATGGGGGCTCCACGGGTGCGGGATCAGCACTTCGAGCTGACGGACGGTGATGGCGCCCGAGCCTGGCAGGCCGTAGACCGCTCCGGAGACGGGCACGGTCAGGTCGCGGGCGACCACAGCGGCGCGGCCGGGGGTGAAGTCGAGGACGGCGACCTCCGCGTCCGGCCAGGCGGCGGTGAGCTGTTCGGCGGCGCGCTGCGGATATGTGCCGCGGGGTTCCAGCTCCTCCTGGCGGAGGAAGAGGCTGAGCATGCCCTGGGCGATCGTGCCTTCGTCGGTTGGCACCAGACAGTTGGAGACGTGGACCGCGCCTTCGCGCAGCTGCGCCTGAAGGGCGCTCTCGGCGGCAATGGTGATGCTGAGCTTCTGCTCGGGGCTCACGTCGGTGAGCGTGTCGAGCCCATCCACGATGCGGCACATCCGGTCGCCCGGGTCCTCCGCCAGATCGATGGCGGTGAATCCGTCGGGCAGGGACAGCCAGAACGACGGGGCGTCGGTGTCGACGGTCACTGGCTCGCTCCCCACACGCCGGTCGCGACCGCGCTGCCGGCACCGAGCAGCCCGGACAGGATCCGGGTCTTGCCGGTGCCGCCGATGGCGCCTCCGGCGCCGTTGATCACGTTGCCACCGCCAGTGGTGTAGTTCACCGCCGCGGTCAGCCCGGGACCGGCGTTGTCCTGGGTGAGGCTGTACGCGGTGGGCGCGGTGAGCGCTGCGGTGCCGGCGGCCTGTACGCCGTCGGAGATGTTCATCGCGGTGGCCTTCGAGAGCCCGAGTTTGACGGTGGGTTTCTCGATCGCTGTGGTGAAGATCGGGCTGGCCGGGTCGATCGCCCTGGCGGCGGCACGGACCTCTGTGGCGCCGACGCCTACCGAGGCCCTCACGCCGGTCCCGGCGGCCCGGGCGGTCCTGAACGCGGTGAACCCACCCTTGAGGACGGCCCCGCCGGGAATCGCTCCAAGGAGGTCACCTGCCAAGGTCAGGTCGTTGCCCAGGTTCGCCATGCTGGTGGGCAGCAGCCCGCTGATGCCGTACTGCCGCGCGTGGGCGCCCGCCGCCGCGAGGCTGAGCAGGATGGCCGGCAGGGCGAAGGCCGGGAAGAAGATCGCCGCGACGCCGCAGACGCCGGACGCGACGGTCAGCAGGTCGGCGCCGTGGTTCTTCAGCCAGTTGCCGACCTTGCTGAGCCAGCCCGGCTCCGGCGGGGCCTTGCTGTCGGCGGCCTTGCGGATGGCGGTGGCGGTGGTGTGGGCGTCGGACTTGTGGCCCGCGGCGAGTTCGTGGGCCTGATTGCGCAGGCCGGTGAGGGTGGTGGTGGCGCTGTTGACGAGTTCGGCGGCCGCGTCGAGGTGGGTCTTGGCGGCGGTGTAGCGCTTTTCGGCGGCGGCGAGGGAGACGTCGTCGGGGAAGCTCTTGCCGGCCAGTTGGAGGTCGGGGGCGGCGGCCGCGGTGGCGTGGGCCTGCTCGGCCTGGTCCATCTTCTGCTTGGCGGCGAGCGCGGCGTGGGCCAACTCGACGGCCTTGGGCTGGTGTTCGTTGAGTGACTTGTACCAGGAGTCGAGTGCCTGGTAGGCGGCGGTGATCGAGTCGGCGGCGTCCTGGAGGTAGCCGGGGAGCTTGCCGAACTGGGCGGCGAAGGCCTTGGCGGCGTCGCCGGTCCACTGGCCCTGGTTGTCGGAGATCTGGGACAGCGTGGTGTGGACACCGGTCAGGTGCTGGGAGACCCGGCGCAGGCTGCTGCTGAGGCCGGCCACGGCGGTGGGGTCGCCGGGGGCCGGGTTGAAGCCGAGGCCGGACCAGTCGGGCTCGGGCTTGGACTTGGGGTCGGTCATGACTGCCCCTGCGCGGGAGTGAGGGCCTTGGTGATGTTCTGCTCGGTGCCCGCGTAGGACTGCTGCACCTTCTCCAGGCCCTCGTCGAGCACCTTGACGCACTCGCGGACCTTCTTCAGGCCGTACTCCCACTTCTCCTGGAAGTGCTGGCCGGCCTCCTCCAGGAAGTCGAAGCCGAGCCCGTCGCGGCTCGCTCCCTTGAGCGCCTGCAGCCCCTGGTCGAGTTCGTCGCCGCAGCCCTTGAGGTCCTTGGCCAGTTTGGCGAGGAATTCGGGACTGACCGTGAAATCGGCCACTTTCTCCCCCGATGCGTCGGTTGTCGGACCGGGCGAGCATAACCCCGGTTCACAGCCGGACGATCCGGGAGGTCCGGGTGCCTTCGGGGAGGACAGGGTAGCGAACGGGCCGGAGCGGGTCGTCGGCGCGTCCGACGTCCCACTCCGGCCCGGGGCCTGGAGAACTGACGAGGCGTCAGTGACTGCCCTTGAGGTTGAGCACGACCACCCCGACGATGATCAGCGCGATCCCCAGGACCTGCAGCTTTCCCAGCGACTCGCCGAAGGCGACCACGCCGATCCCGGCGACGGCCGCCGTCCCGGCCCCCGACCAGACCGCGTACGCGACCGAGACCGGTATGTGCTTGAGCGCGCGGCCGAGCAGGAAGAAGGACAGCGCGTAGCCGATGCCCACCCCCAGGCTGGGCCAGAGGCGGGTGAACCCCTCGGTGAGTTTGAGGCAGCTGGTGGCGCAGACCTCGCTCAGGATGGCGAGGGTGAGCAGAACGTAGGGCATGTCGCTGTCAAACGGCCGGGGCGGCGCAGAGCTTCCCCAGCAGCGCGAGGTCGGCCCGTTCCAGGCTGTCCAGCAGGGTGATCCGCTCGCCGTCGGGCATCGGGACGGCGGTGGACGGCACGGCGAGCACCGCGCACCCGGCCGCGGCGGCGGAGGCGACCCCGGTCGGGGTGTCCTCGACGGCGACGCAGACGGCCGGGTCCAGGCCGAGCCGCTCGGCGGCGGCCAGGTACGGGTCCGGCGCGGGCTTGGTGCGGGCGGTGTCCTCGGCGGCCAGGGTGACGGCGAACCAGTCGCGGCCGATCGAGGCGAGGACGAGGTCCACCACCTGGCGCGGGGAGGCGGAGACCAGCGCGGTGGGCACCCGGGCCTCGCGCAGGGCGGCCAGCAGGGCGAGCGCGCCGGGGCGGGGCACCGTCTCGGCGGCGACCTTGCCGGCGAAGGACTCGCCCAGCCGGGCGGCGAGTTCGGCCTCGGGGCGGGTGGTGCCGCTGACCCTGTGGAGGTGGGCGGCGGTGTGCTCGACGGCCTGGCCGAGCACCTCGGGGGCGTCCCGGTCGGTGAGCGGGTGGTCCAGCTCCTCGGCGAGTTCGGCGGCGGCCTGCCACCACAGTTGCTCGGTGTCGACCAGGGTGCCGTCCATGTCGAAGAGGACGGCGGAGGGGAGCAGGGGGGAGGGGAGTACGGCGGGTTCGGGCACGGCGGATTCAGGCATGGCGGTACCTTCGGTGGTTCTTCGGTCGGTGCGGGGAAGAGGTTCTCAGGCGGCGCGGCGGTCCACCAACACCGGGCGCTCCGGCAGCGTGAGCGCGGCGCGGGAGCCGGCCGGCAGGGCGGCGGCGGCCTCGGTGGGCAGGTCGGCCTTGGCCTCGGTGCCGTCGTCCAGGCGGACGGTGAGCCGGGTGACGGCGCCCAGGAAGGACGCGGTGACCACCAGCGCGGGGCCGGCCTCGTCCGGGCTGAGCAGGACGTTCTCCGGGCGGACCAGCACCTGCAGCTCGCCGTCGGCCGGAACCTCGCCGTCGACCGCGTGCCGGCGGCCGAGCACCTCGACGCCGTCCGAGCTACGGGTGCACGGGATGCGGCTCATGGTGCCGACGAACTCGGCGACGAACGCGGTGGCCGGCCGGCCGTACAGCTCGGACGGGGTGGCGCACTGCTCCAGCTTCCCGGCCCGCAGCACGGCGACCCGGTCGGCCATCGACAGCGCCTCCTCCTGGTCGTGGGTGACGAACAGGGTGGTGATGCCCAGCTCCTGCTGCAGTCGGCGGATCTCCTCGCGCAGCTGGAGGCGGACCTTGGCGTCCAGCGCGGACAGCGGCTCGTCCAGCAGCAGCACGCGCGGCTGCAGGGCGAGCGCGCGGGCGAGCGCGATGCGCTGCTGCTGGCCGCCGGACATCTGGTGCGGGTAGTGCTCGGCGCGGTGCGGCAGGCCGACCAGCTCGAGCAGCTCGTGGGCGCGCTTGCGGCGCTCGGCCTTGCCGGTGCCGCGCATCCGCAGCCCGAAGGCGACGTTGTCCAGCGCGGTCAGGTGCGGGAAGAGGCTGTACGACTGGAACACCATGCCCGCGTCGCGCTTGTGGGCGGGGATCGCGGTGATGTCCTGGCCGTCGACCAGCACCTCGCCGGAGTCGTGCTGCTCGAAGCCGGCCAGGATGCGCAGCGCGGTGGTCTTGCCGCAGCCGGACGGGCCGAGCAGGGCGAGCAGCTCACCGGGCTGGACGGTCAGGTCCAGGCCGTCGAGGGCGGTGGTGGCGCCGAACGCGCGGCGCAGCGAGCGGAACTCGACGGTGGCGCTGCCCGAGGTGCTTCCGGGGGCGAGCGGGGGGCCGTCGACGAGGGCGGTGGCCGTGGTCATGGCTGGTAACTCCTGGAAAGCGTTGGGTGGTTCAGGACCGGGTTCAGGACCGGGCGGCCTTGCGGCCGCGGCCGACGGCGGACATCAGCAGCAGGACGAGCCAGACGATCAGCAGGCTGAGCATCGAGACCGCGACGGACATCTGGCCGTCGCTCTTGCCGTTGGAGTTGATCCACACCGAGAAGGGGGAGAAGCCGAGGATGGAGGCGGTGGTGAACTCGCCGAGCACCAGGGCGACGGTGAGCACGGCGGCGTTCAGCAGCGAGCTGCGCAGGTTGGGCAGGACGACGGTGAACACCGCCCGCAGCCAGCCGGCCCCGCAGTTGCGGGCGGCCTCGACCAGGGTGACCACGTCCACGCCGCGCAGGCCGGCGTCGATCGCCCGGTAGGCGAACGGCAGCGCCATCAGCACGTACGCGATGACCAGGACGATCGGGAAGTTCGGGTCCTGGATGGCCACGATGGTCTGGAAGAAGGGGGTGTCCTGGAGGTGGTCCGGGCCCCAGCGCAGCACGCCGATGATGCCGGTGGTGAGCGCGACGACCGGGACGACCAGCGGCATCGAGCACATGATCTCGATCACCGGCCGCAGCTTCGGCGCGCCGAGCCGGGCGGCGAGCACCGCCGGGACGAGCAGGAGCAGCAGCACGACCACGGTGACGACGGCCAGTTCGAGGCTCAGCACCAGGCTGTCGGTGAAGCCGGGGGCGTTCAGCAGCTCGGTGTAGGCGCGGAAGGTGGTGCCGCCCTTGTTGTCGTCGACGCTGAACCACAGCGAGGCGGCCAGCGGCACCGCGAAGTAGGTCCCGCAGATCAGCAGGACCAGGCCGCGGCCGAAACGGATGCGATCGATCAGGCGAGCCACTTGGCACTCCGGCGCTGAAGGGGCAGGTACAGGGCCATCACCAGGCAGGCGACCACGATCATGTCGAGGCCGAGGGCGAGGGCGAGGTTGCCCTGGCCGACCAGGACGTTGCCGGACAGCGCGTCGCCGATCTGCATCGAGATCAGCGGCACCGAACTGCCCACCATGGCCTCGGCGGTGGCGTACGCGGCGAAGGAGGCGCCGAACAGCAGCACGAAGCCGCCGAGCAGCGAGGGCAGCAGGACGGGCAGGGCCACGTGCCGCCAGTACTGCGGCGAGGTGGCGCCGTTGTTGGCGGCGGCCTCGCGCCACTGGGCCTTCAGGCCCTCCAGGGCCGGGGTGATGGTGATGACCATCAGCGGCACCAGGAAGTAGAGGTAGACCACCGACAGACCGGAGAAGGTGTAGAGGTTCCAGCCGTGCTTGGTCAGGCCGAGCTTCTTGGTGACCTCGCCGGAGTTGCCGAGGGTGGCGACGAACATGAAGGCCAGCGGGACGCCGCCGAAGTTGGCGAGCACGCCGGAGGCGGACATCACGGCCTCGCGGAAGGCCCGGAACCGGGAGGTCGCCACGGCCTGGGCCAGCGGCAGGCCGACCACGGTGGCGATCAGCGCGGTCAGCAGGGAGAGCTTCACGCTGCCCCACAGGGCCGTCCAGTACGCGCCCTGGAGGGAGCCGGTGAGGTTGTCGGTGGTGAAGGTGCCGCCGCCGTCGGGGGCGTCCGAGGAGGTGGTGAAGGCGCCGATGGCGATCGCGACGGCGGGCAGGCCGAAGCCGATCACGAAGAAGAGCACCAGGGGGAGGGCGGCGAGCCAGGCGCGGCTGCCGCGGGCCCGGCGCCCGGCCGGGCGGGGGGCCTCGGTCCGCGCAGCCGTGACGGCCGGGGCGGTGGGGGAGGAGACGGGGCCGGGGGCGCCCCCGCCGCGCTGGGCGGCGGAGGCGGTGGCCGGCACCGGGGTGGGAGCCGTGGTCATCTCAGGTCAGCCCGCGATCGCCTTGGCCCAGTTCTCGGTCACGACCTTCTTGGCCGCCGTGGTCTGGTCGTCGGTCGGGAAGGTGGTGAAGGGCTTCTCGACGGCCGGCAGCTTGGCGGCGGTGGCCGCGTCCAGGGTGCCGGCGGTCTTCATGGCGTCGAACAGGGCCGGGGTGGCGTAGCCGCCCAGGAAGCCGTTCTGGCCCTCCGCGCTGTAGAGGTACTCCTCCCACAGGCGGGCGGCGGCCGGGTGCGGCGCGTCCTTGTTGATGGCCTGGTTGTAGAAGTTGGCGTAGATGCCGTCGGACGGGATGCTGACCTGCCAGTCGATGCCCTTGTCCTTGAACTTCTCGGCGTAGCCGGCGTTCAGGTAGGACCAGTCGATGGTGATCGGGGTCTCGCCCTTCTCGATGGTCGCCGGGGTGACCTCGACCGGGTTGAAGTTGCCGGCCTGCTTCAGCTTGCCGAAGAAGTCGATGCCGGGCTGGATGTTGTCCAGCGAACCGCCGTTGGCCAGGGAGGCGGCCATGACGGCGCTGTACGCGGCGTTCGCCTTGGTCGGGTTGCCGTTGAGCGCGACCATGCCCTTGTACTCGGGCTTCATCAGGTCGGCGAAGGTCTTCGGGCAGGCCGAGACCTTCTTGGCGTCGCAGGCGATCGAGATGTAGCCGCCGTAGTCGTTGTAGCGCAGACCCTCGGCGTCCTTCATGGTGTCCGGGATCTTGGCGAAGTCGGCGACCTTGTACGGGGCGAACAGGCCCTGCTTGGCGCCGGAGGTGGCGAACGCGGCACCGAGGTCGACGACGTCGGGGGCGCGGTCCTGGCCCTTGCGGGAGGTGATCGCGTTGATCTCGTCCTGGCTGGAGCCGTCCGGGTTCTCGTCCTCGATGTCGATGCCGTACTTCGCCTTGAAGTCGTCCATCAGCTTGCCGTAGTTCGCCCAGTCGCGCGGCAGCGTGATGGCGTGCAGCTTGCCCTCCTTCTTGGCGGCGGCGACCAGCGCGTCCATGCCGCCGAAGTCGGCGACCGAGGTGGCGGTCTTGGCGCTCTTGCCGCCCGGGAGGTCGTTGCTGCCGGCCTTCGCGGCCGAGGAGCCGGCGGAACCGCAGGCGGTGAGGGAGAGCGCGGCGGCGGTCAGGACGGCCGCGAAGGCGGCGGAGCGGGCGCGGTGCACGGACACGGGTCAGTCTCCTGAGACGGGGGAACTGCAAGCGGGTGTCTTGAACGGGTCTTGAACGGGGGATCAGACGAGTGGCGGTCCGGAGCCGTCCGGGAGGAGTCCGGAATGAGTTCGGAACCGTCCGAGTTGACTAGCCAACTTCGCTGACGGGGGTAAGTAACCCGAAGTTCGGTGACGGGAAGGTGAACGGACGGCCCAGAGCCGGGGTCGGCTGCGGGAACGGTCGAATCCGGCCATCGGAGCGTGATCCGTTCGGTGCGATGCTCGAATCGCGCAGCGGGATAAGGTCGGGCTGTCCGCGCCGGTACGGCTGCGCAGGACTACGCCCCAGGAGGGATCGATGACGGACGTGGCGGTAGAGCCGGAGCGACCGGTCGAGCGTGCCGGCGCCCTGTACCGCAAGGTGGCCGCCGATCTGCGCGAGGCCATCACCACCGGCGCGTACGGCGAGGCGGGCCGACTGCCGGCCGAGGGCGCGCTGGCCGAGCAGTACGGGGTCTCCCGCGGCACCGTCCGCCAGGCGCTCGCCGTGCTGCGCTCGGACGGACTGGTCACCTCCCGCCGCGGCACCCGCCGGGTGGTGCTCGGCGGCGCCCGGGTGCAGAGCTTCTCCGAACTGCTCAGCTTCACCCACTGGGCGTACTCGATGGGCGAGGAGCCCGGCGGCATCCTGGACTCCCTGGTGCGCCGCCCGGCCGACGCCGCCGAGCGCGAGCAACTGCGCCTGGAGCCGGGCGCGGAGGTGTACGTGACGGTCCGCCTGCGGACCCTGTCCGGCACCCCGGTGATGGTCGAGCGCACCATCTACCCGCCGCGGGTCGGCGAGATCGTCGCCGAACTGCCGCCGGACGTGGTCTCCCACACCGAGGTGCTGCGCGAGCACGGCATCCTGTTCACCGACGCCGACCACACCATCGACATCGTCGCGGCCAACGCCGAGGACGCCCGGCTGCTCGGCTGTCGCCGCGGCGGCCCGCTGCTGCGCGAGCGGCGGCGGACGACCGATCCGACCGGCACGCCGGTGGAGTGGTCCCAGGACCGCTACCTGCCCGGGACGGTGGCCTTCAGCGTCCACAACTCGCTGGCCACGTCGGCGCTTTCGCGGCACGCCCGGGAGCTGGACTGAACTCCCGGGCGCTGTTCGGGTACTAACGCATCAGCGAGGCGAGCAGCGGGCGGTAGTGCTCGAAGTCCGGCGTCTGCGCGCCGGGCTCCTTCGCCTGCTCGTCCCAGCGGCGGACGGCCACCGCGTCGGCGGCGCCCGGGAGTTGGGCGAAGGCGGCGGCCTCGCGCTCGTCCATCGGGCCGCCCTGGACGGTGAGGGTGTACTCGGAGGCGGCGGAGAGTCCGGCGCGGTAGTCGGGCTCGACGGTGCACAGGTAGCGCTTGGCGGCGACGTGCAGCCGGACCGGCTCGGTGACCTCCGGGCCGAACCAGCGGGCCAGCCAGGCGGCGCCGGTGTCGCTGTGGCGGTTGTCCTGACCTTGCATCAGATCTCGCCCGTGCAGGGCGCCCTGGAAGTGGCCGACGTCGTGCAGCAGCGCGGCGGCGACGAGGTGGCCGGGGGCTCCGGCCGCCTCGGCAGCGGCGGCGGCCTGCAGCATGTGCTCGGCCATGGTGACCGCCTCGCCCAGGTACTCCCCGGCGCCCTCGCCCGCGAACAGCTCGGCGAGCTCGTCCAGGGCGGCCGTGCGGCGGTGCAGCACGGCGAGGGTGGAGGCGAGGGAGTCCAGGTCGGCGTAGCAGCCCTGGAGGTGGCGGTGGCCGTCCTGCTCGAAGGCGGTGCGGGCGTGCAGGAGGCGGGTGTTGTCGAAGATCAGACAGTCGCCGGGGTTCAGGCGGAAGGTGAGCTGGAGCTCGGGGCGCAGGGTGATCGCGGCGAAGCGGCGGTAGGCGGCGTAGAAGGCCTCGCGGTTGGTTCCCCGCAGGGTGGCGATCGAGCGGTTGTTGCACCTGACCTCGCGGATGCGGTCCAGCGGGTCCAGGCCGATCAGCGGACGGTCGGCGCGCAGTTCGGTGCGGCGGTCGCGGAAGACGAAGGGGACGGGGGTGCGAGTGAGGGTCTCGAAGTCTTCGGGGGACTCGTCGCGGAGGATTGCGGCGGCTTTGAAGCCGTCCACGAGGCCGGAGTCGCCGCCGGTCGCCGAGTTCTCCAGGCAGTGCAGCAACTGGAGGGTGGGCACCGGGTCCCGGTACGGGTTGTCGGTGTGCGGGGCGATGGCTCTGTCGGTGAACGCGAGGTTGTTCGGGTCGGGCTCGACCCGGACGTCGAACAGCTCGCCGTAGTTGGTGACCCGGACGTAGCCGAAGCTCTCGGCCACCCGCAGCACCTGGCGCTCCACGGCCGGCACCCCGCGCAGCACCGCGAAGCCGCTGCGGCGTACGGCGGCGAGGACGGCGGTCTGCTCGGACGGGTCGGTGAGGTAGGCCTCCCAGTCGGCCTCGGGGAGGCCGCGCGCGAAGTCGGCTGCTGTCCAGAGCCGCTTGCCCTGCTCGGTGCGTCCGTCGCCCTCGTCGGTGTCGAGCAGCCAGGCGAGCGGGTAGCGGGAGCGGTGCCCGTCCGACCAGAGCACCTCCAGGTTGCCGTCCAGCTCGCACTGCGCGGCGATGGTGAGGTCCGGCGGCAGGTCGCCGATCTGGAACCGCTTCTGCCCGTTGCGCGGGTCCCGGCACTCGGCGCACGGGCAGTTGTCGCGCAGCCAGTAGGGCGGCGGTTGCTCGGTCATGGGTCTCCTCCTCGGCGCGAGTTGTCTAGCCAACTTCAGCTCTGGGCGGAGCTTGCCGGTCCGTGGTGAGTTCCCGGTGCCGGGCAGGTGAATGCTGCGGGAACTGTGCCGGGAGGCGGCGGCCGAACACGTGGCCCCGTCCCACCCGGCGGGACGGGGCCACGCCGGCTATAGGGGGCTGCCGGGCGTGGTGCGGAGGTAGGCCTCGGCGGCGGCACGGGTGTAGAAGCGTCTGATCCTGCCCGAGGTGCCTCGCACGCGGAGGTACCGGTGCTGGCTCGGGTCCCACAGGCCCCAGCTCTCGACGAGGAGGAAGTGCGGGCTGCGGGCGCTGATCAGGCGGATCTCGTACGGCTTGCGGGAGAGGGCGGTGGTCATCAGGCACCCTCCGGGGTCGGGGGCGGCTGCTCGTTGGCGCTCACCCAGCGCTCGGCCCGGTCGTACGAGTAGAAGCGGAGCGGTTCGGGGCGGGGCGGGAGCGCCTTCACCAGGTGGCCGGTTTCGTGGTCCCGGATGACCCAGACCGGGTATCCGGCGCCGCTGGGGGCCTCGGCGGGGACGATGCCGTAGCGGCCGCTCATCGGCGGGCCACCTGGAGGAAGCCGCCGGCCTTCTCGACCTGGGCGGCGAAGTCGTCGAACTCGCCGTCGAGGGGGGAGATGGCGGCCTTGGAGGGGATCAGGATCGATCCTGCGGTCTTGTCGCTGATGGACTGCAACGCGGCCAGGAGCAGGGGGCGCTGCTCCGGGGGCTTCTCGGTTTCGTCGTCCAGGATGGTGAGGGTGACGTCCCAGTTGTGGGCGAGCGCGTAGTCCTCGCAGGCGCGCATCTCCAACTCGGGGAAGGCGGGGCTGGGTTTGGCCAGGTAGATCACCACCTGGAAGCACTCGGTGGGGATCTGGGGCGAAGGGGGCGGTGGGGTGTGGTGCAGCTTCAAGGCCCGCTCCTCTCAGTAGTGATATGACTACCCGGGGTGCAAACTGTCCTCTATGCTTGGGAGGCCTTCAAGCTGTCAAAGTTGCTCGAAGAGTGGGGATCAAGGCCTGTGAACAAGGTTGAGCTCGACCCCGATGGGGGCCCGGCGGCGAAGTTCGGTGTGTTTCTCCGCACTTCACGAGAGGCGCGGGGGTGGACCCAGGACGATCTGGCAGATGTCATCGGTTACTCGGCGACGCATGTGTCAGCCGTGGAAACTGGTCGACGCCCCCCAACGCCGCGACTCGCACGGGAACTTGACAAAGCGTTCGGGTGGGAGCGGGTCTTTACCCGCAAGGCTCTCGACATCAAGACCTCGGCGCTCCTCGAAGGGTTCCCGCAATACGTGGAGCGGGAGTCGAAGGCCGTGGAGCTGCGACTGTTCACGCTTGGAATCGTGCCTGGCCTGCTTCAGAGCGTGGACTATGCAACAGCCATCGCGGCGGGAGCGGTGCGCCGAGGCAGCATCACGCAGAGTCAGGCAGATGAGCGGGTGACCTATCTTGCGCGCCGACAGGCCAACTTGCGCCGGGAGCCTTCGCCGTTGATCCATGTTGTCCTGGATGAGAGCTGCCTTCGTAGGCCGGTCGGCGGGCCCGCAGTCATGGCAGCCCAGCTGGATCAGCTCGTTGAGTTCGCGGCGTTGCCCAACACGATGCTCCAGGTCGCCCCGTATGCCATAGGCGAAGAGCGGTCGTTCGACCTGCCGGTGAACATCCTGACGCTTCCTGACCGGTCTCTGATTTCCTATGCGGAATCGGCACAGCAAGGGCACTTGGAGCGGGACAGCGACGCAGTGCTGCCAGTGCTCACGGCCTACTATCAGCTTCAGGCTCTCGTGCTCTCGCAAGCTGAGTCCGTGGCCCTGATCAGCCGGCTGAGGGAGGAACTACCGTGACCGCCACCGAACCCGCATGGTTCAAATCTTCATACAGCAGCAACGGCGGCGACTGCATTGAGGTAGCGGGGAACTTGGTCGCCTCCGGCGCTGTGCCCGTCCGTGACTCGAAGGACCCAGAGGGCCCCGCCCTGGTCTTCCCCACTGACGCCTGGTCGGCCTTCGTCTCCGCCGTGCGCAGCGGGGAGTTCGGCACCGTCTGAGCCAAATGAGTGACGGGCCCGCCCCGGGGGTCCTTCGGGGCGGGCCCGTACGGCGTGCGGCCCTGCGACCGTTCGGGTGAGGGCGCAGGACGGTGGGTGTTTCGGGGCGAGGGGACCCGCCGGGGCTGCGGCACTGTCGGGGGGATTTCTCCCCCCGATTCGAGAGGCGGTTGCGCCATGGCCCATCCCGACACGACGTCATCGCCTCCCACGGGGCACACCGGGCTCAAGCGTGAGGTCGGCCTCGCCGGGCTGCTCTGGGCGTCGGTGGGTGCGATCATCGGGTCCGGCTGGCTGTTCGGGGCGCAGGTGGCGGCGGTGGCGGCCGGGCCGGCCGCCCTGCTGTCCTGGGGTATCGGTGCGGTGGCCATCATCCTGCTGGCGTTGATCCACGCCGAGCTGGGCGGGCTGTTCCCGGTCGCGGGCGGTACGGCGCGCTACCCCCACTACGCCTTCGGCGGCTTCGCCGGGATGTCCTTCGGCTGGTTCACCTGGCTGCAGGCGGCGACCATCGCACCGATCGAGGTGCAGGCGATGATCAACTACGCCCGGCACTGGACCTGGGCGGACGGTTTCCTCAACCCGGACCTGACGCTGACCGGCTCCGGTTTCGTCGTGGCGGCCGTGCTGCTCGGTGTCTTCGTCGCGATCAACTTCCTCGGCGTCCGGCTGCTCGCCCACACCAACAGCGCGGCCACGGTGTGGAAGGTCGCCATCCCGATCCTGACCATCTTCGCCCTCGGGTTCACCGAGTTCCACGGCTCCAACTTCACTGCCCACGGCTTCGCGCCGGACGGCGCCAAGGGCGTGCTGGCGGCGATCAGCACCAGCGGCGTGATCTTCGCGCTGCTCGGCTTCGAGCAGGCCATCCAGTGGGCGGGGGAGAGCCGCAACCCCCGCAAGGACATCCCCCGGGCGGTGCTCGGCTCGGTGCTGGTCGGCACGATCATCTACCTGATGCTCCAGGTGGTGTTCATCGGCGCCCTGCCGCCGGAGACCTTCGCGGGGGGCTGGAGCAAGCTCACCTACCCCGGCGTCAGCGGCCCGTTCGCGGGCCTGGCGACCCTGATCGGCCTGGGCTGGCTGGCCACCGTCCTGTTCATCGACGCCGTGGTCTCGCCGGCCGGCACCGGGCTGGTCTACATCACCTCCAGCTCGCGGGTCACCTACGGCCTCAGCCGCAACGGCTACGCGCCGCCCGCCCTGCAGTACACCGACCGCAACTCGGTGCCCTGGCTCGGCCTGCTCATCGCCTGGGTCGCCGGGGTGATCTGCTTCCTGCCGTTCCCGAGCTGGCAGCGGCTGGTCGGCTTCATCACCTCGGCCGTGGTGCTGATGTACGCGGGGGCGCCGCTGGCCTTCGGGGTGCTGCGCAAGCGGCTGCCGGGGATGGAGCGCTCGTACCACCTGCCCGGCGGCACGATCATCTCGCCCATCGCCTTCGTGGTGGCGAGCCTGGTCATCTACTGGGCCGGCTGGGACACCCTGTGGCGCCTCGGCCTGGCGATCGTGATCGGGTACCTGCTCCTCGGCGGGTACTCCGCGTACGCCGCCTCGAAGGGGGTGCCGAACGCGCCGCGGATGGACTTCAAGGCGGGGCAGTGGCTGCCGGTCTACCTGGTCGGGATGGGGGTCATCTCCTGGCAGGGCACCTTCGGCGTGGGCGCGCGGGGGAACCTGCCGCTGTGGTGGGACATCCTGGTCGTGGTGGTGTTCTCGCTGATCGTCTACTACTGGGCGCTGGCCGTCGCGCTGTCGGCGGAGGAGATCGAGCGGAACATCCGCGGCGTCGAGGTGGTGGACGCGGGCGGGCACTGAGTCCAGTAGGGAGAACGGCCCCCGAACAATCGTTTCGGGGGCCGTTCGGCGTTTCCTAGACGGTCGCGTTCCAGGCCGCCTCGGCGGCCGTCAGCGCCGCCTCGGCGTCGGCCTTGGTCGCGCCGGCGAGCGCGGTCAGGCAGGCGCGGACGGTGTCCAGCGAGGCCGCCTGGCCGTAGTGGTTCACCCGGAGCATGGAGGCCGCCAGTGCCCCGCCGCCGGGCTGGACGGGCAGCGCCGGGTCGAGGGTGGCGGCGAGTTCGGCGGCGTGCAGGCCGGCCGGGGTGCGCAGGGTGGTGGCGACCGGGGCCGCGTGGGCGTCCTGGTGGACGTACGGGCTGAGCGTACTGAGTGCCCGCACGCCGGCCCGGGTGGCGGCGGAGGCGGCGCGGTGGCGGGCGATCACGGCGGGCAGGCCGTCGGCGGTGATCCGGTCCAGGCAGGCGCCGAGCGCCAGCATCTCCAACTGGGCCGGGGCGTGCGGGAGTACGGTGCGACCGGCGTCGGTCCAGCGCTCCTTCCAGTCGAGCAGGGAGAGGTAGGAGCGGCGCGGGGCGGCCGGGTTGGCGGCGATCCGCTCCCAGGCGCGCTCGGAGACGGAGACGGCGGAGACCCCGGCCGGGCCGCCCATCGCCTTCTGGCCGCCGATCACGCAAAGGTCGATGCCCCACTCGTCGGTGAGCAGCGGCTCGGCGGCGACCGAGGCGACCGCGTCGACCATCAGCAGGGCGCCGTGCTCGCGGACCACGGCGGCGATCTCGGCGACCGGGTTGGTGTTGCCGGTGGCGGCCTCGGCGTGCACCAGGGAGACGAAGTCGATCTGCGGGTGGCTTTCGAGCGCCTCGGCGACCTGTCCGGCGCTCACCGCGCTGTCGAAGGGCACGGCGAGGTCGACGACGGTCGCCCCGCAGGAGCGCAGCCAGTTGCCGAAGGTCTGCCCGTACGGGCCGGTGACGATGTTGAGCGCGGTGGAGCCGGGGTGGGCGGCGCCGCGGATCGCGGCCTCCAGCGGGAGCAGGGCCTCACCCTGGGTGACGATGACATCGGCTTCGGTGTGCAGCAGCGCGGCCACCTGGTCCTCGATCGCGGCGAACCCGGCGGCGCTGAGCGGGGGGAGGTCGAGGAACGGACTCATGCGCCCGCCTCGCTTCGCTCGGCAGGGGCATTCGCCCACGCACGCCTCTTGATGGTTCGCTCGCTGCGCTCGCTCATGCGCCCGCCTCGCTTCGCTCGGCAGGGGCATTCGCCCACGCACGCCTCTTGATGGTTCGCTCGCTGCGCTCGCTCATGCGCCCGCCTCGCTTCGCTCGGCAGGGGCATTCGCCCACGCACGCCTCTTGATGGTTCGCTCGCTGCGCTCGCTCATGCGCCCGCCTCGCTTCGCTCGGCAGGGGCATTCGCCCACGCACGCCTCTTGATGGTTCGCTCGCTGCGCTCGCTCACGGTCGGAAAGCCTTTCGCGGGGCGGATGGTGGGTGCGGCAACGAGTCTGCCGCATTCTCACTGCTTACACGGAACCCGCCCGTCGGTAGAGTGCGGCCATGAGTGATGGCGCGGTGCTGCACGTCCGGGGTCGGGTGCTGGTCGGTCCGGAGGAGGTCCGGGACGAACTCTGGGTGGTGGACGGCCGGGTGAGCTTCACCCGCCCGCCGACCGCCGGGGACGTCCGGACGGTGACCGGCTGGGTGCTGCCCGGCCTGGTGGACGCGCACTGCCACGTCGGCCTGGACGCGCACGGCGCGGTGGACGCCGAGACCAGCGAGAAGCAGGCGCTCACCGACCGTGACGCCGGCACCCTGCTGATCCGCGACGCCGGTTCGGCTGCCGACACCCGCTGGATCGACGAGCGCGAGGACCTGCCCCGGATCATCCGGGCCGGGCGGCACATCGCCCGCACCCGCCGCTACATCCGCAACTACGCCCACGAGATCGAGCCCGGCGACCTCGCCGCGTACGTGCGGGCCGAGGCCCGGCGCGGCGACGGCTGGGTGAAGCTGGTCGGCGACTGGATCGACCGCGAGCGCGGCGACCTCGCCGCCTGCTGGCCCGGCGACGCGCTGGCCGAGGCGATCGCGGCGGCCCACGAGGAGGGCGCCCGGGTCACCGCGCACTGCTTCTCGGCCGAGTCGCTGCCGGACCTGCTGGCGGCCGGGATCGACTGCGTCGAGCACGCCACCGGGCTGACCGAGGAGCTGATCCCGGCCTTCGCCGAGCGCGGCGTGGCCATCGTCCCGACGCTGGTCAACATCGCCACCTTCCCGGAGCTGGCGGCCGGCGGGGAGACCAAGTTCCCGGCCTGGTCGGCGCACATGCGGCGGCTGCACGAGCGCCGCTACGACACCGTCGGCGCCGCGCACGACGCGGGGATCCCGGTGTTCGTCGGCACGGACGCGGGCGGCTCGCTGGCGCACGGGCTGGTCGCGGACGAGGTGGCGGAGCTGGTGAAGGCGGGGCTGAGCCCGGCGGAGGCGCTGTCGGCGGCGAGTTGGGGCGCGCGGGCGTGGCTCGGGCGGCCGGGGCTGGAGGAGGGTGCGCCGGCCGACTTCGTGGTGTACCGGGAGGATCCGCGGGCGGACGTCCGGGTGCTCGCGGACCCGCTGCTGGTGGTGCTGCGGGGGCGGCCGGTGGGGTGAGCGGTCGGGTGCCCTGTGAGCGGTCGTTCGCGGTGGTCGTTCGCGGTGGTCGTTCGCGTGATCGTTCAGGTGATCGTGCGAGGTGACGCCCTGTCGGTATCGGCCGATAGGGTGACGCCCATGGCACCGCGTCCACTGAACGAGATCGTCGAGCCCGGCTGGGCCACCGCCCTGGAACCCGTCGCCGGACGGGTCGCCGCCATGGGCGACTTCCTGCGCGCCGAACTGGCCGCCGGCCGCACCTACCTGCCCTCCGGCCCGAACGTGCTGCGGGCCTTCCAGCAGCCCCTCGCCGACGTGCGGGTGCTGATCGTCGGGCAGGACCCGTACCCCACGCCCGGTCACGCCGTCGGGCTCAGTTTCTCGGTGGGGCCGGAGGTGCGGCCGATCCCGGCGAGCCTGATCAACATCTTCCAGGAGTACGGCACCGACCTCGGCCTGCCGCAGCCGTCCAACGGGGACCTCACCCCGTGGACGAACCAGGGCGTGCTGCTGCTCAACCGGGCGCTGACCACCGCCCCGCGCAAGCCCGCCGCGCACCGGGGCAAGGGCTGGGAGGAGGTCACCGAGCAGGCGATCCGGGCACTGGTGGCGCGCGGCGGCCCGCTGGTGGCGATCCTGTGGGGCCGCGACGCCCGTAACCTGCGGCCGCTGCTCGGGGACGTCCCGGCGATCGAGTCGGCGCACCCGAGCCCGTACTCGGCCAGTAGCGGCTTCTTCGGCTCGCGGCCGTTCAGCCGGGCGAACGAGCTGCTGGTGCGCCAGGGCGCGCAGCCGGTGGACTGGCGGCTGCCGTAGCGGAGTTGACGCGTCCGGGCGGCGCCGGGCGGCCCGTAGCAGATCGGGGTCGGTGCGGAACGCCAATCTCACTCCTACGGGTGAAATGACGTTCCGTGTTGCTCATGTGACGGATCGTTCGAGAAGACTGGCGGCTCATCGTTTCATCTGTGTGGGGGTCCCGCCATGTCCTCTCGGCCGTCTCGCCGAACCGTTTCCGCATCCGCCGCCGTGGTGGTGAGCACACTGCTCACCGCCGGGCCCGTCCAGGCGGCTCCGGCCCCCGCTGCCGCGCCCTCACCCGGCAAGGCGCGCGCCGTCACCGCCGAACTCGCCCTGGACGTCAAGCTGTTGAACAACGCCGTGGACGTCCCGGTGGACCTCGCGCTCAACAAGGTGGAGACACCCGCGCAGCGATGGGGGTCCCCCCAGCCGGAGGCTGGGGGAGGCTCCGTCCTCACCGCCAAGGTGGACGGCGTCGACCAGCGCGGCCCGGTCGAGCTGGTCAAGGCCGACATCGGCAAGTCCGTCACCCGCGCCGACGCCAAGGGCACCGCCGCCTCCGTCAAGCTGGTCAACGCCGACGTGCACGCCCCCGGTCTGCCCGCCACCGCGCTGCTCGGCCTGGAGGCGATGAGCGCCGAGGTCACCTGCCCGGTCGACGGGCAGCCGACCGCGGACGTGGTCGCACCGGCCAAGCTGACCGTGCTGGGCAAGCCTGTCACGGTCGGCCTGTACGGCCCGACCAAGGTGGACGTGCCGCTGGTCGGCAGTGTGTCGGTGGAGTTCTCCAAGAAGACCACCACCACGACCACCGCCGCCGCCTCGGCGCTGGAGGTGCAGGTGGAGGTGAACCCGCTGAACCTGAACGTCGCCAAGGTCACCGGTACGGTCACCGTCGCCTCGGTGAGCTGCGAGAAGCCCGTCGCCCCCGCTCCCACGGACACCCCGAGCACGGCGCCCACCGCCCAGCCGGTCGTCGACGCCACCACCTCGCGGGCCGCGGTGCCCCAGGCGGCGGTGGACAGGACCGACAAGCCCGAGAAGCTCGCCAGCACCGGCGGCAGCAGCGCCACCGGCCCGCTGGCCGCCGGCGCGGCCGCACTGGTCGCGGGCGGCGCGGCCGCCCTGTGGGCCACCCGGCGCCGCCGGGCCGCGCACGCCCGCCGGCACTGAGGCCGCGCACGCCTGCCGGCACTGAGGCCGGGTACGCCCTCCCAGGCGTTGAGGCCGCGGACGCCCGTCGGCGCTGAGCGCGCCCGGCCACCGGAAGCGGTGCGGGGTGCCGCGCCCGGCACTCCCGCACCGTAACCGTGCCACTGCGGACGGTTGGTTCACATGCGCGTTACATGAGAGGAACAACCGGGAAACGGCGGCTTGCGACGCTACGCGGGCACCCACCACCCAGCACTGCGAGGGACCAGCCGTGGCAATCAAGGCCGAGTACATCTGGATCGACGGCACCAAGCCGACCGCGAAGCTCCGCTCCAAGACTCGCGTCCTGCCGAACGCCGACAAGATCCCCACCTGGGGCTTCGACGGTTCCTCGACCAACCAGGCCGAGGGTCACGCCTCGGACCGCGTGCTGGAGCCGGTGAAGGTCGTCAAGGACCCGATCCGCGGCGGCGACCACATCCTGGTCCTCTGCGAGGTCCTGGAGACGGACGGCACCCCGCACGAGTCCAACACCCGCGCCCTGCTGCGCGAGGTCGACGAGAAGTACGCCGCGCAGGAGTCGATCTTCGGCATCGAGCAGGAGTACACCTTCTTCAAGGGCTCCCGCCCGCTCGGCTTCCCGGAGGGCGGCTACCCGGCCCCGCAGGGCGGCTACTACTGCGGCGTCGGCGCCGAGGAGGTCTTCGGCCGCGAGATCGTCGAGCTGCACCTGGACCGCTGCCTCGACGCCGGCCTGGCCATCTGCGGCATCAACGCCGAGGTCATGCCCGGCCAGTGGGAGTTCCAGATCGGCCCGGTCGACGCGCTGACCGTCTCGGACGACCTGTGGATCGCCCGCTACCTGCTCTACCGCACCGCCGAGGAGTTCGGTATCGACGCCACCCTGGACGCCAAGCCGGCCCGTGGCGACTGGAACGGCGCGGGTGCGCACACCAACTTCTCCACCAAGGCGATGCGCGAGGGCTACGACGCCATCATCACCGCCTGCGAGTCGCTCGGCGCCTCCCAGGAGAAGGTGCTGGAGCACGTCAACCAGTACGGTGACGACATCCAGTCCCGCCTGACCGGCAAGCACGAGACCGCCCCGTGGAACGTCTACAGCTACGGCGTCTCCAACCGCGGCGCCTCGGTCCGCATCCCGTGGCAGGTCGAGGTGGAGCAGAAGGGCTACATCGAGGACCGCCGCCCGAACGCCAACGTCGACCCCTACGTCGTCACCCGCCTCCTGATCAACACCTGCTGCGAGGCCCTGGAGAAGGCCGGTCAGGTCTGATCCCCGAGTTCCGCTCACCCGCAGGCCCTTCCCCGCTCGGGGAAGGGCCTGCGGGCGTTGGGTCATGGGGCAAATCACTGGTCAATCCCGGTCGCCCAGTCGACAATTCACGGCATGACCGAACAGCCGCTGCTCCTGCTCGACGTGGACGGACCGCTCAATCCCTATGCCGCGCCGAGGCTTCGGCGTCCGGCCGGGTACCGCAGCCACCAGCTGATGCCCACCTGGTGGGCGGAGCGGCAGAGCCGGCGGGCGAACGGCGAGGCGAAGCCGTTGCGGGTGTGGCTGAACCCGGAGCACGGGACGGAGTTGCTGGCGCTGCCGTACCAGCTGGTGTGGGCGACCACCTGGATGGACGAGGCGAACGCCCTCATCGGCCCGAACCTCGGGCTGCCCGAACTCCCCTACATCTCCTGGACGGAGCTGTTCGGGGAGGATCCGGACGGGTTGCACTGGAAGACCAGGGACGTCGTCGCCTGGGCGGACGGGCGGCCGTTCGTGTGGCTGGACGACGAACTCGGGCCGCAGGACATCGAGTGGATCGCGGCGAATCATCCGGGGGAGGCGCTGCCGCTCTGGGTCGATCCCCGGGCGGGACTGCAGGAGCTGCACTTCGCGGCGCTGCGGGAGTGGGCGGAGGACGAATGCTGATCGGCCAGGTGGAGCGGCTGCGCCGCTATCCGGTCAAGTCGCTGCTGGGGGAGGAGCTTTCGGCGGCCGAGGTGTCCGGACGGGGCCTGGCCGGGGACCGGGAGCGGGCGCTGCTGGACCTGGCGACCGGACGGGTGGCCAGTGCGAAGAACCACGCTGCGCCGTCCCCACCCTGCGGCACGGCCCGCTGCCCCGCCGGGCGGAGGCGCTGCGGGTACCGGCCGAGCGCAACCGGCTGGTCCCGTTGGAGGGGATGCCGGCACTGCCCTGCGCGGGGGTCTACGCGCAGGTGCTGGCGCCCGGCCGGATCGAGGCCGGTGCCGAGGTCAGGCTGACCGACCTCAGGTCGAACTGAGCACCGTCTCCAGGGCGTTGAGGAATCGGTCGGTGGTCTGCTCGTCCCGTACGGCGATCCGCAGCCAGTCCTCGCCGAGGCCGGGGAAGGTGTCCCCGCGCCGGACGGCAAAGCCGTGCTCGCGCAGCCGCTCGCGGACCGCGGCCGCGCCCGGCAGTCGGACCAGGACGAAGGAGGCGGCCGGCTCGCCGTACATCCGCAGCGTCGGGAAGGTGGCCAGGCCCTTCACCAAGTACCCGCGCCGGATGGCGAGTTCGGCGGCGGCCTGGTCCGCCTCGGCCAGTGCCGGCGACCCGCTGCACAGCTCGGCGGCGACCAGGGCCGGGGTGGAGACCGGCCAGAGCGGCTGCGCGGCGCCGAGGGCGGCGATCAGCGGCGCCGGTCCGAGCACGTAGCCGATCCGCAGCCCGGCCAGGCCCCAGGTCTTGGTGAGGCTGCGCAGCACGACGACCTGGCCGGGCAGGTCCCGGACCGGGGCGAGGGACTCCCGCTCGCCGGGCACGGTGTCCATGAACGCCTCGTCCACCACCAGGGTGCGCCCGGGCCGGGCGAGCCCGGCGACGGCCTCGGCGGGGTGCAGGACGGAGGTCGGGTTGGTCGGGTTGCCGAGGACGACCAGGTCCGCCTCCTCGGGGACGGCGCCCAGTCGGAAGCCGTCCTCGGGGGAGAGCAGCACCCGGTGCACCCGGTGCCCGGCGTCCCGCAGTGCGGCCTCCGGTTCGGTGAACTGGGGGTGCACGACGACGATGTGACGAGAAGTCAGCACGCGCGCGAGCAGCACGAAGGCTTCCGCCGCCCCCGAGGTGAGCAGCACCTCCTGGACCGGGCGCCCGTGCCGGGCGGCCACCGCGGCGCGGGCGGCGCTCTGGTCGGGGTAGGCGGCGAGGTCGCCGAGGCTGGCGGCCAGGCGCTCGCGCAGCCAGCTCGGGGGCGTGCCGGTGCGGACGTTGACGGCGAGGTCGACCAGGCCGCGTCCGTCGGCCCGCACCTCGGCGTCGCCGTGGTGGCGCAGGTCGGGTTCGTGGGCGGTCATGCGGAAGCCCCCTCGTCAGGCAGCGCGGGCAGGGTGGGCGAGGCTGGCAGGGTGGGCGAGGCGGGCAGCCCGGGCACCCGTAGGACGTCGTACGCGCCGGGCGGCACGGTGAGCTCCGCGCCATCGCCGAGGGCGACCAGGGCGACGGCGTGCCCGTGCGCGGCCAGGGTGACGGCCGCCCCGGTGTGGTCGACGACCTGTCCGGTGCCGTCCGTCGCCACTCCGGCCCAGTCCAGTACCGCTCCGCGCTTGTTCCGTATCGTCCCGGGCTCCGGTACCGCGACCTGCCGGGTGCCCGGGCGGAGCAGCTCGGCCACCGCCTCGACCGCCGCCGGCCGACCCACCACCACCGAGGCGCGCCGCAGTTCCGCCAGTGCGCGCGGCACCAGCAGGTCGTGCGACCCCGGTCCGAGGCCGACCAGCGCCAGCCGTCCGCGCACCGCGGTCCGGGCGATCGCCACCGTGGCCGTCGCCGACTTCCGCTTGGCGACCACGAGTTGACCGCCGCTTTGACCACTGTTGGCGCTCGCCAGCGCCGCCGCCTCGGCGACGCTCGCGGTGCCGACCGCCGCACCGACGGCCTCGGACGGGTTCGGCACCGTGAGCCGCGCCAGCTCCTCCGCCGGGTGCTCGTCCACCGGCACGTTCAGGCATCGCGCGGCCCAGCGCACCGCGGGGTGGTCCGCCTTGCCGGCCACGGTGGCCAGCCGGGCGATCGCCGAGCGCAGGTGGCCGGTCTCCTTGAGCACGGCCATCAGCAGCTTCATCGCGTCGGCCGCCTCGGTGCCGCTGCCCGCCCCGATGCCGACGACCAGGGTGCGCGGGACGACCAGGAGGTCGCTGCCGTCCGGGTCCTCCTGGTCGGTGATCCGCAGGACGGGGGCGTCCTCGGGCGCGTCCGGCCGGACGTTCGGGGGCAGCGCGGGCAGCGGGTACGGCACCTCGGTGACCAGCCGGACGGGGCGTCCGTCCGCCGCCGCCTCGGCGGTCGCGGTGGCACCGGCCCGGTAGTGGCGCACGGCGTGCGGGGTCAGGACGTCGAGCGGGTCCTCGGGGGCGGGCAGCGGGCCGGTGAACACCGGGGTGACGCCGAGGGCGGCCGCCACCTCCCGGGCCAGCTCCTCGGCCGAGTCGGTGTGGGTCAGCGGGATCACCCAGCGCCGCCCCGGGTCCACGCAGAGCACCTCGGCGCCGCGCGGGATGTCGATGCGGTGGTCGGTCAGCAGTCCGACGACGGCGGCGAGCGAGCCGACGGCGATCACCTGCCGGTGCCGGCTGAGGGCGAAGTGCATCGCCTCCGGCCCCTGGAAGCAGTTGCCGCGCGAGGCCTGGTAGAGGTGGCTGCTCTCCGGCCAGAGGGCCTGCAGTTCGTTGGCCAGCGGGCGGCCCGGCCCGTAGATGGCGACCAGTCCGATCACGTACCGCACTCCTTGCCGTCCCCGGCCCTACGCTGGCGGGCCCCCGTGATCCCACCACGCGCGGCCGAAAGGGGTCAATCGCGGCGCGTGTGACATCCGCCGCCGACGCGGTTGCTCCGTATCAGGACCGCCTCGCAGCTGTTCTTCTGTTCTTCACTTCTCTTGTGCGGTACACGACACCGCCGTAATCCTACTGTTCTCGGCGCTCCCGCCCGGGAAGCCCCGACACACGGAGGACCCCATGGCCTTCGCACGACTCCGCACCCCCGGCACCCCCACCGCCGGCCCGCGCCCCGCCCGTCGCCGCAGGCTCCGCCCGTTCACCGCCCTCGCCACCGGCCTCGGCCTGGTCGCCGGCTCGCTCGGACTGTGGGCCGCCGGCGGCAGCGCGGCCGCCGACACCGCGGCCGGTCTGCCCTCGCCCGACCACGTCATCGTCGTGGTCCTGGAGAACCACGCGTACTCGCAGGTCATCGGCCGCTCCAGCGCGCCGTACATCAACGGCACCCTGGTCGCCGGCGGCGCGACGCTGACCCAGTCGTACGCGCTCACCCACCCCAGCCAGCCGAACTACTACATGCTGTTCTCCGGCAGCTCGCAGGGCGTCACGGACGACAGCTGCGTGGACGTCGGCGCGCTGCAGCAGCCCAACCTGGCCTCCGAGCTGCTCGCCGCCAACCAGACCTGGGCCAGCTACAACGAGGGCCTGCCCGCCGTCGGCGCCACCGACTGCAGCAGCGGCAACTACGCCCAGAAGCACAACCCGTGGTTCGGCTTCGGCAACGTGCCCACCTCCAGCGCCTACGGCATGGACGCCTTCCCGAGCGACTTCACCACCCTGCCCAAGGTCTCCTTCGTCATCCCGGACCTGTGCGACGACATGCACGACTGTTCGGTGGGCACCGGCGACTCCTGGCTGCAGACCAACCTCGACGCGTACGCCCAGTGGGCCAAGAGCAACAACAGCCTGCTGGTGGTGACCTTCGACGAGGACAACCGCCTCTCCGGCAACCGCATCCCGACCCTCCTCTACGGCGCCCACGTCGCCCCCGGCAGCTCCACCGCCACCACTTACAACCACTACGACGTGCTGCACACCCTGGAGGACCTGGCCGGCGTCAACGCCCACGCCGGCAACTCCGCCAACGCCACCGACATCACCGGCATCTGGAACTGACGCCGGTGTACGTCGCGGACTCCCGCAGCTCCAAGGCCCCCGTCGCACCGGCCGTCGGCCCGGTGCGGCGGGGCGCCGCCCTGCGCTCCGTGCCGGGGGCGGTCCTCGCCCTCGGCGCCGTCAGCATGGTCACCGACATCTCCTCCGAGATGGTCAACGCCGTGCTCCCGCTCTACCTGCTCACCGGACTCGGCCTCTCCCCACTCGGCTTCGGCCTGCTCGACGGCATCCAGAACGGCTTCAGCGCCCTGGTCCGGCTCGCCGGCGGCCACCTCGCCGACCGCCGCGGCCGCGACGGGTCCGCCCGCCACAAGGCCGTCGCCGCCGTCGGCTACGGGCTGTCCGCGCTGTGCCGGCCGCTGCTGCTGTTCGTCCACACCGTGCCGCTGATCGGCGCCGTCATCGCCGTCGACCGCACCGGCAAGGGCCTGCGCACCGCGCCCCGGGACGCGATGATCTCGCTGGCCACCGAACCCGCCCACCGGGGACGGGCGTTCGGCGTGCACCGGGCGATGGACACGGCCGGCGCGCTGCTCGGCCCGCTCACCGCCTTCCTGGTGCTGCGCCTGGCCGGCGGCCCGATGCTCGCCGACGGCGGCGAACGGCACGGCTACGACGCGGTGTTCACGGTCAGCGCCTGCGTCGCCGCACTGGGCGTGCTGATCCTGCTGCTGTTCGTGCCGAACCGACAGAATGGTGTTGATCCGTCAACTTGGGCTCCCTCGCTGCGCGATGGCCTCACCCTGCTGCGATTGCCCGGGCTTCGCCGGCTCACCCTGTGCGCCGTGCTGCTCGGCCTCACCACCGTCAGCGACTCCTTCCTCTACCTGCTGATCCAGCGCCGCCTCGGCCTGTCCGTCAACCTGTTCCCGCTGCTGCCGCTCGGCACCGCGGCCGCCTTCCTGCTGCTGGCCGTGCCGCTCGGCTCGCTCGCCGACCGGATCGGGCGCCGCCGGCTCTTCCTGCTCGGGCACGGGGTGCTGCTGCTCGCGTACGGGCTGCTGCTCTCACCGCTGCGCGGACTGCCCGTGGTGATCTGCGTCCTGGTGCTGCACGGCTCGTTCTACGCCGCCACCGACGGCGTGCTGGCCGCCGCCGCGGCCGACACCGTACCCGCCGAGCAGCGCGGCGCCGGACTCGCCCTGGTCGGCACCGGGCAGGCGCTGGCCCGGTTCGCCTGCTCGCTGCTGTTCGGCGCGCTGTGGAGCGCGGTGGGCGGCCCGACCGCGCTCGCCTGGTCGGCGGGGGCGCTGGCGCTGTGCGTGGCCGGCGCGGCGGTGGTGCTGCGTCCGTCCGAGGCCGTCGCCACCGATGTCTCCGAGGAGAGCGCGTGAACCTGCAGAGCCGCACCAGGGTGATCGTGCTGCTGGTCGCCGTCCTGGTGCTCGGCGCGGTCGGCACCGGGGCCGTCCTCTACGCGTCCGACCGCACCGCCGAGCGCGACCGCACCCAGGCCGGCGGGCCGGCCGTCAACCCGGGGCCAGTGTCACTCCAAGTCCCCCCGAACGGAAGACAGTTGCTGTTCCGCAACATGGCCTGGGGCCCGCACCGGGACGAGATCACCACCGTCCCCGCCGACCACCCCGACGGCCCGCGCACCGCCTCCGGCACCCAGTGCCTGCGCTTCCACGCCGCCGCCGGAACCGGCATCTGCCTCCAGGCCCAGCGCGGCGCGCTGGAGGACACCTACCGCGCCGTCGTCCTGGACGACCACCTGCACGAACGGCGCTCCTTCCCCGCCGCCGGCATCCCCACCCGCTCCCGGGTCTCCCCGTCCGGACACCTCGCCGCCTGGACGGTCTTCGTCAGCGGCGACTCCTACGCGGGCACCGACTTCTCCACCCGCACCTCCATCGTGGACGTGCGGGACTGGAACCTGCGGGAGAACCTCGAGGACTTCACCGTCATCAAGGACGGCCACCCGTACCAGGCGCACGACGTCAACATCTGGGGCGTCACCTTCGCCGACGACAACACCTTCTACGCCACCGTGGCCACCTCCGGACAGACCCACCTCGCCCGCGGCGACCTCGCCGCCCGTACCCTCACCACCCTGCACGACAACGTCGAATGCCCCTCGCTCTCCCCGGACGGCACCCGCATCGCCTACAAGAAGCGCGTCCCCGGCCTGTCGCCCGACGCCCCCTGGCGGCTGTACGTGCTCGACCTCGCGACCGGGACCGAGACCGCCACCGCCGAGCAGCGCAACATCGACGACCAGGCGCTCTGGTCCGACGACGGCACCCTGCTCTACGCCCTGCCCGGGGACTACGGCGCCGACCTGTGGACCGTCCCGGCGGACGGCTCCGGCGCCGCACGGCTGGTCACCAGGGCCGCCGTCGCCCCCGCCTACCTGGGCTGAGGAACTCTCCGCTACCGTCCCACGTCGAGCAGAGTGTGGCGGCTGGCCGAACGTTCCGGTCGGACGTCCTGATCGAAACGGGGGAGCGAGACAACCGTGGACGGCATCCCACCCGAGCGCATGGTCACCGACTCCTGGCCGGCCCTGCACGGCCGCCCGGTCCTGCGGCGCACCGTGGCCGTCGGACTGGTGCTCGGCGTGTCCGTCGGCGCCGCCCTGGTGGTGCGCGGCGTCAACGCGCTCACCATGGGAGGGGTCGGCCGGGAGACCGACCGCGACCGTGCCGAGCGCCTGGCCGGCCTCCACCCCTCCCAGCACCCCGGCGCCGGCCGCTACTACGTCCCGGTCGGCGCCGTCTACACCCGCACCTCCGACGGCGCGCCCATCGCCTACCTGCACTACCGCCTCGGCGGCGGCAAGGAACCGGGCCTCGGCGACTTCCTGCGCACCTACGACCTCCCCGCGCCCGGGCCCGCCGCCCCGCTGCCGCCGGACCTCGCCGCCGCCCTCGGCGGCGACGAGCCGGCGGAGGCGCCGGAGCTGCCGGAGGGGCCGGAGCTGCCGGAGGGGGGGCCTTCGGCATCTCCGTCCGCGGCCGCCGCCACTGCCGCCGCCGTGCCCGGGAGCACCTCCGCGCCCGTCGCCATCGCGGCGCAGCCGGCGGCGGGCGAGCCCACCCCGGACGCCTCCGTCGAGCCTTCCGCGGACCCCTCCGTCGACGCCTCCGTCGAGCCGGACGGCGAGCCCTCCGTCGAGCCGGACGCCGGGGCAGCGGAGGGCGGTTACGCGCCGACGCCCTCCCCGCCCCCGGCCTGGGCGCCCACGCCGAGCCCCACCTGGACCCCGTCGGCCGTCCCCACCCACGCCGCCAGAACGCGCCGCATCTACGTCGCGACGATCCCCGGGGGCCTCTCCGGCGCCGCCGACATCTACGTCCGCGCCACCGGCTGACCACGCGGCCCGCCGCCGGAGCCGTTGTCGGAGCCTTGTCGGGGGGCAGGACGACCCTCGTGCTGACCGCCTGCGGGCCGGACGACAGCGATCCGTCCGCCGCGCCCACGTCCGCCGCGCCCGCTGCGGGGGCGCCCGCTTCGGCCCGGCCGCGAGGGACGTCTCCCAGCCGCCCGCCCTGAAGGCCCCGGCGGACGTGACCGAGAGCACCACCCGCTGACAAGCCTCCGCGTGACGAACCTCCGCCCCGCCGACCACCGGTCGGCGGGGCGGAGGCGTGACGGTCAGCGGGTGGCTGCCGGGGCGAGGTCGCGGGTCGGTGCGGGAGCCGGGCTCGCGGTGGCGCCGCGCCGGGCCGGGGCCTGGCCGACGAGCATGGCGCCCAGCGCCAGTACCAGGCCCAGCACCTGCCACGGGGTGAGCGTCTGGCCGAGCACGACCAGGCCGCCGACGGTGCCCACCACCGGGTTGATCAGTCCCAGGAAGGACGCCGGCCCGGCGCCGAGGCGGTCGATGCCGCGGAACCACAGGACGTACCCGAGCGCGGTGCTGAACAGTCCGAGGTAGGCGAAGCCCGCCAGGTTGGAGGCGCTCAGGGCCGGCGGCGCGCCCTCGACCAGCGCCGCGAGCGGGACCAGGAAGACCGAGCCGGCCAGGAGCTGCCATGCCGTGAGGTCCACCATGGTGGCGCCGTCCGGGCGGCCCCAGCGGCGGGTGAGGACGGTGCCCATGGCCATCAGGCCGATCGCGGTGACCATCGCGGCGATCCCGACGCCGTCCAACTCGGCCCCGCTCTTGAGCACCAGCAGCGCCACTCCACCGACCCCGGCCAGCCCGGCGATCAGTGCCCGGCGCCCGGGCCGGACCCGGAGCACGCCGATCGAGAACCCGGCGACCAGCAGCGGCTGGATCGCCCCGATGGTGGCCGCGACACCGCCGGGCAGGCGGTAGGCGCCGACGAAGGTGAGCGGGAAGAACAACCCGATGTTGAGCATCCCGAGCACCGCCGCGCGCCCCCACCAGCGCCCCTTGGGCAGTTTGCGCCCGATCAGCAACAGCAGGAGCCCGGCCGGCAGCGCCCGCAGCGCGGCGAGCAGCAGCGGGCGGCCTTCGGGCAGCAGCTGGGTGGTGACCAGGTAGGTGGTGCCCCAGGCGGCCGGGGCGAGTGCGGCGGTGACGGCGATCCCTGCGCGCTTGCGGTCCATGACGATCCCGATCCCCTCAACGTTGATTATCTGAACGTTGAGATATTTCTACGCCCGAGATCGGCGAACGTCAAGTATGTGAATGTTAAGATATCTGGAGCGGCAGCACCGAGAGGGAGATGACAGGTCATGCAGCAGCGCGACACCGTCGACGACATCGCCGAGCAGTGGGCCAGGAACCGCCCCGACCTGGACCGCGAGGCCATGGCCCTGATCGGTCGGCTCCGGCGGCTGAACGTCCGGGTCGACAACGCCCTGCGCGAGTACTTCACCAGCTGTGGCCTGGACTCCTCCGAGTTCGACGTCCTCGCCACCCTCCGCCGCTCCGGCGAACCCTACGAGCTCAACGCGCGCGCCCTGCTCAAGTCCGCCATGGTCACCTCCGGCGCGATCACCAACCGCGTCGACAAGCTCTCCGCCAAGGGCCTGGTCGAACGCAACCCCTGCCCGGACGACCGCCGCGCCGTCCTGGTCCGCCTCACCCCGGCCGGCAAGGAACTGATCGACGCCATCCTGCCCGGCCACATCCAGAACGAGGAGCGCATCATCGCCACCCTCGACGCCGACGAGCGCGCCCAGCTCGACACCCTGCTGCGCAAGCTCCTCATCGCCCACGGCGACACCGAACCGCTGATCGGCTGACGCAGCCGTCTGCGCTGAGGCGCTCGCCCGGGCCGCCCGCCTCGGCCACGGCACGACGCCGGCGACGCGATACGCCCGCGCTTCGGCTGAACCGGAGTAACGGTGCGGTCGTTCGCGTGTCCACCGCCTCCCCGGCCGCGTTATCCCATCGGGACCCCGCACCGGAGGAGAGGCCCGATGCAGCGCAAGACCCCCAGGGACATCGCCGTCGACGACCAGCTGCGGGCGGCCGGCGCCGAGGGCGCCCAATGGCTCGCCGCCGCCGGGTGGGGCCCGCCGGTGAAGGTGCCGCTGCAGAACGCGGCCAGGTGGCAGCGGGAGACCCGGGACCGGATGCTGGCGGCGCAGCAGGACGAGACCTGCACCTGGTGCGACCACCTGCTGTACGGCGGACCGCAGCCCGTCGTCGTGCACGCCGAGCACCCGACCCACCTGGTCTGCCGGGCCTGCTCCGTCGCCGCCCGGCCGCACCGCCCGTGCCTGGAGTGCGGGAAACCGGCCGACTCGGCGACCCCGCTGGACGGCCGCGAGGACGTCTGCATGGGCGCGGTGGCGATCTACACCCGCCTCCGCTGCGCCGCCTGCTGCCGGCGCGACCCGCTCAACGGCACCTTCGGCGTCGGCACGTGACCTCCCGCTACAGGTCCGCGACCACCGCGTAGCGCTCGTCGTTCACCGGCCCGCCCCACAGGGCGGCGTCCCCGCTGAGCGGCTCGATCCGCAGCTCCGCGACCAACGGCCGTACCGCCGCCGCGAGTTCCTCCGCGCCGACGCCGCCGGCCCACGGCAGCCGCTCCGCCCCGGCGACGTACGGCACCGCCGGCTCGCCCGCTTCGCGCCACCGTCCCTCGACCAACACCAGCCGCCCGCCGGGCCGCAGGAGCCGCACCCAGGCGCGCAGCGCCCGTTGCGGATCGGGAAGCGTCCAGATCACGTGTCGGCAGAGCAGCACGTCGAAACCGCCCTCCCGCACCGGCGGCGCGCCCGCATCCCCGACCAGGAACCGCCCCGCCACCCCGGCCGCCGCCAGCTTCGCCCTGGCCCGCGCCACCATCCGCGGCGCAAGGTCCACCCCGGTCACCCGATGCCCACCCGCCGCGACCAGCTCCGCCAACGAGCCCGTCCCGCACCCGACATCCAGCACATCCACCGGCCCCGCCGGCAGCCACCCCCGCACCCGCCGCGCCCACGCCTCCCGCGTCACCGCCGCCCGCAACCCGTGATCCGGCTCGTCATCGAAGCGCGACGCGGCCGCGTCCCAGTAATCAGCGATGGCCCTACCGGGCGCGGAGTCACTCATGCCGCCCATCATCCCCACCACCACTGACACTGACCGGGCCTTGCGGGCCCGAGCGATCACGCGGGTGCAGCAGGCGTGATTGACGACCTGGTCGATGCGACCCGCGAGGCCGTGGAGCTCGACGTGCACGCCAATCTGCACCGCGTGATAACGGAATGGCGCGCCACGGCCGGAATCCTCGCGGACCCGGATCTGGCCGCGGAGCTCACCGGGCCCCTTCCCGGTGACGACCACGGCGAGGTGGCCGCGCCGTGAGCCCCGAGGTGCGAGGTGACCGCCGGCGGCCGGGTGCGGTACCTGGTGGACGAGGTGGCGCGCACGGTGCACTTCGTTCACGCCTCGCCTCGGCACCCGAAGGACACTGACGCGTAGTGGGCGGCCCGGCTCGGGGTGATCGGGTGGACCCGGGCCGAGCGGGCGTTTTCGAGGGGCCGAGGTGAGGGCCGAGGTGGAGGACGCCCCGGGGCGTGACCGTTCCCATGGCCGCTGGATCCAGCCTCCTGATCACCGCTCGGCGGCCAGTGCCGGGGGCTGCCAGTTGTAGAGCGTTGCGGAGCGGCCGAGGAGGGTGCGGGTGGGGAGGAGGCCGGCGAGGGTGAGGGCGGTGGTGCGGAGGAGGGTGGCGGCGGGGGTGCGGAGGGCGATGAGGGCGCCGGTGCGGCGGGAGGCGGTGACGACGGCGGTGGTGCGGGGGAGGCGGGCGGCGGTGTAGGCGGGGAGGGCGGTGGCGAGGTCGGCGGAGGGGGTGAGGAGGGAGGCGAGGACGACGGCGTCCTCGATGGCCTGGCAGGCGCCCTGGCCGAGGAAGGGGCACATGGCGTGGGCGGCGTCGCCGAGGAGGGCGACCCGGCCGTGGTGCTGGGCGGGCAGGGGGTCGGCGAGGTCCCAGACGTCGTTGCGGAGTATCCGGTCGGGTTCGGCCATCGCGAAGAGCTGGGGGACGGGTGCGCACCAGTCGCCGTACAGCCGCTGGAGTTCGGCGTGTTCGCTGGCGGCCCGGGCGCCGGCCGGGGCGAGGGCGGCGCCGTAGACGTAGATCCGGTCGTCGGCGAGCGGGACGATCCCGGCGAGGCGGCCGGGGCCCCAGACCTCGCCGGCGGCGGCCGGACGGCGGCCCGGGGTGACGATGGAGCGCCAGGTGGTGAAGCCGCTGTAGCGCGGGCCGGGGTGGTCGGGGAAGAGCAGGGCGCGGGTGGCGGAGCGGATGCCGTCGGCGGCGACGACCAGTCCGGCCGGCTGGTCCCCGTCGGTGGTGCGGACGACGGCGGGCTGCCGGTGGTCGCCCGGGTCGATGACGGTGGCGGGGGAGTCGGTGCGGACCGTCCCCTCGGGCAGGGCGTCGACCAGGGCGGCGATGACGTCCGCGCGGGCGACGGCGGCGATCGGGTCGCCGAAGTGGGCCTCGACGGCGGCGGTGCTGGTGCGGGCGAGCCAGCGGCCGGAGGGGTGGCGCACGCCGACGGCGGGGTGCGGGGTGGCGAGGGCGCGCAGCCGGGGGCCGACGCCGAGCCGGTCGAGGGCGCGCAGCGCGTTGGGGGCGAGGGCGAGTCCGGCGCCGACCGGTTCCAGTGCGGCGGCGCGTTCGTGGACGTTGACGGGGATGCCCTGTCGGTGGAGGGCGAGGGCGGCGGCGAGGCCGCCGATGCCACCGCCGATGACGATCGCCTGGTGCAGGGCCATGAGGGGCTCCTCTTCTCACACGATCACGATCTGGTCACTACAGGTGTAGTTGCAGGCTTGCTCCAGCACCGTACTACATGTGTAGTGTCCCGTAAACTACGGCTGTAGTGAGTTGGGGGAGCCCCACCGGAAGGGCCATGATCGGACCCATGACACCCCCGCGACCGACCCTGATCGCCGACGCCGCCATCGACCTGATCGCCGACGCCGGCCTGCGCGGGCTCACCCACCGCGCCGTGGACGACGCCGCCGGCCTGCCCGCCGGCTCGACCTCCAACCTGGCCCGGACCAGGGCCGCCCTGCTCGAACTCGTGCTCACCCGGATCGTCGAGCGGGAGACCGCCGACTACCCGGTCTTCGCCGAGGGCGAGCTGCCGGGGGCCACCCTCCCGCCGCGCGACTTGCTGGTCGAGGTCGGCGCCGAGGTGCTCTTCCAGGCGCTCACCAGCGGCCGCAGGCTCACCCTGGCCCGCCTGGAGCTCGCCCTGGAGGCCACTCGCAGGCCCGAACTGCGCGCCGTCTACGACCGCCTGGGCGCCCGCTTCGCCGAGCTCGGCGCCGAGCTGCTCGCCGCCGCCGGCTCCACCGACCCGGAGGCGGACGCCCGTCGGCTGATCCGCTGGTGCGACGGCGTGCTGTTCAACGCGACGGCCGGCAGCGGGCACTGGCACGTGCCGATGCCGGAGGAACTGCGCGCCGAGATCGACCGCTACCTCGCCGCACTGCTCGACGGGGAGGCGTAGGGCGCGTCCACCTATAGACCTCGAACTCCTCGACGACGCCGACCCGTTGCGCCGCTTCCAGCGCAGTCCGAGGTGCTGGCCGTGGTCCCCGGCGCCTACACCGCCCGGGTGCTCGACACCGGCGTGGACGCCGGACGCCCGTACCTGGCCATGGAGTTGCTGGACGGCCGCCCGCTGGACGTCCACCTGCGCGAGCAGGGCCCGATCCGCGCCGCCGAGGCGCTGCGCGCCCTGGCGCTGGCCCTGGCCGTGGCGCTGTCCGGGGTGCACCGGCTGGGGCTCGTCCACCGGGACCTCAAGCCGGCCAACATCATGCTGACCACGGCGGGCCCGCGGCCGCTGGACTTCGGCATCGCGGCGATCGTGGACGGCACCCGGCTGACCGCCACCGGCGGCGGCCCGGGCACCCTGACGTACATGGCGCTGGAGCAGTTCGGCGAGGAGCGGGTCGGTCCGGCGGCCGACGTGTGGGCCTGGGCGTGCTGCGTGGTGTGCGCGGCGCACGGCGCCAGCCCGTTCACGGCGACCAACACGGGCGGGGTGATCCGCCGGATCGTGGAGACCGGGCCCGAACCCGCGGCGCTGGCAGCGGTCCAGGCCCTCGACCCGGCGCTCGCCGCCGTCGTCGCACGTGCGCTGGCCATCGACCCGGCGCAGCGCCCGGCGGACGGTACGGCCCTGCTGGCGGCGCTGGCGGCGGCCCGGTCGACGGGGCAGGACCCGGCGGCCGTCCACGACCAGATCACCCGCGGCTGGCAGACCCTGGCCCTGTAGCCATCAGCCGCCGACCGCCACCTCGGGCTCGTGCCGCACCGGGAAGTTGACCGAGTTGGCGATGAAGCAGGCCCGGTGCGCCTGAGCGTGCAGGTCGAGCGCCTGCTCCGCCATTCCCGCCTCGGCGACCTCGACCGCGGGGTGCAGCACCACCGAGGTGAAGTGCCCGCCCTCCGGGGACACGGCCATGGTGCCCACCGGCCGGTCGGCGTACGAGGTCACCACGACCCCGTTCGCCGCGCACAGGTGCAGGTACGAGAGCAGGTGGCACTGGGCGAGCGAGACGAGCAGCAGCTGCTCCGGGTTCCAGCGGGCCGGGTCGCCCCGGAAGACGGGGTCGGCGGAGCCGGGGATGGTCGGCAGGCCCGCGGCGGACACCTCGACGTCGCGGGAGTAGGAACGGTGGTCGTTGGTGCCGGTGCCCCGGTTGCCGGTCCAGCTGATCTCGGCGGTGTACTCGTGCTGCCTGGCCATGGGGGTGCCTCCGTGGGAAGGGCGGTTCGCTGCGGACAGTCAACCGCAGGAGGCCACCCGCGGAGCTCAACGCGGCGTGGTCATCCGCGTGAGGATCGCGCCGGCGCAGTCGTCCACCGAGGCCCGCGAGGTGTCCACGACCAGGTCGTACCCGACCCCCTCGTGCACCGCCGAGGCCTGGGCGGCGGCCATCCCGGTGACCCGGTCGCCGCGCGCGGCCTCCCGGGCCGCGGCCACGGACGGGTCGCAGTGCACGCCGACCCAGAGCACGTCCAGGCCCGCCAGCGCCGTGCGCCACCGCTGCTGCGAGGCGGCCCCGCCGAGGAACACCTCGTCCACCACGACCGGCGCCCCGGCCCGGGCCATCGCCGCCACGCCGATGCTCCAGGCGGCGTCCAGCCGGGCGAAGACCGGTCCGACGGCCACCGTGCCGTCCCCGCCCTCCAGGCCGCCGATGCCGCCGTCACCGCCGAGCAGCCACGGCGGCAGCGCCTCCACCATGGTGTCCGCGCCGAGGTGCAGCCACGGCTCCGGCAACAGCTCCTGCAGGCGCCGGGCGATGCTCGACTTGCCGGAACTGGAGCCGCCGTTGAGGACGATCACGTGCATGCGCCCACCCTACGGTCGCGTGCCCGACCCCGTCGCGGAATCGAACGCCGCCGCGGCGGCCGCGAACGAGGAGGCCAGCGCGGGCGCCCCGGCCCAGTGCAGGTGCAGGTACGAGGCGTGCACGGTGCCGCCGGCGAAGCCCTCCGTGCGCGGCCCGGTCGGCAAGTGCCAGCCCCAGGCGGGGTGTTCGCCCGCGCCCGGCTCGCAGACCGTGCGGTGGAACTCGTGCCCGCGCACCCGGGTGCCGGCCGGGGCGAGCGGGGAGTCGTGCAGGGCGGCGGCCTCCCGGTAGCCGAGGGTGAGCCGTTCGGTCATCCGGGCGGTGGCGTCCAGCACCCCGCACATCGGCAGGCCGTCCAACTCCCGCCCCAGGTACAGCAGTCCGGCGCACTCGGCGGCGATCGGCCCGCCCGCGGCGGCGAATCCGGAGATCGCCGAGCGCAGCGCGGCGTTCCCGCTCAACTCCCGTACGTACAGCTCCGGGAAGCCGCCGCCGATGACCAGTCCGGCGGTGCCCTCCGGCAGCGCCGAGGCGTGCAGCGGGTCGAAGGGGACGACCTCCGCGCCCGCAGCGCCCAGCAGTTCGGCGTTCTCGGCGTACGAGAACGAGAACGCGGCGCCGCCTGCCACCGCGATCCGCGGCCGCCCGGGGACGGGCGCGACCTCGGTCGACGGGTCCCACGGTTCGGCGTCCAACTCCGGTGCCGTGTGCGCGAGTTCCAGCAACGCGTCCAGGTCCACCGAGGAGGCGACCAGGGCGCCCATGTCCGCGACCGCCTTGACCGCCTCCGCCGAGCGTTCCACCGCCGGGATCAGCCCGAGGTGCCGGGACGGCGTGGCGACCGCCGCCGAGCGGCGCAGCGCGCCCAGCACGGGCACCCCGGAGCCCTCCTCCAGGGCCTCCCGCAGGAGCTGCTCGTGCCGGTCGGAGGCGACCCGGTTGAGGATCACCCCGGCGAGCCGCACCTGCGGGTCCCAGGACGCGAAGCCGTGCACCAGCGCGGCCACCGAGCGGGACTGCGAGGAGCCGTCCACCACCAGCACCACGGGCGCCCGCAGCAGCTTGGCGACGTGCGCGGTGGACGCCAACTCCCCGCGCCCGGACGCCCCGTCGAACAGGCCCATGACGCCCTCGACCACCGCCACGTCCGCCCCCGCCGCGCCGTGCAGGAACAGCGGGGCGATCCGCTCCGGCCCGCACATGAAGGCGTCCAGGTTGCGGCCCGGACGCCCGGCGGCGAGCGCGTGGTAGCCCGGGTCGATGTAGTCCGGGCCGACCTTGTGCGGCGACACCGCCAGTCCACGCGCGGCGAGCGCCGCGATCAGGCCGGTGGCGACGGTGGTCTTGCCGGCGCCGGAGGAGGGGGCGGCGACGACCAGGCGGGGGACGCCCCGCAACGGGCTGGTGCTCAAGGGGTCACCACTCGATGCCGCGCTGGCCCTTGCGGCCGGCGTCCATGGGGTGCTTGACCTTGGTCATCTCGGTGACCAGGTCGGCGAATCCGGTCAGCGCCTCGGGCGCGTACCGGCCGGTGATGACGACGTGCTGGCTGCCCGGGCGGTCCTTGAGCACGGACACCACCTCGTCCGGGTCGATCCACCCCCAGTGCATCGGGTAGGTGAACTCGTCCAGCACGTAGAAGCGGTAGGTCTCGGCCGCGAGGTCCCGCTTGACCTGCTCCCAGCCCTCCTTGGCCGCCTCCTCGCTGGACATCTCCTGCTCGGCGGAGCGCTGGATCCAGGACCAGCCGGAGCCCATCTTGTGCCAGTCGACGGTGCCGCCCTCGCCGGAGGCGCCGAGCACGCGCAGCGCGTTCTCCTCGCCGACCTTCCACTTGGCGGACTTCACGAACTGGAACACCCCGACCGACCAGCCCTGGTTCCAGGCCCGCAGCGCCATGCCGAAGGCGGCCGTGGACTTGCCCTTCCCGGGGCCGGTGTGCACGGCGGTGATCGGCTGGGTGCGCCGCTGGCGGGTCGTCAGTCCGTCGTCGGGAACGCTCTCGGGGACGCCCTTGGGCATGTCGGTCAGGCCGCCTTTCGCATCGAAGTGGTGGTCGCACGAGTGGTCGCACGGTTCTCGCGGACGAGCGAGGCCACGCCCTCGGCGCGCAGCTCGTCCAGGCTGACGGCGCTGCCGCCGAGCAGCCCGGCCAGGGTACGGGCCAGGCCCAGCCGGACCGGTCCGGACTCGCAGTCCAGCACCACGCTCGCGGTGCCCTGGGCGGCGAACAGCGCGGCCGCGCGGTGCGAGCGGGCGAGCGCGTCCCGCCCGCCGGTGGCCCGGCCGTCGGTGACCACGACCAGCAGCGGGCGCCGGTTCGGGTCGCGCAGCCGCTCCACCCGCAGCACCTCGTGGGCGCGCAGCAGGCCGGCGGCCAGCGGGGTCCGCCCGCCGGTGGGCAGCGACTCGAGGCGGGCCGCACCGACCTCCACCGAGGAGGTGGGCGGCAGCGCCAGTTCGGCGTCCGCACCCCGGAAGGTGATCATGCCGATCTTGTCCCGGCGCTGGTAGGCGTCCATCAGCAGCGACAGCACCGCGCCCTTGACCGCGGTCATCCGCTGCCGGGCGGCCATCGATCCGGAGGCGTCCACCACGAACAGCACCAGGTTGGACTCCCGTCCCTGGCGCACCTGTTCGCGGAAGTCGTCCTTGTGCAGCACCAGCGCCCGGCCGGCCCGCCCGCGCGCCACCTGGTGCGGCGCGGCGGCCTGCAGGGTCGCGGTCAGGTGCAGCCGGCTCAGGGTGCCCTGCGGCCGCCGGGCCCGGATGGTGTGCCCGCCGGTGGTCTCGGCGGGGGAGCGGCGGCCCTGGGCGCCGTGGCCGGTGCCCTGCACGGTGAACAGTCGGGTGCGGTACGGGTCCCCGGCCGCGACCGGCGCCGACTCCCGGGCGGGGGAGGGGTGTTGGGCCGGGACGGGCTGCGGCGTGGGTGCCTCGGCGTCCGAGGCGCCGCTCTCGGGGGCGGATGCCTCCGGGATGCCGCCGTCGGACGGCTCCGGAGCGCCACCGCCGTCGGGGCCGCCGCCCTCCGGACCGCCGCCGTCGGGGTCGCTCCCGTCCGGACCCGGCCCGTCGCCCTCGGGCTCCGGGTCCTCCGGCTGGGAGTGCTCCTCCAGCGTCCGGTCCAGCTGCTCCTCGTCCAGCCCCGGAGCGTCGAACGGGTTGCGCCGGCGCCGGTGCGGCAGGGCCAGCTGGGCGGCCTTGCGGACGTCCTCCTCCAACACCTCCACCCGTCCCGCCCAGGCGGCCAGCGCGACCGCGGTCCGGGCCATCACGATGTCCGCGCGCAGCCCGTCCACCTCGAAGGCCGCGCACACGGCCGTGATCTGACGCAGTGCCACATCCGTCAGCTCGACCTTGGGCAGCAACTCCCGGGCGGCGGTGATGTGTTCGGCGAGCTCCCGCTCCTGTGCCGCGAACCGCGCCGCGAAGCCGGCCGGGTCGGCGTCGTAGGCTAGCCGGCGCCGGACCACCTCGGCCCGCTCGGCCGGGTCCCGGGTGGCGGCGATCTCGACGGTCAGGCCGAAGCGGTCGAGCAGCTGCGGCCGCAGCTCGCCCTCCTCCGGGTTCATCGTGCCGACCAGCAGGAACCGCGCCGCGTGCCGCACCGACACGCCCTCGCGCTCGACGTACGAGCGCCCCATCGCGGCGGCGTCCAGCAGCAGGTCCACCACGTGGTCCTGGAGCAGGTTCACCTCGTCGATGTACAGCACGCCGCGGTGCGCCTTGGCCAGCAGTCCGGGCTCGTACGCCTTGACGCCCTCGGCCAGCGCGCGCTCCAGGTCGAGCGAGCCGACGATCCGGTCCTCGGCCACGCCGACCGGCAACTCGACCAGCTGGGACGGCCGTTCGTGACTCGCGACGGCGGCGTGCGGCCCGTCCGGGCACTGCGGGTCCGGCGCGGCCGGGTCGCAGGCGAAGCGGCAGCCGTCCACGGCGGCGATGGAGGGCAGCAGCCCGGCAAGCGCGCGCACCATGGTCGACTTCGCGGTGCCCTTCTCGCCGCGCACCAGCACACCGCCCACGGCCGGGGAGACCGCGTTCAGCAGCAGCCCGAGCCGCAGGTCGGCCATGCCGACGATCGCGGTGAACGGATAGCGGACGTCACTCATGCGTCACTCCCAGGTGCCCCGGGCGGGAGGAACGGCAGCGTTCCGGCCGCCGGCACCCCGCCCTCGATCAGCTTCCACAGCGCGTCGGTGTCCGCGTGCTCCTCGATCAGGTCGCCCAGCCGGTCCAGCCGGGCCTCGCGCGCCGCGGCGAAGGAGGTGTCCGGCGCCGGCACGAACGCCCGGCCCGCCAACTCGGCTACCTCGCACAGGAGTTCGCGGCGGAAGCCGTCGTTCTCCAGTGCGCCGTGCCAGGTCGTGCCCCAGACCGAGCCGACCCGGCAGCCGTCCAGCCCCTGCCCATCGTCATCAGAGATGAACGGTTCCCCTCCCTCGACCGACACCACCCCGTGGTGGATCTCGTAGCCCTCGACCCGCTGCCCGTACGCCTCGCCCACCGGCCGCGCCAGCACCTTCTCGGCACCGAAGCGGACGTCCGTCGGCAGCAGGCCCAGCCCGCCGACGAGCCCCGCCTTCGACTCCACCTCGTCCTCGATCGAGCGCGCCAGCATCTGGTAGCCGCCGCAGACCCCGAGGATCGGCAGCCCGGCCGCCGCCCGCGCCTTCAGCGCCGGCTCCAGGCCGCGCTCGCGCAGCCAGGCGAGGTCCGCCACCGTCGCCCGGGTGCCGGGCAGCACCACCAGGTCGGCGTCGGCCAGCTCCTCCGGCCGGGTGGCCCAGCGCACCAGCACGCCCGGCTCCTGCGCCAGCGCGTCCAGGTCGGTGAAGTTGGACAGCCGGGGGAAGCGCACCACGGCCACCCGCAGCACGTCCGCCCCGAGCGGCCCTGGCCCGTCCACCCGGTCCACCACCGTGGACAGGTCCAGCGAGTCCTCGGCGTCCAGCCACAGGCCGGGCAGCATCGGCAGGGTGCCCAGCACCGGACGGCCGGTCAGCTCGTGCAGCATCTCCAGCCCGGGCGCCAGCAGCCGGGCGTCACCGCGGAACTTGTTGACGAACCAGCCCGCGACGTGCCGCTGGTCCTCCGCGGACAGCAGCGCCAGCGTTCCGTACATCGCCGCGAAGACCCCGCCGCGGTCGATGTCCCCGACCACCACCACCGGCAGGGCGGCGGCCGTGGCCAGGCCCATGTTGGCGATGTCCCGGTCGCGCAGGTTGATCTCGGCGGGCGACCCGGCGCCCTCGCACACCACCACGTCGTAGCGCCGGCGCAGGTCCGCCAGGCACTCCAGGGCGCGCTCCAGCAGGACGGGCTTGCGCTCGCGGTAGTCCAGCGCGCCCACCTCGGCGACCGGCCGGCCGAGCAGCACCACCTGGCTGCGGCCGTCCGCGCCGGGCTTCAGCAACACCGGGTTCATCGCCGCCTCCGGCTCCACCCGGGCGGCCTGCGCCTGCATCGCCTGGGCGCGGCCGATCTCGGCACCGTCGGCGGTGACGAAGGAGTTCAACGACATGTTCTGCGCCTTGAACGGCGCGACCCGCACGCCCTGGCGAGCCAGCCAACGGCAGATCCCGGCCGTCACCACGCTCTTGCCCGCGTCCGAGGTCGTCCCGGCGACCAGCAGCGCGTTGCTCATGCGTCCACCTCGCTCCGCTCGGCAGGCGCTTCGCACAATGCGCACCTTCCGATGACGAGCTCGCTGCGCTCGCTCATGCGTCCACCTCGCTCCGCTCGGCAGGCGCTTCGCACAATGCGCACCTTCCGATGACGAGCTCGCTGCGCTCGCTCATGCGTCCACCTCGCTCCGCTCGGCAGGCGCTTCGCACGATGCGCACCTTCCGATGACGAGCTCGCTGCGCTCGCTCATGCCCCACCCCTCCTCTTGCCGAACAGCATCCGCAGCAGGACGTGCCCCGCGACCGTCGTACCCAGCGCCAGCGCGCCCACCCGCCGGGACAGCGTGCAGGCCCGCTCGATGTCGTCCACCGTCACCGGCCGCAACTCCGCGCCCAGCACGGGCCGGTGCTCCACGCGTTCACGTGGCTCCGCACTCGCCTCCGGGCGCTCCTGCTCCGGAGCCGACGGTCTCCCCCAACCTGGCGGCTGGGAGGTGCCCCCGCGCTCCGGCGCGCCCTTCGGCTCGTGCGGGTACCGGAGCGTCCCGCCCAGCCGCACTCCCACCGCACCCGCGAAGGCCGACTCGGCCTGGCCCGCGTTCGGGCTCGGGTGGGCGGAGCCGTCCCGGCGCCAGACCCGCCAGGCGGTCCGGGGTTCGGGCGCGGCGGCCACCGTCAGCAGCGCGGTGAGCCGGGCGCCCGGCCAGCCCGCGACGTCGTCCAGCCGGGCCGAGGCCCAGCCGAAGCGGGCGTAGCGCGGCGAGCGGTGGCCCACCATGGCGTCCAGGGTGTTCACGGCGCGGAAGGCCAGCAGCCCGGGCGTGCCCGCCAGGGTGCCCCAGGTCAGCGCGTTCACCACGGCGTCGGCGGTGTTCTCGGCCACCGACTCGACCACCGCCCGGGCGATCTGCTGCCCGTCCAGCGCGCTCGGATCCCGCCCGCACAGGTGCGGCAGCCGCTCCCGGGCGGCCGTCAGATCGCCCGCGGCCAGCGAGCGCCCGATGGTGCGCGCCTCCCTGGTCAGTGAGGTGCCGCCGAGCACCGTCCAGGTCGCGGCCGCCGCCAGCGCGGCCCGGCCCAGCGGACGGCGCCCGACCGTACGGTCCAGCGCCAGCGCGCCGGCCGCGACCGCGCCCACGCACAGCGCCGTGTACCCGGCCCCGGCGGTCCGGTCGTCGCGCCACACGCGCCGCTCCAGGCGGGTCGCGGCGCTGCCGAACAGGGCGACCGGATGGCCGCGGCGGGGGTCGGCGAAACGGGCGTCGGCGGCGTAGCCCGCGACGGCGCCCAGCGCGAAGGCGGCGGCGCGGGTCAGCGGGCGCACGGCGGCGGGCCGACGGGGCGGGGCAGCCTGCATCGCGTGGGTGTCCTCACTCAGGGTCCGCGCCCTGGATCGACGTACCGGGGGCGAGAGTCTCCTGGCTTCCGGGTCGGACGCACCCCCGGGCCTTCCAGCGGCTCCTGACGGCCCGCCGTGGCACTTCCGAGCGTGCTCCCCGGTGACAGTGGCGGGACCGCGCCGGACTCGCACCGGCTTCCTCTCCATGCCTCCGTTTGGCCCCAGGATCCCATCACGCGGCCGAACCGGGAGTCAACCGAGGTCGCGGAGGGGTTGGTCACACGACGGACCGGTACCGGCCACCGATACCGGCCTGTGCGATCGCCCAGCGCGGGGGAGGGCCCGTCAGCTCCACTTCGTGCGTTCGGCGGCTGGGACGGACCGAGGGCCGCACCTACGGTTCGGTGCCATGCGCCGCAGAAAGTCCCCCGCCACTGCCGCCCCTCCCCCCGTGCCGTTCTCACCCGAGGCAGCCCGCGCCCACCGGGCCGGCCTCGGCCTGACCCCCAAACAGGTCGCCGAAGGCATGGCCGCGCACGGCGTACGGCTGCTGGCCGGGCACGTCCTCGCCTGGGAGAACGGCGACCTGCGCCCCGGCGAGGCCGAGTTCGTCGCCCTGGCCCGCGCCCTCTGGTGCCCGGCCGACCAGCTGATGGGCGGCCGCCCGGTGAGCCTGCGCGACCACCGCCTCGCCCGGGAACTCAGCCCGGACCTCGTCGCCGAGCGGGTAGGCGTGCCGCTGCCCGCCTACCGGCAGGCCGAACTGACCGGCCACTGGGACGGCGACCCGGACCAGACCCACGCCCTCGCCCAGGTGCTCGGCCTGCGGCTGACCGAACTGATCGAGGCCACCGGGCGCGGCGAGGCCCTCGACCGCCTCCTACGCCAGTGCGTGGGCAGCCGCTGGCAGCCCCATCTGCGGCCACTCGCCCACCTGGTCCCCGTCCCGGAAGCCGACCTCGCCGCCGTCCTCCCCGTCCTCCACCAGGAACACCACGTCCCCTCCCACTGGGGCGCCACCGCCCAGCCCCGCACCCCCACCCCGCCCCTCACCCCCCGCTTCTGGCACCTCCTCAGCACCCACAACCCCGCCATTCCGGTCTGACCCACCCCACTCGGGCTTCGCCTCGTGCGCCCACAACACCCCCGCCCCCTCGTGGGGGCGCGGGCGCCGCCCCGCGCCCCCACGCCCCACCTCCCCCCACCTCCCCCCACCACCCGACCAGGCGAGAGGGACGCGCTGCGGGAGGGGCGGTGGAGGGGGTGGCCCGGAGAGGGGCGTTGCGGGTGATTTTCAGACTGCCAACGGTCTCAACACCCCACCCACAGAGTCGGCAGTCGGAAAATCATCCAGCCCCCGGAGCGGCCACCCCCGGAACCGCCCCGGCCACCCACCCTCCCGAGAGCCCCCCACCCCCAAACCCCAACCCACCCAAACCCCAACCCACCCGAACGGCCCAGCCCAGTGGCCACCCCCGCAGCCCCCCGGTGAACTGGTGCTCGAACACCGTCCCGTCCGTGAAACAGAGCGGGGAACGAAATGCGCTGGGGAACCGCAGCCGTCGTGGCGGCCGCCGCCGTCGGGGCCGGGGCCGCCGTCCTGGTGATCGGCCGCCGGGCCTCCGAGCGGATGGTCCACCCGAGGCCGGGCCCGGCCGGCCCGGAGGCCGGGCCCGTGGTGGTGCACAGCCTCGCCGCCGGCCGGGTCACCTTCAGCCGCCGCCCCGAGAGCCTGCGGCCCGGCCGTTGGGCCGTCGAGTGGGAGGACGGCGGTCACGCGGTGGTCCAGGAGATCCTGCACAGCGACGAGCAGGGCGTCACCCGGCGCCTGGTCCGGGCCGACCGGGGCACCCTGACGCCCGGCGCCGAGGTCCGCTTCACCCCGCGCGTGCACCTCGGCGACCCCACCACGGCGCTCGGCCTGGCCTTCACCGCCACCGCCGCGGAGGGCGAGCTCGGTCGGCTTCCCGCCTGGCGGCTCGAGGGCAAGCGCGGCACCTGGGTGATCCTGGTGCACGGTCCGGAGGCCGACCGTCAGCAGACCCTCCCGGTGCTGCCCACGCTGCACCGCCTCGGCCTGCCGGCCCTCGCCGTCACCTACCGCGGCGACGAGGGCGCCCCCGCCGCGCCGGACGGCTACAGCCACTTCGGCGAGACCGAGTGGCGCGACGTCGAGTCGGCGGTGCGGCTGGCGCTCGACAGTGGCGCGGGCCGGGTGATCCTCTACGGCTGGTCGGTGGGCGCCACCACGGTCCTGCAGACCGCGGCTCGTTCCGCCTGGGCGCACGCGATCAGCGGGATCATCCTGGACTCGCCGGTCCTCGACCTCCCGGACGCGGCTCGCCGCGACGCCGCCCGGGCCGGTTTCACCGGTGTCGCCGCCGAGTTGGGCGCGCTGGCCGCGCAGGGCCGCACCGGCGTGGACCTCGCGGACTCCTCCCGCCTCGCCGAGGGCGCGGACCTGCGCGTCCCCACCCTCGTGCTGCACAGCCCGGACGACCGGATCGCGCCGTTCAGCACCGTGCAGCGCCTGGCCGCCGCCCGCCAGGACGTGGTGAACCTCCAGCGCTTCCCGGGCGCCGAGCACGCGGCCCTGTGGAACTCGGCCCCCGACCACTACACCGAACTCCTCCGGCGCTGGCTCACCCCGCTGCTCTGAATCCACGGATCCGCGTATCCACGGATCCACGGATCCACGTATCCACGAATTCACAGGTCCTCGGCCGCCCATCGAACGCCACGCGCCATTAGGGACACAATTTGCTCCCGAACGACGGCAAGTCGTTCGCCCGCCCACCGCACCGAAAGTCGGCCCCGCCGACTTCTGGTGCACCGCCACCACCCATCAGGCACATGCCACCTGGCCGGATCCCGGCCCTCCGCTTCCGCCCGCACCCACCCCCGCCGATCCGGAACCCCCGATTCCCACGCGGAGCATGACGGAGCGTGATCGCCCGAACGGCCAGCGCGACGCCCAGCCGCACCCCTGGCATGACCCCGCCACACGTTTCCAGCCAGGCGGTTTGCCACTGTTGCCCGATCTTGCGGAGGTGCCGTCCCGGGTCGAGCGGTCGTACGGACAACCGGATGTGACAGAAGGCCCGTGCAAGGGGAAGACTGCTCGACGTGACGTCTCGGAACCCGCGCGACCGTGATGCCCCGCTCCCGCCGACGATCGGTACCGGTGCGACGGTGACCCGTCTCCCCGGTACGGCCCACCGGCCCTCCGGTGGCAGGCCGGGCGGGGCCGGTGTACCCCGGCGACGAGGGCCCGCGCCGGCGCCCGGCCGAGGCCGGGTTCCCGTGCCGGAGGGCTTCCCCGCACCGGCCGAGCTGGCGCCGCTGGCCCGCCGGATGCTGGTGGACGCGGTGCGGATCGCCCGCTGGGCCGGGGAGCTGGAGGAGGTCGACAAGCGCGGCGAGCTGCTCCCGGAGGACGCCCGCGCGGCCGGCCGGGCGCTGGCCATGACGGCCGGCGCCGCTGCCAAGGCGTGGGGCCAGGCACTGCTGGTGGGCCTGGTGGAGGCCCGGGACGGCGGAGCCGGCCCCGGCTGGCGCCTGCACGCCTGGGAGCACGACGACGAGGCCGTGGTGCGCGGCTGGTCCGGCCTGTTCGACGCCTGGACGCTGCTCGCCCCGGTGCCGCCCGCCGCGCTGCGCGGGGTGTTCGCCGTCCTGGCCGGTCAGGCCGTGGACCAGGCCCCGCAGCTGCTGTCCTTCCTGCACCTGGTGGACGGCCCGGTGGCCGAGAGCGAACTGCTGGAGCTGCTGCGCCGCGGTCTGGACGAGCGCCGGGTCGGCGCCGGCCTCGGCAACCCGGGCCTGTCGCCGGTGCCGCACGCCGCCTCGGCGGTGTCCGCCGTCCGCGGCACCTGCCGGGCGCCGCAGATCGACACCCCGGCCGCGCCCTCGGACGTGGCCGCCGTCCTGGACTGGATGCTGGACGGCCTGGCGGCCGTCGGCGCCGTGGTGCGCAGGAACGATGCCGCTGAGCTGTCCCCGCTGGGCCACTGGGCGGTTCGGGCGAAGCTGGAGGAGATCTGCACGGTCGCCCAGACCGCGGCCGGGCACATCGAGCAGAGCGCCTTCGAGCTGCTGAACGCCTGCGCGGACTACTCGCCGGGCCCGGCCCGGGCCGAGTTCCGCGCCTGGGTGGCGGCCCGCCCGGCGGACCGCGCGGTGGCCGAGCTGCTGGACGCCGCCCAGGGCGACGACGCGCTGGTGCGCGGCCTGGCCTTCGAGGCGCTGCGGGTGGCCGGCGGTCCCGCCGAGCAGGCGGTGCGGGCGTCGGTGGACGAGCCGGTGCTGCGCCCGTACGCGCTGCTGTGGCTGGCCGAGCGCGCCGACGAGGGGGTCTCCCCGGCGGACGTGCTGGGCGCCGAGGACGCGGCCTGGCTGTGGGTGGACACCGCGGCCGCGGTGCTGGACCACGGTGAGACTGAGCTGCTGGTGGGCCACGTCGAGGGCGCCTCGGCGGGCGACCCGGTGCGGCTGTTCGCCCGTGCCCGGCAGTCCGGGCACCCCCGGGCGGCCTCGGTGCTGACGGCGGTCTCCGGCGTGCACCCGGACCCGGGCGTGGCCCGGGCGGCCCGCCGCTCCGCCTTCAGCGTCCACACCGGCGGCGCGTGAGGGAACACCGAACGAAGACGTGAGGGAACACCGAACGAAGACGTGAGGGAACACCGAACGAAGAAGGGCCCGGAACCGTCAGGTTCCGGGCCCTTCCCACATCGCGAAAGCGGATTCAGCCGAGCCGCGACTCCGCCCGCCGGGCACGGACGTCGCCGACCTTCTGCCCGACCTTGCGCCGGATGACCAGCAGCGGCGCCATCGCGGCGAGGGTGATCTGGGCGAACGCGCCGACGTGCATCAGCGTGTCGCCACCGGGCAGCCCGGTCGCCCAGGCGGCCAGGCAGCCGATCGCCACGACGACCCAGCAGAGCGTCGCGGTGGCCAGCAGCCCCTGCGGCTTCGGGTACTCGATCCGGCTGACCATCAGGTACGCCGCGCCGAAGATGGCGAGCAGACCGGGCAGGAACGGCGGGTCGAGCAGCACGATGGCGATCACCGTCATCGCGCCCATCGGGCAGGGCATGCCCTGGAACACCCCGGGCCGCATCTTGACGGCCGAGAAGCGGGCCAGCCGCAGGACGACCGCGAGCAGCACGGTCAGCGCGATCAGCGCCGAGAGCGTCCGGTTGGAGCCCTGCGAGACCATGCCCCAGACCGCGACGAAGTAGGCCGGCGCGATGCCGAAGCTGATCAGGTCGGCCAGGTTGTCGAGTTCCGCTCCGAGGGCGGAGGAGCGGAGCTTCCGCGCCACCAGGCCGTCGAAGAGGTCGCACATCGAGCCGATCAGCAGCAGCGTGACGGCGGTGGCCGCGCTGTGCCGGTCCGGAGCGGCGTCCGGGTTGGTGATGTGCGGGATCAGGACCCCGGTGGTGATCGAGTAGATCGCCAGGAAGCCGCAGACGGCGTTCCCCAGGGTCAGGAAGTCGGCGGTGGACAGGTGCTGCGGGGAGCGCGGGGCGCGCAGTTCGCGGTCGCGCGCCCAGCGGCGGCGGCGCAGGGCCGTCTCCTCGTCGTCCAGGCCGACGATTGTCTCAGGATCAGTCACGGTCAAGGCGCGTCACCCCGGCTGTGGTCTTCTGGCCGACCTCGACGCCGACCTCGACGCCGGCCGGCAGGTAGGTGTCGACCCGGGACCCGAACCGGATCAGGCCGATCCGGTCGCCCTGCTCGACCTTGGTTCCGGCGGCCACGTACGGCACGATGCGACGGGCCACGGCCCCCGCGATCTGCACCATCTCGATGTCGCCGAGCTCGGTGTCGAAGTGCCAGACGACCCGCTCGTTCTGGTCGCTGTCCTTGTTGAACGCCGGCACGAAACCGCCCGCGACGTGCTCGACCGACGTCACCGTGCCCGGCAGGGGCGCGCGGTTGACGTGGACGTTCAGCGGGCTCATGAAGATCGCGACCCGGGTGCGGCCGTCCGGCCACGCGTCGATGCTCTGCACCACGCCGTCGGCGGGGGAGATCACTCTGCCCGTGCCGATCTCACGCTCGGGGTCGCGGAAGAACCACAGCATGCCCGCGCTGAGCGCACAGGCCGGTACCGCCGCCAGGGCCCACTTGCCGCTGCGCCGGGTGAGGGCGGTGGTCACGGCGGCCGTGGCGAGGGTGGGGACGAACCAGGGGGTGGCTCCGCGCGCGATGGTCACGCGGGGTCGCCGACCGGCCGTCGGGGCTGCGAGGGCATCGCGGTCCGTGACGGAGGTGTGAGGGGACGGGCTGATGGGCATCGAAGACCTTTGTCGCGGGGGATCATGGCCGCTGGACGGGGGCCACCGCGGGATCGGTAATAGAGGGACGGCTTGCTGTCCCGGTGGATGCTATCGGGAGCACACGGTGGGTGGGCAACCCGCCTGCTCGTTCATGTGTCCGGTGGGAGCGCGTGCACGCGTCCCGCCTCTACGACCGTAGCTCCCCCCGGTCCGGTTCCCAAGGGACCGGACACGGCTGGTGACTCTTGTCTCAACAGGTGGGCGCACGGAACCCGGTGGGGGACACGGCCCGTGGCGGTCGGAAGAAGGTGTACGGAAGCGGCCGCAGGGCGCGTCGTTGCAGCTGTACGCCCTGCGACCGCTTTCCGGAGGCCGTGCCGGACCCTGGCGGACCAGACCGGGCCCGTGACGGGACACGGCACTCTGCCGGGACGGGCCCGCACGCCCGTCGACCGGCGGTTCGGAGGGGGCCGCCCGTCAATCCGGGCGGCCCCGCAATCACTCGGTGGTCCCGCGCTCGGGCGGGAGACCGGTCGTCACTCGGCGATCTTGTACTCCTCGAGGAGCCGACGCCCGACGATCATCTTCTGGATCTCCGCAGTTCCTTCACCGATGAGCAGCATCGGCGCCTCGCGGTAGAGGCGCTCGATCTCGTACTCCTTCGAGAAGCCGTAGCCGCCGTGGATCCGGAAGGCGTCCTCGACGACCTCCTTGCAGTACTCCGAGGCCAGGTACTTGGCCATGCCGGCCTCGAGGTCGTTTCGCTCGCCGCTGTCCTTCTTACGGGCGGCCATGACCATCATCTGGTGGGCGGCCTCGACCTTGGTGGCCATCTCGGCGAGCTTGAACTGGATCGCCTGGTGCTCGGCGATCTTCTTGCCGAAGGTGGAGCGCTGCTGGGCGTAGGAGATGCCGAGCTCGAAGGCGCGCCGGGCGACGCCGCAGCCGCGGGCGGCGACGTTGACCCGGCCGACCTCGACGCCGTCCATCATCTGGTAGAAGCCGCGGCCCGGGACGCCGCCGAGGATGCGGTCGGCCGGAATCCGCACGTCCTGCAGCACCAGCTCGGTGGTGTCGACGCCCTTGTAGCCCATCTTCTCGATCTTCCCGGGCACGGTGAGGCCGGGGACGGTCGGGTTCGGGCCGAAGCCGGCCGTCTTCTCGATCAGGAAGGTGGTCATGTTCTTGTACGGGGTGTTGCCGCCCTCGTCGGTCTTGCACAGGACCGCGACCAGGGTGGAGGTGCCGCCGTTGGTGAGCCACATCTTCTGGCCGTTGAGGACGTAGAACTCGCCGTCCTTGACGCCCTTGGTGGAGATGGCCGAAACGTCGGAGCCGAGGCCGGGCTCGGACATCGAGAAGGCGCCGCGGATCTCGCCGGCGGCCATCTTCGGCAGGAAGTAGTCCTTCTGCTCCTGGGTGCCGTGGGCGTTGATCATGTGCGCCACGATGAAGTGGGTGTTGACGATGCCGGAGACCGACATCCAGCCGCGGGCGATCTCCTCGACCACCAGGGCGTAGGTGAGCAGGGACTCGCCGAGGCCGCCGTACTCCTCGGGGATGGTGAGGCCGAACAGCCCGAGCTGCTTCATGCCCTCCACGATGGCGGTCGGGTACTCGTCCTTGTGCTCCAGCTCGGTCGCGACCGGAATGATCTCCTTGTCGACGAAATCCCGCACAGTGGCGAGGATGTCCCGCTGGATCTCGGTGAGGCCGTCGGTCTGTGCGAGGCGTCCCATCGTGCGGCTCCGGAATGTCTGAAGAGGGCGGGGGGGGGGATTTCCGGGGGCCCTGCCGGCGTGGCTGCGGCAGCAGGGCCCCCGACCGGGTGGGGGTCGGCCGATGACGGCGGCCTCCCCGTCCGGGGTCTGGGTGGAACGGGTCCCTATATGTGGAACGGGTCCCTATATAGGGGTGGGGCTCAGGAGAGCGGCTCGGGGCGCCCGGGCTGCTCGCCGCCGCGCTCCTTGATGTACGTCGCGGTCGGCACCATCACCTTGCGGCGGAAGACGCAGACGACCGTGCCGTCCTGCTTGTACCCCTTGGTCTCGACGTAGACGATGCCCCGGTCGTCCTTGGACTTGGACGGCCACTTGTCGAGGACGGTGGTCTCGCCGTAGACGGTGTCGCCGTGGAAGGTCGGCGCGACGTGGCGCAGCGACTCGATCTCCAGGTTGGCGATCGCCTTGCCGGAGACGTCCGGGACGGACATGCCGAGCAGCAGCGAGTAGATGTAGTTGCCCACCACGACGTTCTTGCCGAAGTCCGTCGTCTTCTCCGCATAGTTGGTGTCCATGTGGAGCGGGTGGTGGTTCATGGTGAGCAGGCAGAAGAGGTGGTCGTCGTACTCGGTGACCGTCTTGCCGGGCCAGTGCTTGTAGACCGCGCCGACCTCGAACTCCTCGTAGGTGCGTCCGAACTGCATGGCTCAGGCCCTCAGCTTTCCGGGATCTCGAACTTGGTGGTGCGCTGCATGCCCGCGGCCCGGCCCTTGCCCGCGATGACCAGGGCCATCTTGCGGCTGGCCTCGTCGATCATCTCGTCGCCGAGCATCGCGGAGCCCTTGGCGCCGCCCGCCTCGGAGGTGCAGTAGTCGTAGGCGTCGAGGATCAGCTCGGCGTGGTCGTAGTCCTGCTGCGAGGGCGAGTAGATCTCGTTCGCGGCGGCGACCTGGTCCGGGTGCAGCACCCACTTGCCGTCGAAGCCGAGGGCGGCGGAGCGCCCGGCGACCTCGCGGTAGCCCTCCTGGTTGCGGATCTGCAGGTAGGGGCCGTCGATCGCCTGGAGGTCGTTGGCGCGGGCGGCCATCAGGATGCGCATCAGGATGTAGTGGTAGGCGTCGGCGTTGTAGCCGGGCGGCTGCTCGCCGACCACCAGGGACTTCATGTTGATCGACGCCATGAAGTCGGCGGGGCCGAAGATGATGGTCTCCAGCCGGGGCGAGGCCTCGGCGATGGCGTCGACGTTGATCAGGCCCTTGGCGTTCTCGATCTGCGCCTCGATGCCGATCTTGCCGACCTCGAAGCCCATGGTCTTCTCGATCTGGGTGAGCAGCAGGTCGAGCGCCTTGACCTGCTCGGCGTCCTGGACCTTCGGCAGCATGATGCAGTCGAGGTTGGGGCCGGCGCCCTCGACCACGGTGATCACGTCGCGGTAGGTCCAGTGGGTGGTCCAGTCGTTGACGCGGACGACGCGGGTCTTGTTGCCCCAGTCACCGTTGTTCAGCGCGTCGACGATGTTGTGGCGGGCGCTCTCCTTGACCAGCGGGGCGCAGGCGTCCTCGAGGTCGAGGAAGACCTGGTCGGCCGGCAGGCCCTGGGCCTTCTCCAGGAAGCGCGGGTTGCTGCCCGGTACGGCGAGGCAGGAGCGGCGCGGGCGCAGGCGGTTGACGTTAGTCATGAGGGTGGTTCGGTTCCTTCCCAGTGGTCAGCTGGTCAGCCGGTCAGTTCGTGGCCGCGGTCGGTGCGGACGTCCACGGCTGGAGCTTGTTGGCCAGCCGGATCTCGTCCACGATCCGGCCGATGATGGTGGTGATGCCGAAGTCCTTCGGGGTGAACACGGCGGCGACGCCGGCGGCCTTGAGGGCCTCGCCGTCAGCTGCCGGGATGATGCCACCCACGATCACCGGAACATCCTCCACCCCGGCGCGGCGCAGCCGCTTCAGGACGTCCGGCACCAGCTCGCCGTGGGCGCCGGAGAGGATGGACAGACCCACGCAGTGCACGTCCTCGGCCACGGCGGCGGAGACGATCTGCTCCGGGGTGAGCCGGATGCCCTGGTAGACCACCTCGAACCCGGCGTCGCGAGCACGTACGGCGATCTGCTCGGCACCGTTGGAGTGCCCGTCGAGGCCGGGCTTGCCGACCAGCAGGCGCAGCTTGCCGGCGCCCAGCTCCGCGGCGGTGGCGGCGACGGCGGCGCGGACCTGCTCCAGCTCCCCGCCGGGCTCGGCGGCGACCGCGACGGGCGCGCCGCCCACGCCGGTGGGGGCGCGGTACTCGCCGAACACCTCGCGCAGGGCGAAGGACCACTCGCCGGTGGTGACGCCGGCCCGGGCGCAGGCGAGCGTGGCCGGCATCAGGTTGGCCTCGGTGCCGGCGACGGTCTTGAGCTCGGCCAGCGCCTGCTGGGCGGCGGCCTCGTCGCGCTGTCCGCGCCAGGCCTCCAGGGCGGCGAGCACGGACTGCTCGGAGGCCGGGTCGACGACCATGATCGCGGTGTCGAGGTCGGCGGTGAGCGGGCTGGGCTCGGTGGTGTCGAAGCAGTTGACGCCGACGATCTTGTCCTCGCCGGACTCGATCCGGGCCCGGCGGGAGGCGTGCGAGGCGACCAGGTTGGACTTGAGGTAGCCGGACTCGACGGCCGGGATCACCCCGCCCATCTCCAGCACCTTGGCGATCTCCGCCTCGGCACCGGCCAGTAGCGCGGCGGTCTTGGCCTCGATCACCTCGGAGCCGTTGAAGATGTCGCCGTACTCCAGCAGGTCCGACTCGTACGCCAGCACCTGCTGGATCCGCAGCGACCACTGCTGGTCCCACGGGCGGGGCAGGCCGAGCGCCTCGTTCCAGGCGGGCAGCTGGACGGCGCGGGCGCGGGCGTCCTTGGAGAGGGTGACGGCCAGCATCTCCAGGACGATCCGCTGGACGTTGTTCTCCGGCTGGGCCTCGGTCAGGCCGAGCGAGTTGACCTGGACGCCGTAGCGGAACCGGCGCTGTTTGGGGTCGGTGACGCCGTACCGCTCCAGCGTGACCTTCTCCCAGAGCCGGGCGAAGGCGCGCATCTTGCACATCTCCTCGACGAAGCGCACGCCGGCGTTGACGAAGAAGGAGATCCGGGCGACCACGTCGCCCATCCGCTCGGCGGGCACCTGGCCGGAGTCGCGGACGGCGTCGAGCACCGAGATGGCGGTGCACATCGCGTAGGCGATCTCCTGGACGGGCGTGGCCCCGGCCTCCTGCAGGTGGTAGCTGCAGATGTTGATCGGGTTCCACTTGGGGATGTTGCCGACCGTGTAGGCGATCATGTCGGTGATCAGGCGCACCGACGGGCCGGGCGGGAAGACGTGCGTCCCGCGCGACAGGTACTCCTTGACGATGTCGTTCTGGGTGGTGCCGGTGAGCTTGGCGATGTCGGCGCCCTGCTCCTCGGCGACCACCTGGTAGAGCGCCAGCAGCCACATCGCGGTGGCGTTGATCGTCATGGAGGTGTTGGTCTGCTCGAGCGGGATGCCGTCGAACAGGGTGCGCATGTCGCCGACGTGGCCGACCGGGACGCCGACCCGGCCCACCTCGCCGCGGGCGAGGATGTGGTCGGAGTCGTAGCCGGTCTGGGTCGGCAGGTCGAAGGCGACGGACAGGCCGGTCTGGCCCTTCGCCAGGTTCCGCCGGTAGAGCGCGTTGGAGTCGCTCGCGGTGGAGTGGCCGGCGTAGGTGCGCATCAGCCAGGGGCGGTCGCGCTGGACACGTTCGCTCATCAGATCCGTCTCACACGTTCCGGAAGCGGTTGATGGCGGGCAGGTGCTTCTCGCGCAGTTCGTGGTCGCGCACGCCCAGGCCCTCCTCGGGGGCCAGGCAGAGCACGCCGACCTTGCCCTGGTGCTTGTTGTGGTGGACGTCGAGGGCGGCCTGGCCGGTCTCCTCCAGGGAGTAGACCTTGGACAGGGTGGGGTGGATCCTGCCCTTGGCGATCAGGCGGTTGGCCTCGTAGGCCTCGCGGTAGTTGGCGAAGTGGGAGCCGACGATCTTCTTGAGCGACATCCACAGGTACCGGTTGTCGTACTGGTGCATGTAGCCGGAGGTGGAGGCGCAGGTGACGATGGTGCCGCCCTTGCGGGTGACGTACACCGAGGCGCCGAAGGTCTCCCGGCCCGGGTGCTCGAAGACGATGTCCACGTCCTCGCCGCCGGTGAACTCGCGGATCTTCGAGCCCAGGCGCTTCCACTCGCGCGGGTCCTGGGTGTTCTCGTCCTTCCAGAACCGGTAGCCCTCGGCGGAGCGGTCGATGATCGCCTCGGCGCCCATGGCGCGGCAGATCCCGGCCTTCTGGTCGTTGGAGACCACGCAGATCGGGGTGGCGCCGCCGGCCAGCGCGTACTGGGTGGCGTACGAGCCGAGGCCGCCGCTGGCGCCCCAGATCAGCACGTTGTCGCCCTGCTTCATGCCGGCGCCGTTGCGCGAGACCAGCTGGCGGTACGCGGTGGAGTTGACCAGGCCGGGGGAGGCGGCCTCCTCCCAGGTGAGGTGCTCGGGCTTGGGCAGCAGCTGGTTGGTCTTGACCAGGGCGAGCTGGGCCAGGCCGCCGAAGTTGGTCTCGAATCCCCAGATCCGCTGCTCCGGGTCCATCATCGTGTCGTCGTGGCCGTCCGGGGACTCCAGTTCGACCGAGAGGCAGTGGGCGACGACCTCGTCGCCGGGCTTCCAGGCGTTGACCCCGGCGCCGGTGCGCAGCACCACGCCCGCGAGGTCCGAGCCGACCACGTGGTACGGCAGGTCGTGGCGCTTGGTGAGCGGCGACAGCCGGCCGTAGCGCTCCAGGAAGCCGAAGGTGGAGACCGGCTCGAAGATCGAGCTCCACACGGTGTTGTAGTTCACCGCGCTGGCCATGACGGCGACCAGGGCCTCGCCGGGGCCGAGCTCGGGCAGGGCGACCTCGTCGAGGTGAAGGGACTTGCGGGGGTCCTTGTCGCGGCTGTCCAGGCCCGCGAACATCTGCTCCTCGTCCTTGTGGAGCGTGACCGCCCGGTAGGACTCGGGGAGCTTGATCGCCGCGAAGTCCGCCGACGTGGCGTCGGAGCTGAGGATCGCGTCGAGGATTTCCTGCATGGCTGCCTCCGAAGGCGTACCTGTGTCAGGGTCACAGGGCGTCTGGGGGAGCCGGGAGCGGACACCGGCTTCGCTGAGGTGGGTGGTTGGCGGTCAGGGTCGTCCGGTGCTGGTCCGGACGGTCTGGCACTGCTGGGTCGGGCACTGCTCCCGGGGTGTGGGAGCGCCGGTACGACGGCGCGCCGAGGTGGGGAGCCGCGGCGCCGCGACTGGTGGGTAACAAGGTAGTGGCACCCTGTGCCACTCGTAAAGACACCGGGTGTCAGGAATTCCGACCTCCGGGAGGGCTCGGAACGGGCGTGGTGCGGGTACGTCGAGGGCCCGCGCCGATTCGTCGGTGCGGGCCCTCGACCTGCCTCTGACCTGCTGTTTTATGGACCTCAGGCGCCCTGGGTGCGGCTCAGCGCGGCCCGGATGCTGTCCACCACGACGTCCAGCGGAGCGTCCGTCCGGGCGATTGTGATGAGCACCTCACCTCCGGGGCTGGCGCTCAGTGCGCTCTCCGCCACCCCGTCCCCTGGCATCCCAGTGGCACCCGGTGCCACCACCGAACCCCGGCGTCTGGCACCCGGCGAGCTGGCGGCCCAGAAGGTCCGCCGGATCACCTCGAAGGAGTGGTCCAGCTGCGCCTCCACGTCACCCCGGCCGCCGGCCCGCAGCCAGCGCCGCAGCACGTGGTTGTGCGCCGCGACGACCGCCGCCGCCGACACCTCGGCCAGCATCGAGTCGTCCTCGCCGCCGCGCTGCCAGCCCGACGGGATGGGCTCGCCGGTGTCGAACCGGCCCAGCAGGTAGCGGGTGAACAGCCGCTCGTACCGGGCCACCACGGCGATCTCGCGCTCGCGCAGCGCCGGGACCTGACGGATCAGCTGGTACCGCGCGACCGACACCCCCGGGGTGGAGGCGTACATCCGCAGCACCTCCTTGATGCCGCGGCAGACCACGTCCAGCGGGTGCTCCTCCGGCTCGGCGCTGGCCAGCAGGTCGGCCACCCGGACCAGGGTGTCGTCGTGGTCGGGGAAGATCGCCTCCTCCTTCGACCGGAAGTACCGGAAGAAGGTGCGCCGGGCCACCCCGGCGGCCGCGGCGATCTGATCGACCGTGGTCTCCTCGTAGCCCTGCGAGGCGAACAGCTCCATCGCCGCCGCGGCCAGGTCCTGGCGCATCTGCTGGCGCTGCGCCGCCGCCCGGCGACTGCCCGGCCCCGCCTCCGACGCGGCGGCCCCGGACGGGCCGGCCGTCCGGCCGGTGCCGCGCGGTCCGGCGGAGTGCTGAGGAGTGGCTGAATGAACCCGATCCATGTCCGGAACGCTACACGGCCCGGGCTGTGCGCCCACCGCCCTTCCCCGGCGCACCGGCGTGACCGGGCCGGTCACGGCAGGCCTGGGCCAGCGCGCGGACACCGCTCCCGGGGCCCAGCCGGGGCGCGCGGCGGCCCCGGAGCCGTACGGCGCGGCGCCGTTGCCGTAGCCGGCGCCCGATCCCGGTTCCGGGTCGTACGGCGCCGGCTCGCCCCCGGCCCGTGCGGTGGTCACCGGCGCGCGTGGTCGCGGAAGCCGCGGCCGGTCTTGCGGCCGAGGCAGCCCGCCGCCACCAGGTGCTCAAGCAGCGGCGCCGCGGCCAGGCCCGGCTCGCGGAACTCCTGGTGCAGCACCTGCTCGATGGTCAGCGAGACGTCCAGGCCGACCACGTCCAGCAGCTCGAAGGGGCCCATCGGGTAGCCGCAGCCCAGCTTCATCGCGGTGTCGATGTCGTCCACCGTCGCGTAGTGCTCCTCGAGCATCCGCACCGCGTCGTTCAGGTAGGGGAACAGCAGCGCGTTGACGATGAAGCCGGCCCGGTCGCCGCACTCCACCGGGTGCTTGCGCACCTTCGCGGTCAGCTCCAGCACCGTCGCGGTGACGTCCGGGGCGGTCAGCACGGTGGAGACCACCTCGACCAGCTTCATCGCCGGGGCCGGGTTGAAGAAGTGCATGCCGATCACGTCCTGCGGCCGCGAGGTGGCGGTCGCGCAGCTGATCACCGGCAGCGAGGAGGTGGTGGTGGCGAGCACCGCGCCCGGGCGGACGATCTTGTCCAGGGTGGCGAACAACTCCCGCTTGACCGCCAGGTCCTCGGCGACCGCCTCGACCACCAGGTCCACCTCGGCCAGCTCGGAGTACTGGCCGACCGGGGTGACCAGCGCCAGCGCGGCGTCCCGCTGCTCCCCGGTCAGCCGGCCCTTGGCCACCGAGCGCTCCAGCGACCTCGCCAGCTGCGCCTTGGCCCGCTCGGCCTTCTCCTGGCTGCGGGCGGCCAGCAGCACCGGATGCCCGGCCTTGGCGAACACCTCGGCGATGCCGGTGGCCATCGTGCCCGAGCCGCAGACCCCGACGGTGCGCACGGTACGGCCGGGCACCTCCGGCCGGGCCGGCCCGGCCGCCGCGTCCACGGCCCTGGACGAGCCCGGCGCCTCGTAGGTGTAGAAGCCGCGCCCGGACTTGCGGCCCAGCAGCCCGGCCGAGACCAGCTGGCCGAGGATCGGCGCGGGCGCGTGCAGCCGGTCCCGGGACTGCTCGTACATCGCCTCCAGCACGGTGCGCGCGGTGTCGACGCCGATCAGGTCGAGCAGCGCCAGCGGGCCCATCGGCAGACCGCAGCCGAGCCGCATCGCGGCGTCGATGTCCTCCCGGGAGGCGTACTTGGACTCGTACATCGCGGCGGCCTGGTTCAGGTACGCGAACAGCAGGCCGTTCACCACGAAACCGGCCCGGTCGCCGGCCGCCACCGGCTCCTTGCCCAGGTCGCGGGCGAAGGCGGCGGCGTCCTCGGCGGTCTGCGGGGAGGTCAGCACGGTGCGGACCACCTCGACCAGCTTCATGGTGTGCACCGGGTTGAAGAAGTGCAGGCCGAGCACCCGCTCCGGCCGGGCGGTCGCGGCGGCGATCCGGGTCACCGACAGCGCGGTGGTGCCGGTGGCCAGCACGGTGCCCTCCGGGCAGATCCGGTCCAGCTCGGCGAAGACCTCCCGCTTCAGCTCCAGCTGCTCGGGGACCTCCTCGATCACCAGGTCCGCCTCGGCGGCGGCCGCCAGCGCGTGCCCGACCGAGATCCGGGCCAGCAGCGCGGTGCGCTCCTCGGCGGTGATCCGCTCCCGGTCGACGGCGTGCGCGGTCGCCTCCTCGATCCGGGCCAGCGCCCGGGCGGCGGAGTCCTCGGTGGCCTCGATGCCGATCACCCGGCGGCCGCTCCTGGCGACCGCCACCGCGACGCCGGCACCCATCGTGCCGAGGCCGACGACGGCCACGGTGGGGAAGGGACGCTCCATGTACCTGACTCCTAGTCATGAAGGGCCCGCGCGTGCTCCGGCGGGCAGGCCGCCGCGCCCGTCGGCGAAACGGGGGCGGCCGCCGCCGGAGGAGGGTCCACGCGCGGGGGCTTTGGGGAGATGACGGGTCCGGCAGACCCGGGCGGCGGCCGGTCCGCTCCGGCCGAACCGCGGGGTGTGCCGTGGTGCTCAGGCGCTCGAAGGTGAAGGAAGCGACGCTGATACGAGGGGAGATCCGGCCCGCCGCGGTTCGCGGCACCGGCCGGTGAAGACGCACCGCGCGGCGTCGCGGACACGACGACCGCGACCCCCCGCCGGTGCGGCTCCCGAAGCCCGGCGGTGGTGCGTGCGGCCACTGTAGCGAAGCTACTCGTCGGTAGGAAGGGGGCGGCGGCGGAAAACCGTTCGGCGTCCGGAGGCGGATTCGCTAGGGTGATCGACGCGGGGGCGGCTCCGCGGCGTGCTTCCTTCTCCTCATCTTTCAAATGACCCAGTGCGCCCACTCTCCGCCCCCGCTTCGTCATATCCAGCGGGGGACAGAGAAGTGAAGAAGCCGAACACCGCCGTGCCCGGGAGTGCACTGGACACCTACCTGCTGCGCCGTCACGGACAGGTCCTGGTCGCACCGGGGGCCGCGCCCGGCGAACCGGACCCGTGGACGGCCAAGGGCCTGGTGGCCCTGGAAGCCGACCTGGCGCGACGCGGCCACGTGCCGACCAAGCCGCTGCGCGACGCGCTCCGCCGGCTGCGCCCGGCCGACCTCGCCGAGACCGGCACCCGGCTGCTGGCCGGCCTCGACGCCCTGCTCGGCGCCGACCGCCGGCACCAGCCGCTGTTCCGCCGCTTCCCCGACGGCGTCCCCTCGCACGCCCACGCCGACTACTCCGTCCTCATCCGCGGCTACCTGCTCCGCCAGTCCAGCCAGCTCTGCCTGGTCTGCGAACGCACCAGCCTGGAGGCCGGGATCGGCGCCCTCGCCCCCTGCGCCCACCTGCTCTGCCACGACTGCTTCCTGGAGCTGACCGAGCACGACGACGCGCGGCACTGCCCGCTCTGCGACGTGCCGCTGGATCGCGAGCACCACCTGCCCACCGACACCAGGGGCGCCCGCAAGGCCGCCCGCGACCTGGCGGCGGGCCAGGCGCTCAAGCCGCTGCGCCTGGCCGAGACCGGCGATGCGACCGCCCTCGTCGGTGCGGCGCTGGCCGACCTGCTCGCCCGGCAGACCCCGCTCAACCCCCAGGAGCGCGAGGACCTCGCCCTGCTGCTCGAGCACGCCCCGGCCGACCCGGGCGCCTGGCTGCCCGCCGCGATCCCGGTCCGGGAGATCCGCGCCACCGTGCTGGCCACCCTGCTGCGCCGCGACCCGGAGCGCACCCGCCCGCTGCTCGCCGCCCACCTCACCACCGCCACCGACGTGCTGCGGCTGATCTGGGCCTGGTCCGGCGCCGAGCCCGACCTGCTGCCGGGCACCGCCCGCACGCTGCGGCTGCGCAACCTGCCCCGCCCGCTGCGCCGCGAACTCCTCGCCGTCCTGGACGCGTTCCCGGTCGGCACCCTCGCCGAGGACCTGCGCCGCCACCGCTCCGCCTGGCTGCGGGCCGGCGAACTGCTGCATCCGTACGAGCACCGCGACCGCTTCCCGTACGCGGCCGCCGCCTTCGCGGTCGTCCGGCAGAGCGACCTCGACCTGCACGGCCTCGGCCCGCAACTGCGCGAGGCGCCCGCCCCGCTGCGGGTGCGCGAGACGCCCGCCGGCCACACCCGGCTCACCGTCGAGACCTTCGCCGCCCGGGTCGAACACGCCCTCGCCCAGGGCGACCTGCCCGCCGCCGTCCGCCTGCTGGCCACCCGCCCCGGCGAACTGGTGCGCCGACTGCACCACCTACTGCGGGTGCGGGCCGCCTGGGCCCCCGACCAGCCGCTGCCCGCCGAACTCGCCGACGCCCTGCCCAAGGCCCTGCGCGCCGTCGCCCCCGGACCGCTGCTCGGCGCGTACGGGCGGCTGCGCGCACCGCGCGGGATCGGCGAGCGGCGGCTGTACTTCCCGCGCGGCCGGGTCGCCTCCGCGCACACCCGGTTCGACTGGGGCAAGCCCGTCCCGGTCGAGCTGAGCGCGCCGGTCTGCGACCTGATCGAGGCCGAACTGCTGCGCCGCGCCGAGCGGTCGGTGGAGCAGGCCGGGCGCTACGAGCTGGCCGTGCTGGACGCCGGACTGGCCGACCTGGTCGTCCCGTTCGCCGAACGCGCCAGTGCCAAGACCCTGGTCGCGGTGCCGCGCGGCAGCGTCCAGCGACTCCCGGACGGGCAGCACCTGCGCCTGTTCGTGCACTGGATGCAGCGCGCGCACCAGCGGGTGGACCTCGACCTGTCGGTGGCCTTCTACGACGAGGAGTGGCAGTTCACCGGTCTGTGCGACTACACCCGGCTGGTGCTCGGCGCGCGCGCCGCCGTGCACTCCGGCGACTTCACCACCGCCCCGCCGCCGCACGGCGCCACCGAGTTCGTCGACCTCGACCTGCGGGCGCTGGGCAAGGCCGGCGCCCGGTACGCCGTGGTGGTGGTGTTCAGCTACAACGACATCCCCTTCGAGGACCTCACCGACGCCTTCGCCGGCTTCATGACCCTGACCCCCTCCGAGGCGGCCCGGCAGCGCACCGGCAGCTTCCACCCCGCGAGCGTGCGCCAGCGGCTGGACCTCGCCGGGGAGGCCCGGATCTGCGTGCCGATGATCGTCGACCTGCAGACCCGCACCCACACCTGGACCGACCTCAACGTCGGCTCCGGGGCCGGGTTCCACAACGTCAGCCGGCACCGCGCCGAGATCGGCTCGCTGGCCGACTCGGTGCTGACCCACTTCGCCCCGGGCACCCGGGCGACCCTGTGGGACCTCGGCTGCGCCGCCGCCGCGGCCGGCAGCGACGAGGTGTGGGTGCGCGACCGGACCGGCCGCGGGCTCGGCCGCTACCGCCGGGGAGCGGACGAACCGGTGGCCGCCTTCGCCGAGCGGCTGCGCGGGCGCCACGAGAGCGACCACCGCACCGAGCAGCCGCCGGACGACACCGCCCGGCTGATCGCCGAACGCCTGGCCGGCACCCGGGCGTTCACGGCCCTGGTGCACGCCGACGTGTCCGCTCCGGAGGGGGCGAGCGGGACGCTCTACCGGCTCTACCCGGGGCCGCTGGACGCCGCCCCGGACACCCTGGAGCGGATCACGGCGGGGGACTTGGTGGCCCGCTTCGCTCCGAGTGGTGGTAACTCCCCCATCGAGTGAACAGGCGGACGGGCGTCCATTTGTTCCACTCGATAGGGGAGTTACCGGCACCCGGTTCGCGGGGCAGCATGGTGACATGAGCGCTGTGACTGCCTCCCAGGCCGCCGGTCCCGCCGAGCCGCTCGGCCCCGGCGCATCCGCCGCCGCCCTCGCGGCCGCCGTCGCGCTGCCCCCGCGGGCCGAGCGCGCCGCGCGGGCCGAGGAGGCCGCCGACCGGCTGCGCACCGCCGCCGTCGAGGCGGTGGCCGTCACCTGGGTGGACAACGCCGGCATCAGCCGGGTCAAGGCCGTGCCGGTCAGCGCCCTGGTGCACGCGGCCGAGTGGGGCGTCGGCACCGCGCCCTGCTTCGACGTGTTCCTCGCCGACGACGCCAGCACCACCAGCCCGTTCATCGGCGGCCCCACCGGGGACCTGCGCCTCTACCCCGACCTCGACCGGCTCGTCCCGCTGGCCGCCCAGCCCGGCTGGGCCTGGGCCCCGGGGGACCGCCACACCCAGGCCGGCGGCCCGCACCCAGGCTGCCAACGCCTGTTCGCCCGCCGGATGGAGGCCGCGGCCGCCGCCCGCGGGCTGAGCCTCCGGGCCGGCATCGAGGTCGAGTGGGTGGTCGCCCTGGCCGGGCCGCCGCACGAGCCGCCGCAGTACCCGACGCACGGCCCCGCCTACGGCATGCACCGGCTCACCGACCTCTCCGACTACCTGCGGGACGTCCTGCGCGCCCTCGGCGAGCAGGGGCTCAGCGTGCTGCAGATCCACCCCGAGTACGCCCCGGGCCAGTTCGAGGTCTCGGTCGCCCCCGAGGGGCCGGTCGGCGCCGCCGACACCTCCGTCCTGGTCCGGCACACCATCCGCGCCGTCTCCGCCAAGTACGGCCTGCGGACGTCCTTCGCCCCGCTGGTCGAGCCCGACGTCGTCGGCAACGGCGGGCACCTGCACCTCAGCCTCTGGCGGGACGGCCACAACCTCGGCCACGGCGGCTCCGGCCCGCACGGGCTGACGGCCGAGGCCGAGGGCTTCCTCGCCGGGGTGCTCCGAGCGCTGCCCGAACTCCTCGTGCTGGGCTGCTCCAGCCCCGCGGGGTACCTGCGGCTGGTGCCCTCGCACTGGGCCGGGGCGTACCAGTGCTGGGGCCTGGAGAACCGGGAGGCCGCGCTGCGCCTGGTCACCGGCTCCACCGGGGAGCGGGCCGCCGCCGCGAACGCCGAGGTCAAGTGCTTCGACGCGAGCGCCAATCCGTACCTGGCGGTCGGCGCGGTGGTCGCCGCCGGCCTCGCCGGGCTGGAGCAACGCCTGGCCCTGCCGCCGGAGTTCACCGGGGATCCGGCCGAGGCCGAGCCCGGCACGGTGCCCCGGCTGCCGCAGGGCCCGGCCGAGGCGATCGCCGCGTACGAGGGCTCGGCGGTGCTGCGCGAGGCGCTCGGCGAGCCGCTCCACCAGGCCGTGCTGGCGGTGCGCCGGGCCGAGGCCGAGCAGTACGCGGCCGTCGGTCCCGAGGAGTTGGTCGCCGCGACGCGCTGGCGGTACTGAGCGGTGGTCCGGTCGGAGGCCGGGGTTCCGGAGGCCGGGGTCCTGGAGGTCGGCGCGCTGGTCGACCACCACTGCCACAGCGTGGTGGCGGCCGAGCTCGCCGACGACGCCCTGGCCGGGCTGCTCACCGAGTCCGACCGCCCGCCCGCGCCCGGGTGTTCGCCCTTCGACAGCGCGCTCGGCCTGGCCGTGCGGCGCTGGTGCCCGCCCGCGCTCGGCCTGCCCGTGCACGCCCCGGCCGCCGACTACCTGGCCCGGCGGCGCGAGTTGGGCGCCGCCGAGGCCACCCGCCGACTGCTCGCCGCCGCCGGGCTGGACACCTGCCTGGTGGACACCGGGCTGACCGCCGCCGCGGGCCGCGAGCTGCTGCCGCTGACCGAACTCGCCGAGGCCGCCGGGGCGGTGGTGCGCGAGGTGGTCCGGCTGGAGGCGGTGGCCGAGTCGGTGACGGCAGGGGCGGAGGACTGGCCCCGGGCCGTCGGCGAGGCGCTGGCGGTGGCCGCCACCGGCGCGGTCGCGGTCAAGTCGGTGCTCGCCTACCGGCACGGTCTGGCCGTCCCGGCCGAACGCCCCGCGCGCCCCGCCGTGGTGGCCGCCGCCGGGGCCTGGCTGCGCGGCGGGCGCGGCCGGCTGGCCGACCCGGTGCTGCTGCACCACCTGCTCTGGACGGCCGTGGACGTCTGCGCCGAACTGGGCCTGCCGCTCCAACTCCACACCGGCTTCGGCGATCCCGACCTCACCCTGCACCGCGCCGACCCGTCCCTGCTGACCGACTTCGTCCGCGCCGCCGAGCCGAGCGGCGTCCCGCTGGTGCTGCTGCACGGCTATCCGTACCACCGGCAGGCCGCCTGGCTGGCCCAGGCCTTTCCGACCGTGTACACCGACCTCGGGCTGACGGCCTCCTACACCGGGCCGCGGGTGGCGGCGGTGCTCGGCGAGATGCTGGAACTGGCGCCGTTCGGAAAACTGTTGTTCTCCACCGATGCCTACGGACTTCCCGAACTGTTCGTGGCGGGCGCCGCACAGTTCCGGTACGGACTGGGCATGCTGCTCTCCGACTGGCAGGCGGGCGGCGCCTGTTCGGCCCCGGACGCCCAGCGGCTGGCTCGGCTGGTCGCCGCCGACAACGCGCGCCGGTTGTACGCGCTCCAGTAGGCGTTTCGCCGGCTCTTCGCGTACATGCCCGGTCGCGTCGGCTCGTCGGCGAACCATCACTTTTTAACAATCTCCAGCTCTGTTGCCCTTGTTGACCGGTGGAACGCTAACCTCCGCTGTTGGTCTAGATGTGACGATTAGATGACTACCTCTTGCGCATATCAGCGAATATTCATTAACGTCCCGGTCATCCCAGCGCACCTGCCACACCGCAGCTGCCGCATGACGACTCGGGAGGGCCAACCCCAATGAGAGTTACTCGGATCAGCCGGACCCGGTACGCGGCAGTGGGCCTCGTGCTCGCCACCGCCGGCGCCCTCGCGCTCCCGGCCGGCACCGCCGTCGCGGCGCCCACCGGCGACTCGACGACCGGTCCGCTGCTCAGCTACGTCGTCAACACCAAGGCCAACCACGGTCAGGTGCAGAAGGTCGAGAAGGCCATCAGCGGCCTCGGCGGCACGGTGGTCCAGTCGTACGAGCAGGTCGGCGTCATCGTCGCCCGCTCCAACGACACCAAGTTCGCGGAGAAGCTGCGCCTGGCCAAGGGCGTCGACTCGGTCGGCGCCAGCCGCACCAAGGGCATCCTCGCCGCGGACCAGAGCAAGGCCGAGGTCGCCGCCGAGCCGACCGGTGCCGCCGCCGCTGCCGACGGCCAGGAGCCGTACGAGCCCAACCAGTGGGACATGCGCCAGATCGGTGTCGACAAGGCGCACAAGATCTCGCTCGGCAGCCGCAACGTCACGGTCGGCGTGCTGGACTCCGGCATCGACGCCACCCACGAGGACCTGGCCGCCAACGTGGACGCCTCGCAGTCGGTCTCCTGCATCGACGGCAAGACGAACACCGACTGGAAGGCCTGGCAGCCGACCACCAGCGACCACGGCACCCACGTGGCCGGCACGATCGCCGCCGCCAAGAACGGCAAGGGCGTCGTCGGCATCGCCCCGAACGTCAAGCTGGCCGCGGTCAAGGTCGTCGACGACGGTGGCTTCATCTACCCGGAGAACGCGGTCTGCGGCTTCGTCTGGGCCGGCGAGCACGGCTTCAAGGTGACGAACAACAGCTACTACGTCGACCCGTGGATGTTCAACTGCCCGAACGACAAGGACCAGGCGGCGATCACGGAGGCGGTCCGCAAGGCCGTCGCCTTCTCGCAGCGCAAGGGCGTCCTGAACGTCGCCGCGGCGGGCAACGAGAACATCGACCTGGCGCACAAGACCACCGACGTCTCCAGCCCGGACGACACCAGCCCCGGCACCCGCCCGGTCACCAACGACTGCCTGTCGCTGCCGACCGAGCTGCCCGGCGTGATCGCGGTCTCCGCGGTCGGCGTCAACGGCGACAAGTCGTACTACTCCAGCTACGGCAAGGGTGTCGTCACCGTCGCCGCGCCGGGTGGCGACCGTCGCTTCCAGATCCCGAACACCCCGGACAAGGACGGTCGCATCCTGTCGACCATCCCGGGCAACAAGTACGGCTACATGCAGGGCACCTCGATGGCCACCCCGCACGTCACCGGCGTGGTCGCGCTGCTCGCCGGCACCTTCCCGTGGGCCAGCCCGGACGAGCTCACCGAGCTGCTGACCAACCAGGCCGAGTCCCACGCCTGCCCGACCGGCGAGTTCAACCCGGGCGGCACCGCCCAGTGGAAGGCCACCTGCGAGGGCGGCGCGGACGACAACGGCTTCTACGGCGCGGGCATCATCAACGCCGAGAAGGCGGTCCAGTGGTGGCGCTGACGCGCTGACGCGCTGACCACCGAGCGCTGAGCACCGAACGCTGAGCTGGGGAGCGGGGCCCATGGTCCCGCTCCCCAGCCGCGTTTGAGTACCCGTACTCAGGCCGCGGCCACCTTCGCCCCGCAGGATGGATGCCGTAACCACCGGATCCACCTGAGGAGTCGAGCGGCATGGCACAGGCCCTTCCCCGGAGGCGGAACCGCCTCGCGCTGGCACTGGGCGTGGGGCAACTCCTCCTCGCCGTCCCGATGCTGCTGCCGATCGTCCTGTGCGCCCTCGTGGTCGGGACGTACGGGCTCGCGCTCGGCGGGCTCACCGGGCTGGTCTTCCCCCTGCTGCTCGTCGGGGGCCCGTTGCTCGGCCTCGGCCTCGCGGCCCTGATCGCGCGGGCCCAGAAGCTGCCGGGGGAAACCGCGTTCGCGGTGATGAGCTCCGGCCTGCTGCTCGGCGCCTCCGTCGTGAACTTCGGCTGGCTCCACCAGGCCGGTGTCGCCTGGGTCTAGGAGCGCCGCCGGGACCCCCCTCACTCGAAGTGGTGCTCCCACACCGTCTCCACCGACGGCTTGCCGTGCAGGTCCGGCACCTCCCGCAGCCAGGCCGGCCGACCGGCCCGGGTGCGGGCCGCGCGTCGCAGCTCCGCCTCGCGCAGCTGCTCGGGTGTGGCGAAGCCCTCCGGCAGCCACTCCTCGGAGAGCACCGCCCGGGCGGCCAGGTGGGTGACGTACGCGTGCCGGACGGCGTCCACCGAGTCGAAGCCGGGCTCGTCGGCCAGCCACTCGTCCGGGACCAGCGCCACCACCTGCTCCAGCAACTCGACCGTGACCAGCGGCCCGAGGTCCTCGTCCGCCAGCCGGACGTCCGGGGCGCAGGCGCCGAGCGCGTGGGCGCTGAGGTCGTACCGCTTGCCGACGGACGCCTCGGCGGTGGCCCAGCGGTGGTGGAAGACCAGTGCGGCGCCGTTGTCGATCAGCCAGAGCCGCTGGTGCCAGACCACCAGGTTCGGGTTGTGGACGGTGCGGTCGACGTTGCCGGTGAGCGCGTCCAGCCAGACCACCCGCCCGGCCTCGGCGGAGTCCACCGGGATCATCCCCGGCCGGTAGTCCGCGGCCCCGGGCAGCAGGTCCATCCCGAGGTTGAGCCCGGCGCTGGCCTTGAGCAGGTCCTGGATCTCGGCGTCCGGCTCGTCGGCGGCGACCACCGGGTCGAAGTCCACCAGCCGCAGCTCCGGCACCCGCAGCCCGAGCCGCCGGGCCAGCTCGCCGACGATCACCTCGGCCACCAGCGCCTTGCGGCCCTGGGCGGCGCCGGTGAACTTGACCACGTACGTTCCCAGGTCGTCGGTCTCCACGACACCGGGCACCGAGCCACCGGCCCGCAGCGGGTCCACGTAGCGCAGCGCAGTCACCAGATCGAGCACACCCGTCACCCTATCCCTTGGGCCCGTCCGCAGACCCCCGCCCGCCCCCCGGGCGGACGACGGGAGTCTGCGGACGGGCCCAGGGCGTCGCGCCCCCGCCGCTGTGATTGGCTTGCCGGTGAGAACGGTACGGAGAGCGGTACCCATCACACGAGGAGAGCAAGGTCATGGGACAGGTGCAGGCCACCACCGAGCGGGTCTACGACGCCGCCCCCGAGCGGGTGTACGAGGCGCTGGCCGACTACCAGGTGACCCGCCCGAAGCTGCTGCCGGCGCAGTACAGCGAGTACGAGGTCCGGGTCGGCGGCACCGGCGCGGGCACCCAGGTGCACTGGAAGCTGCAGGCCACCGAGAAGCGGGTGCGCGACTGCCTGTTCACCGTCTCGGCGCCCAAGCCCGACCAGCTGGTGGAGAAGGACGCCAACTCCAGCATGGTGATCACCTGGACCGTCTCGGCCGCCGGCGAGGGCCGCTCCAAGGTCACCGTCACCGCCACCTGGCAGGGCGCGACCGGCATCGGCGGCTTCTTCGAGCGCACCTTCGCCCCCAAGGGCCTGAACCGGATCCACGACCAGGTGCTGGCCAACCTGGACGCCGAGGTCCGCTGAACCCGGCCGGAGCACCGGCCCTTCCGGCGGGGCGGGTGAATCGGCCGGAGTTTCGAGCGGTTCGTCAGCCCGTACGAGCCGAAAGCCGTACGGGTGGACGGCCGGCCACCTGCGGGTGACGGCGGCCGCCGGGCGCGGGGGAGCCACCCTAGGCTCGCCGCCGTGCATATGACGATCCTTCACATTTCGCAGCCGGTGGACGGCGGAGTCGCCCGCGTCGTCGTCGATCTGGTCCGGGGGCAGCGCGAGGCCGGGCACCGGGTGCTGGTCGCCTGCCCGGGCGGTGGCCGGCTGGCCGAGGAGGCCGCGGCGGTGGGCGGGCTGGTCCAGGACTGGCCCGCCGACCGCTCGCCCGGCGCGGGCACCGCCGCCGAGGCCTGGCGGCTGCGCCGGATCGTCAGGGCCGCCGCGCCCGACGTGGTCCACCTGCACAGCGCCAAGGCCGGGCTGGCCGGCCGGCTGGCCGTGCGCGGCGCGGTGCCGACCGTCTTCCAGCCGCACGCCTGGTCCTTCGCCGCCGTGGACGGCCCGATGGCCGCCGCCACCCTGCGCTGGGAGCGCTTCGCGACCCGCTGGGCGCACCGGCTGCTGTGCGTCAGCGTCCAGGAACGGGCGGACGGCGTGGCCGCCGGGGTGCACGCGGACTGGGCGGTGGTGCCCAACGGCGTGGACGTCCGCCACTACGCGCCGGCCGACCGCCGGGCCGCCCGGATCGCGCTCGGACTGGACCTGGACGCCCCGCTCGCGGTCTGCGTCGGGCGGCTGTGCCGGCAGAAGGGCCAGGACGTGCTGCTGGCCGCCTGGCCGGAGGTGCTGCGCCGGGTGCCGCGGGCCCGGCTGGCGCTGGTCGGCGGCGGGCCGGATGAGCAGCGGCTGGCGGAGGCGGTCCGGGAGTCGGCCGAGCCGTGCCGGGTGCGGCTGGTCGGGGACGTGCCGGATCCGCGCCCGTGGCTGGCGGCGGCCGACCTGGTGGTGCTGCCCTCGCGCTGGGAGGGCATGGCGCTGGCCCCGTTGGAGGCGATGGCGGCCGCCCGTCCGGTGCTGCTGACCGACGTGCCGGGCGCCCGGGAGTGCCTGCCGCAGGCGGAGCGGGCGCGGTCGGTGGTGCCGCCCGAGGAGACGGACGCGCTCGCCACCCGAATGGCGGAAGCGCTGTCCGATCCGATCGAGTGCGAGCGACGCGGTGCCCGCCTGCGGGACCACGTGGTCGCCCGGCACGACGTTCGCACCGTGGTCGAACAGGTGGACGCGCTGTACCGCGACCTGCTGGGTGCCGGTCCGGCGGCCGGACGGCGCCGGGCCCGTGTCCCAGAGTGGATCTGATCGTTTCACATGCCGTGAATCCCCGCCGTCCCGGCGCTGGAGTATTCGCACCCTCAACCGATATGGACGAGGCATCAAGTCAGAAATACCTATTAATTGGGCGGCTGGATGAAACGGCAAGTCAACTTCCGGCTTGCATGGTCGAGTTCGGTAATGTCGGATTTTGTCTGCTTCGTTTCGATTTCATCCCGGAAATTCGCGTCCGGGCCCTTCGAGGCCGCGTCCAAGGTGACCAGCAGTTCCGTGATCGGCCGCTTCGCGGGAGTTCCGAGAGCCGCCGGCGATAGCAGGTGCCGTCAGGACCGCGCCCACCGGGCCGGGACGGCCGCCCCATGCCTATCGGTGCCAGGGGGCCGTCGCCCCGAGCACACAGTAGGGGAGTTCGTGCGCTGATGACCATTGACCACGAGAGCGTGTCGCGATCCGGCGGGTCCCTGCCCGGACCGCGACTGCCCGGCACCGGGCTGCTCGACCGGCCGACCGGAGCGGCGTACACCCGGGCGGTGCCGCCGCTGCGCCGGCACCGCCGGGCGACCCGCTCCCGGCTCGCCCTGCCGCTCGCGCTGGGCCAGGTCGACGCGATCGCGCTGTGCGCCGCCACCGGCATCGCCAACCGGGTGGTCGAGCCGGCCGTCCCGCTCGCCCCGCTGCTCGGCACCGCCGCCATACTTCCGCTGCTCCTGCTGCTCAACCTGGCCGGCGGCCTCTACCGCACCCGGCTCACCCTGTCCGTCCTGGACGAACTGCCCGCCCTGGCCGTCAGAGCCGTGGTCGCCACCGCCTTCGCCGTCACCCTGGCCGGCTGTCTGGAGGGCCGCTGGCCCGACTGCGGCCCGGCCACCCCGGCCCGCCTCATCCTGCTGCTCGGCTCCCAGCTGCTGATCGCCGCCCTCGGCCGCGGCGTCCTCTACCACCTGGTCCGGCGGATCCGCCGCGGTCGCCCCAGCCCCGTCCTGGTGCTCGGCGCCGGCCGGCTCGGCCGCAAGGTCGCCGCCGCCCTCCGCGAGCACGGCGAGTACGGCATGCGCCCGGTCGGCTTCCTGGACGCCGATCCGCCGCTGCCGACCGGCGACACCGACCTGCCCGTCCTCGGCGGCCGCGAGGTACTGGAGCGCGAGGTCCGCCGGCACCGGATCCACCACGTGATCGCCACCGCCGGAGCCGCCGACGAGGCCGACACCGCCGCCGCCCTGCGCGACGCCGCCAGGCTCGGCTGCCAGGTCTGGCTGGTGCCCGCGCTGCGCGAGCACGGCTCGCTGCCCACCACCCCGATCGCCGGCGGCGACCACCTGTGGGGCTTCCCCTGCCTGCGGCTCGACAGCCCCGCCATGCGCCGCCCCGGCTGGGCCGGCAAGCGCGCCCTGGACGTCACCGCCGCCGCGTTCGGCCTGCTGCTGCTCGCGCCCGTCCTCGCGCTGTGCGCCCTCGCCGTCCGCTTCGACACCGGCCCCGGCGTGCTCTTCCGCCAGCAGCGCACCGGCCTGGACGGGCGGGTCTTCACCGTCCTGAAGTTCCGCACCCTGCGCCCCAGCAACGAGCACGAGTCGGCGACCCGCTGGAACATCTCCCAGGACCACCGGATGGGCGCCGTCGGCCGCCTGCTGCGCAAGAGCTCGCTGGACGAGCTGCCGCAGCTGTGGAACGTCCTGCGCGGCGACATGAGCCTGGTCGGCCCGCGCCCCGAACGCCCTTATTTCGTCATGCGGTTCAGCCAGGCCTACCCCGAGTACGCCGACCGCCACCGCGTCCCGGTCGGCCTCACCGGCCTCGCCCAGGTCAACGGCCTGCGCGGGGACACCTCGATCGAGGACCGGGCCCGCTTCGACAACCGCTACATCGAGAGCTGGAGCCTCTGGCAGGACGTCAAGATCCTGTGCCGCACCGCGGCCCTGATGCTCCACCCGGACGGGAGCTGACCCGGCGTGGCCCTGACCCTTCCCGCCGATCCCGTTCCGAGCGCGCTGGAGGCGAGCGGCCGAGTAGCAGCCTTGCGGCGGGCCCTGCCCGCGCTCACGGACCGGCCGAGCCTGCTCGCCGCGGCCACCGTCCTGCTGGTCTGCGTGCCCACCGGCGAGAAGGACGTCACCGCGGCGGTCCACGTCACGGCCGCCGACGTCGCCTCGCTCGCCCTGGTCGCGCTCACCGCGTTCAACCTGCTGCGCGGACGGCTGCCCGCGATCAGCCGCACCACCGGCGTGCTGTTCGGCGGCATCGTGGTCTCCGCCGCCGTCGCCACCGCCGGCTCGATCGACCCGGCCACCAGCCTCACCGGTTTCGTCCGCCTCACCCAGGTGTTCGTCCTGGTGCCCGCCGCCGTGCTCTGCTCACTGCGCGACCGCACCGACCAGCGGCTGGTCCTCGGCTCCTTCGTGATCGCCGCGCTGATCCAGGGCGTGGTCGGCGCCAACCAGTACCTCACCCGCACCGGCGCCTCCTACACCGGCCAGCCGATCCGGGCCGTCGGCACCTTCGGCGCCCTGGACATCATGGCGATGTCCACCGTGGTCAGCTACGGACTGCTCGCCGCCCTCGCCCTCGCCCTCGGCGAACGCGGCCCCGACGGAAACGCCCGGCTGCGCCGCGCGACGTTCGCCGCCGCCGCGTTCCTCGCCTTCCCGCTCGCGGTCTCCTTCAGCCGCGGCAGCTGGATCGCCACCGGCGTCGGGACCGTGGTGCTGCTGCTGCGCGCCGACGCCCGGCTGCTGGTCCGCGGCGCCGTGCTGGGCCTGGCCGCCGCCGTCGTCCTGGTCGGCGGCCTCGGCCTCGGCGCCTCCGGCGTCGCCGCGCGGCTCAGCTCGATCGGCTCCGTCTCCGCCGCGCCCGACCAGTCCGTCTCCGACCGCTACGACCTGTGGGCCACCGCCGGGCGGATCTGGCAGGACCACCCCGTCCACGGCGCCGGACCGAAGGTCTTCCCGAAGCTGCGCGACAGCCGCGCCCCGCTGCGGCTGTCCTCCGGCAGCGACACCGTCGACCCGACCATGGGCTACCAGCGCGAACCGCTGCTCTCCCCGCACAACATGTACTTCCTGGTGCTCAGCGAGCAGGGCCTGATCGGCATCACCGCCTACGCCGCGCTCTTCCTCGCCCTGCTGATCGGCTGCCTGCGGCACCGCCGCGCCCCCGCCCTGGCTTCCCTCGCCCTGCTCACCTGGCTCCTGGTCGACTTCCTCTACGCCGACATCGGCGGCACCACCACCGTGCTGGCCTCCGTCGTCCTCGGCCTCGCCGCCCGCGCGGCCGGCCAGGAGGCGGCCCGCCCCGAGCCGACGGGGCACACGGGTGCCGAAAGCGACGAGCGGGCGATGACACTGTGACCACCGACCAGCCCGCCGTCGTCCCCTCCGCCCTGCCGGCCCCTCGCAGCGCCTCCGCCGAGGTGCCCGGCCCCGGGCCCGATCCGGCGCCCCGGGGCGGCTTCCTCGCCAAGGCCTTCGGCATCACCGCCGTGCTCAGCGCGGCCGGTTCCGGCCTCGGCCTGCTGCGCGACCTCCTGCTGGCCCGCTACTTCGGCGCCAACCAGGGCACCGACGCCTTCCTGGTCGCCTGGACCGTCCCCGAGACGGCCGCCCCGCTGCTGATCGAGGACGCCATGTCCTTCCTCATGGTGCCCGCCTTCGCCCTCGCCCTGGTGCTGCGCGAGGAGGACCCGGACGCCCCCGACCCGGTCCGCCAGCTGGTCCGCGCCACCCTGCCCTGGCTGCTGCTCGCCCTCAGCGGGCTCGCCCTGGCCGTCGCCCTGGGTGCCCCGCAGCTGGTCCAGCTGCTCGCCCCCGGCCTGCCCGACCCCGGCCTGGCCGTCGCCTGCACCCGGATCACCGCGATCACCGTGCTGCCCTTCGGGGTGGCCGGCTACCTGGCCGCCGCGCTGCGCGCCCACCACGGCTTCACCGCCCCGGCCGGCATCTACGTCGCCTACAACCTCGGCATCCTCGCCCCGCTGTTCGGCTTCCACGGTCTGCTCGGAGTGCGCTCGGCCGCCGTCGGGGTGGCGGTCGGCAGCCTGCTGATGGCCGGTCTGCTGATCGGCCCGTTCCTGCGCCGGCTGCGGGCCGGCCAGGCCGCCACCGGCCGCAGCCGGCGCGGCCGCAACACCCTGGTGCTGATGCCGCTGGCCCTGCTGCCGGTGGCCGCCTTCACGCTGACCCGGCAGTCCCAGGTCTTCGTCGAGCGCTACCTCGGTTCGGCGCTGCCGCCCGGCACCATCTCGCACCTCAACTACGCCGCCAAGGTCTCCCAACTCGCCATGACGGCGGGCATCCTGATCTGCACCGTCACCTTCCCGCTGGTCGCCCGGGCGCTCGCGGCGGGCGACCTCACGGCGGCCCGCGACCGGGTCGAGAAGGACCTCGGCCAGGCCGCCGCGGTCGTCCTGCTCGGCACCGCCTTCCTGATGGCATGCGCCCCCTCGGTGGTCTCACTGCTGTTCGAGCGCGGCGCCTTCGGCCCCCACGACACCGCCGCCACCGCCGAGGTCATCCGGGTGTACAGCTTCGGCCTGCCCGCCCAGGCGCTGATCGGCGTGATGATCCGCCCGTACTTCTCGCTGCGCCCGGTGGTCCGCCGGGTCGACGATCCGCGCAGCGAGGACGGCGGCCGCCGGCTGCTGGACTGGTACCCGCTCGCCGCGATGCTGCTCGGTCTCGGCGTGACCATCACCGTCGGCCTGCTCGCCACGCCCCGCTTCGGCGCCCTCGGCCTGGCCGCCGGCAACGCCTCCGGGATCACCACCACCGCCGGGCTGCTGCTTCGTGGCCTGGTGCTGCGCGGCATCCCGCTGCGGTTGCGCCGGGTGCTCGGCGGCCACGGCCGGCTGGTCGCCACCGCCGCCGGGGCCACCGCACTGGGCGCCGCCGCCGCCGGCCTGACCGTCGATCCGCTGTTCTCGACACTCACCGGGGGCCTCACCGTGGCACTGGCCTTCGCCGCCCTCGGCACCGGGGTCGGTGCCCGCGAGGTGCGCGGCCCGGTCCTCGCCGCCGCCCGGGTCATCGGGCGAACCCGAAACCAGAACCCGCCAACCGCCGCCGATGAAGGGAAGTTTCCCCATGCCCAGTGAACGGGGGACCGTCCGTTCGGCCCGGGCGGGCGTCACCAACGCCCCGCCCGCCCGGGCGAGACTGCCCAGAAGCCGCCGTTCGGTCAGCGAACCCGCGGTCCCCGGCTCCTGCTCGCCGTGGATCCTGATGTACCACTCGGTGGCGGTCGAGGAGGAGGATCCGTACCAACTCACCGTCAGCCCCGAGCGGTTCGCCGAGCAGATCGCCTGGCTGTACCGGCGCGGGCAGCGCGGCGTCTCGGTCCGCGAGCTGATGCGGGCCCGCGCCCGCGGGCGGGACGACAAGCTGGTCGGCCTCACCTTCGACGACGGCTACGCGGACTTCGCCCGTTACGCCGTACCGATCCTGCAGGCGTACGGCTTCACCGCCACCGCGTACGTGGTCGCCGACCTCCTCGGCCAGGAGAACGGCTGGGACACCGAGGGCCCGCGCAAGAAGCTGCTCACCGTCGAGGAGGTCAACGAACTCGCCGCGGCCGGCTGGGAGATCGGCTCGCACGGCCTCGGCCACCAGGCGTTGCCCGGCCTGCCCGCCGACGTCCTCGCGGTGCAGACCCGGCAGAGCCGGCGCCTGCTGGAGGAGGTGGTCGGCGGCCCGGTCACCGGGTTCTGCTACCCGTACGGCGCCGTCGACCTGCCCGCCACCCTGGCCGTGCGCGACGCCGGGTACGACTACGCCTGCGCCATCACCCACTCCCCGCTGACCGGCCGCTTCGCCATGCCCCGCTGCTACGTCGGCGCCCGCGACGGCGGCTGGCGGCTGCGCGCCAAGAAGGGCCGGCACCGGTTGCGCGACGCCGTCACCGAGCTGCGGCGGGTCGGCAAGGAGCGTCGGACGTGAAGGTCCTGCACATCGTCACCGGGCTCGCCTCCGGCGGCGCCGAGCGCCAACTCCACCTGCTGCTGCGTCACCTGCCGCCGCACCAGCACTGCGAGGTGCTCGCCCTGACCAACCCCGGCGCGGTCGCCGACGCGCTGCGCGCGGACGGGGTGGCCGTCCACCACCTCGGCATGCGCGGCAACCGGGACCTCGGCGCGCTGCCCCGACTGGTCCGGCTGGTCCGGGCCGGCCGCTACGACCTGGTGCACACCCACCTCTACCGCGCGCAGTTGTACGGCCGGCTGGCCGCGCGGCTGGCCGGGGTGCGGGCGGTGGTCTCCACCGAGCACTCGCTGCACGCCGGGGTGATCGAGGGCCGACCGATCACCCGGGGCGTCAAGGGCCTCTACCTGGCCGCCGAGCGGCTCGGCAGCACCACCGTCGCGGTCTCCCGGCAGGTCGCCCAGACACTGCGCTCCTGGGGCGTCCCGCCGGCCCGGATCGAGCTGATCCCCAACGGCATCGACACCGCCGGGTACCGCCGCCCGCCCGCCGAGCGGTCCGCCGCCCGCCGCCGGGTCCGGGCCGAACTCGGCCTGCCGGAGGGCAGTTGGGTGGTCGGCGGGGTCGGCCGGCTGGTCCCCGGCAAGCGCTTCGAGGTGCTGCTGGCGGCGCTGGTCGACCTCGACCCCGCGACCCGGCTGGTGCTGGTCGGCGAGGGCCCCGAGCGCGCCGAACTGGAACGCCTGGCCGCCGAACTCGGCGTCCGGGAGCGGCTGGTGCTCACCGGCGAGCGCGACGACGTGCCCGACCTGCTGGCCGCCATGGACGTGCTGGCCGCCCCCTCCACCACGGAGACCTTCGGCCTCGGCGTGCTGGAGGGCCTCGCGGCCGGGCTGCCGGTGCGGCACAGCGCCTGCCCGGCGCTCGACGAATTGCCGCCCAGCGCCGCCCCGCAGGCCCGCCGCATCCCCTCCGAGCCGGCCGCGTACGCCGCGGCGCTGCGCGACCTGCGGCAGCTGAGCGGCCACATCGCCGACCCGCTGCCGCACCCCCCGGCCGTCGGCCACTACGACATCGCCCGGGTCGCCGCCGACCTGGGCGCCCTCTACGACCGGTTGGCCCGCGGCTGACCGCCCGCAGCCGGCACCGCCGTTGCAGACCCAAGGAGTCAACCCATGACCACACCGCGTCGAAGCGCCCGCCGCCTGGTCCGCCGCTGGTGGCCGGTGGCGCTCGCGGTCCCGCTGGGCGCCGCGGCCGGAGCCGGGTACGCCGTCGTCTCGCACCCCTCGTACAGCGCCAGCGCCTACGTGCTCGTGGTGCCGCAGAACCCGGGGGAGGCGGCGACCGCGACCAACTTCGCCCAGGCGTACGGGCGGCTCGCGGGCCAGCCGCAGGTGCTCGCGGTCGCGGCCGCCGAGACCGGCCACACCCGTGGAGAGCTGGAGTCCCTGGTGTCCGGGACGACCTCTCCGGACGCCCCGATGATCGAGATCACCGGCACCGGGACGCGCGCCCAGGAGGCCGCCCGGACCGCCGACGCGGTGGCCCGCTCGCTGGTCGCCTTCGCCAACACCAGCAGCAAGGACACCAACGTCCGGCTGGTGACGCTGGCCCCGGCCGCCGAGCCGGACAAGCCGACCACGCCCTCCGCCGAGCTGGACGTCGCGGTCGGCGCGGCGGCCGGGCTGCTGCTCGGGTCGCTGGTGCTGATGACCCGTCGGCGGGGCGACGCGGCCGCCGTCGAGACGACTGGCCTCGACGCCCCCGCGGCTCCGGCGGCGGCCGTGGCGCCCGCGGCCGCTCCGGCCGCTGAAGCCGTCGAGGCCGTCGAGGCCGTCGAGGCCGTCGAAGCCGTCGAAGCCGTCGTGGCCCCGGCCACGCCCCGCCCGCGCGGTGGCGAGCAGGGTGGCAAGGCCCGGCCGAAGACCGACTCGAAGCCCGTAGCGAAGGCGGAGTCGAAGCCCGACACGAAGTCCGAGCCCGAGGCCGAGTCCGAGCCCCCGGCCAAGGAGAAGGCCGCCGCCGGGAGCAAGCGATGAGCACCGAGACCCGGGCCGCCGGCCTGCCCGCCCAGCCGGGCGCGCCCTCCTGGACCACCGAACTGCGCCGCGAGGACGACGCGCTGGACACCCTCGCCGAGGAGTGGGACGACCTGGTGGCCCGCTGCGGCACCGCCACCTTCTTCCAGACCTCCGCCTGGCAGCGCTCCTGGTGGCGCCACTACGGCCGCCCCGGCGCGCTGCTGGTGGTGCTGGTCCGCCGGGACGGCCGACTGGTCGGCGCCGGCTCCTTCATGCGGCGCGGCGGCCCGTTCGGCGGCCTCACCGGTCTCGGTGCCGCGCTGATCGACTACAGCGACGTCCTGCTCGACGACGACTGCGCCGACCGGGCCGCCGCCGAGCTCGCCGCCGCCCTCCCGCTCACCCGCCCCTGGCACTGGCTGGAACTGCGCGAGGTGCACCCCGAGGCGGCGGTGCAGCGGGTGTACGAGCACTGGCGCGGCTCCCGCCGTCGCCACCAGGACTCGCTCTGCCAGTACCTTCCGGGCATCCCGATGGAGCGGCTGCTCAAGCGGCTGCCCGGCAAGACCGCCCAGCGCAACCGGGTGAAGCTGCGCAAGAACGCCGAGGCCGGGGTCCGGGTGCGCGCCACCCCGCTGGACGAGGTGCCGGCCGCCCTGGAGGGGCTGCTGCGGCTGCACTTCCTGCAGTGGCAGGACCGCGGAGTCACCGCGGAGCACCGCACCGAGCGCTTCGCCCGGCACCTCACCGAGTCCACCCTCGCCCTGGTCGCCACCGGTCAGGCGGCCGTCCACCAGTTCCACCTGGACGGCGAGCTGGTCGCGGTCAACCTGCTGCTGCTCTGCCCGTCCCGCAGCGGGCTGTACATGTACGGAGCCCACCCGGTGCTGCGCGACCGGCTGGACATCGCCGGGCTGCTGCTCAGCACCGCCCTGGACGCGACGATCAGCGCGGGCGTCCCGGTGCTCGGCATGCTGCGCGGCCAGGAACCGTACAAGCAGCGCTGGCGGCCGGACCGACTGCTCAACGAGCGCCTGCTGCTCGGTCCGGCCGGGCCGGCCCCGGCGACGGTCGCCCGGGCCGGCGCGGTGCGCCTCCGGCAGGCGGCGGTGCACCAGTTGCGCACCCGCTTCCCCCGGCTCAAGGAGGCGCTGCTGGCCCGTCGCCGGGCCTGACCGCCGGTCAGCGCCGCGACGGCGTCCCGGCCGCGGACGGGCTCGGCGACGCACCGGCGGAGTGGCTCGCCGTCGCGCCCGGCAGGGTGGGCAGGCCCGGCACGGTGGGCGGGGCCGGCACGGTGGGCGGGGCCGGCGGGGCCGGCGGGGTCGGTGTGGCGGGGGTGCTCGGCGCCACCGGCACGATCGGGGCCGGGGGAGCCGTCGGCACCACCACCGGTGCCCCCGGCGATCCGGACATCAGCTGCTTGAACGCCGCGGTCGAGCGCGGGTTGCTCCGGCACTGGAAGAAGCCGTGCGGGCAGTAGTCGGTGACGGTCTGGTAGGCGGTGTCGTGGGTGCGCATCCAGTCGACCATCCGCCGGACGAACTCGGGGTTGTCGCCGTTGCGGAACAGCCCCCACTCCGGGTACGAGACCGGCTTGCCGTGCTTGGCCGCGAACTCCACCTGGTCCTGCAGGCCGTACGGCTCGCGCACGTAGTCGTCGAAGGTGCTGCCGGCCGGCTGGTCGTAGCTGTCCGTGCCGACGATGTCGACCACGTCGTCGCCCGGGTAGCACTTGGTCCACGGGATGGCGTCCAGGCCCCGGTTGGGGGTGAAGTCGAAGCGGAACCGCTGCCCGGGCACCGAGCGCATCACCCCGACGATCCGCCGCCAGTACGTCTTCCAGGCGGCGGGGTCGGGCTTGCAGCGGTGGGTGTAGGTGACGCCGTTCATCTCCCAGCCGAGGGTGATCACGGTGTCCGCGCCGCCGAGCGCCACCAGCCGGCGGGCGAGCCGCAGGAAGTGGCTGTCGAATTCCCCGCGCGCGCCCTGGCCGAGCAGCCGGGCGACCTCCCCGTCCGGCACGTGCGCCTCGTTCGGCACCAGCATCGGCACGCCGAGCACCAGCAGCCGGGACGGGTCGGTCAGCCGCCACTGCGACCACATGCCGAGCACCACCGGCTCGCCTTCGACGTCCGCCCAGCCGTTGCCCGCCAGATAGGTGTGGCCGACCTGTAGGTTCGCGTTGCCGAGCCACTGGGCGTACTTGCCGATCTGCGGGATGTAGTTGTCCCAGGAGCCGACGAAGGCTCCGAACGGGGGCTCGTGCTTGGGCCGCTGGACCGGCGGGCGGGGGGCCGCGCCGCGCGGCTCGAAGGCGTCCGAGGAGAGGGTGTGCCGTTCGGTCTGGCTGAGCGGCGTCCCGGTCGGGACGCTGGCCGTGGCCATCAGCAGTAGGGAGGCGGCGGCCAGCGTCAGGCGGCCGATGCGCATGGTCTGTCCTCCGGACGTCGCGGGGATGGGGGCGGTGACGACGTCGACGGACGGTGGCGTCACGCTCGCCGACAGTAGGCCCGGCGACGGACGGAAAAGCCGAATGTCACCCTAAAGTGGGCGGTATTCGAATGCTGTCTGCCGCAACACCCCTTCGACCCGGCCGCGTGTATCAGCTCTGTAACGGTCCGGCGGGGCGTGCGGGGCCCGCCGCGAGGGCCCGGCCGACCGGCCGGGGAGCCGATGGCGCAGGTGGGCGGGCGAACCTACCGGACGGGCGCGCACGATCGGGCGTTCGCTGGGCGGGACGCCCCCGGGGCGATTTCGGCTGACTCGCGCGCCCGGTGAAAGGTACGCTCCGGCCGTGTCCTGGAAGCCGCCGCGTGTCCTCACCCCCCGCTCGATCCTGCCTGCCCTGGCGGTGATGCTGGTCCTTGCGGCCGGTGCGGCGGCGCACGCGAACAAGCCGGTGCCGTTCGGGGACCGGGTGGCGGGTCCGGCCGACGCGGACGCCACCCCGGTGAACTCCCAGTCGGTCAGCTCGGCCGACCTGGACCTCAGAGTGGTCGGCCCCGGCCTGGAGGCGTACCACCATCAGACCGGCGAGCGGGCCTGGACGTACCGCCGCGAGGGCGCCGAGGCGCTCTACCTGGCGATGGCCGGGGACAACGCGATCGTGGTCTGGGACGACGGCCTGGTCACCTCGGTGCGTCCGGGCGACCACGAGGTGCGCTGGCACCGCGCGGTGCCGGGCCTCGCCGACTACCTGCGCGCCGACGGCGAGCCGGGCGCGGACAAGCGGACCGACGCCCAGCGAAAGGACACCGCCAAGCAGCGGGCCGCGGCCGCGCTGCACACCGTCCAGCGGGACGGCTCGCCCTGGCTGGCCGTGGTGACGCCGAACCTGACCATGGGCCTGCGCGACGCCGACGGCGACCTGCGGTACAACGACCGGCCCTCCAACGGCTGCCTCTACGACCCGCTGCGCACCGTCCACACCGACTACGCCGTGCTCATTCCGCGCACCTGCACCAACAGCAGCGGGGTGGCCGTCTCCGGCGGCATCACCGGCTACCGGCTGGACAGCAACGGGTGGTCGATGATCACCGGCCCGGCCGCGACGGTCAAGGTGCTGGACCGCAGCCGGGTGGAGATCACCGACGGCCCGATCGTGCCGCCCAAGGTCTTCGACACCAAGGCGGCGGCCCCCGAGACGGCCTGCACCAGCGTGGACGCGCCGTTCGCCGCGGTGCGCCCGCAGGGCGGCTGCACCGACCCGTCGGCGAGCCCGACGGCGTCCGCCCCCGCGACCCAGGCCGCCCCGACGACCCAGGCCACCCCGACGGGGTCGGCGACCGACCAGACGGCCGCGCCGCAGCAGTAGCCACGCCCCTGCGGGTACCCCGGGGTGGTAGCGCCCCGGGGCGTTTCGCGCGGCCCGGTAGACTGGCCGCCATGGCTATCTTCTCCGGGCAATAGCGGGCGGCGGCGCCCAGTTCCACCGCGCCGACCGCCGATGAAGCCCCACTTCCCGCTGCCCGGGCCCGTACCCGGCCGCCCGCCCACGTCCCAGGAGTAGGTCCCAGCCATGATTTCCGCCAACGCCCTCGAGCTGCGTGCCGGTGCCCGGATCCTGATCGAGTCCGCGAGCTTCAAGGTCGCCGCCGGCGACCGGATCGGCCTGGTCGGGCGCAACGGCGCCGGCAAGACCACGCTCACCAAGGTGCTGGCCGGCGAGGGCCTGCCCGCCGCCGGGACGGTCACCCGTTCGGGAGAGGTCGGCTACCTCCCGCAGGACCCGCGCACCGGCGACCTGGACGTCCTCGCCAAGGACCGCATCCTCTCCGCCCGCGGCCTCGACACCGTGCTGAGGAAGATGCGCGAGAACGAGGACCGGATGGCCAACGGCAAGGGCGCCACCCGGGACAACGCGATGAAGAAGTACGCGCGCCTGGAGACCGAGTTCCTCACCAAGGGCGGGTACGCCGCCGAGGCCGAGGCCGCCACCATCGCCGCCGCGCTGGGCCTGCCGGACCGCATCCTCGGCCAGCCGCTGCACACCCTCTCCGGTGGTCAGCGCCGCCGCGTCGAGCTGGCCCGGATCCTCTTCTCGGACTCCGACGTGCTGCTGCTCGACGAACCCACCAACCACCTGGACGCGGACTCGATCGTCTGGCTGCGCGACTTCCTGAAGACCTACAAGGGCGGCTTCATCGTCATCTCGCACGACGTCGACCTGGTCGAGACGGTCGTCAACAAGGTCTTCTACCTGGACGCCAACCGCTCCTGCATCGACGTCTACAACATGGGCTGGAAGCAGTACCAGCAGCAGCGCGAGGACGACGAGAAGCGCCGCAAGCGCGAGCGGGCCAACGCCGAGAAGAAGGCCGCGACGCTGAACGCGCAGGCCGACAAGATGCGCGCCAAGGCCACCAAGACGGTGGCCGCGCAGAACATGGCCCGCCGCGCCGACAAGCTGCTCGCCGGTCTGGAGCAGGTGCGCCAGAGCGACAAGGTCGCCAAGCTGCGCTTCCCGGAGCCGGCCCCCTGCGGCAAGACCCCGCTGACCGCCAGCGGCCTGTCCAAGTCCTACGGCTCGCTGGAGATCTTCACCGACGTGGACCTGGCGATCGACCGGGGTTCCCGGGTCGTCGTGCTGGGCTTCAACGGTGCCGGCAAGACCACCCTGCTGCGGATGCTCGCCGGGGTGGAGGCGCCGGACACCGGCGAGGTGATCCCGGGCCACGGCCTGAAGATCGGCTACTACGCCCAGGAGCACGAGACGCTCGACGCGGAGCGCAGCGTGCTGGAGAACATGCGCTCGGCCGCGCCGGACACCGACCTGGTGCAGATCCGCAAGATCCTCGGGTCCTTCCTGTTCTCCGGCGACGACGTGGACAAGCCGGCCGGGGTGCTCTCCGGCGGTGAGAAGACCCGTCTGGCGCTGGCCACCCTGGTGGTCTCCTCGGCCAACGTGCTGCTGCTGGACGAACCCACCAACAACCTCGACCCGGCCAGCCGCGAGGAGATCCTGGGCGCGCTGCGCGAGTTCTCCGGTGCGGTCGTGCTGGTCACCCACGACGAGGGCGCGGTCGAGGCGCTCGACCCGGAGCGGATCATCCTGCTGCCCGACGGCGTGGAGGACCTGTGGAACCCCTCGTACGCCGACCTGGTCTCGTTGGCCTGACCGGAAGTAGACGCCCCATCCGCTTTTCGGACCAGAAAATCTAGTCCTTTCGGCGTGTCCGGGAATGAAGAAGACCCGGATTCCGTTTAAGCACTTCCCGTCGGCCCGTCACTCGATCGTGGTCGGGCCGACGCTGCTGATCAGCTCTTTCTCGGCATGTGGCGGCACCCGCCCGGGGGCGTGCACTCTGCGTGAGCGCCCTGATGCGCTCGGATCACCACCGCAGGACCACGCATTTGCGACATCGACCTTGTCGAATGGGTGGCCAGGACGCGGTCGATGGGTGATCATGGGAATCTGACCGAGCAACGCTACGAGGAGGCACGGGTGGCCGAGACTCTGAAAAAGGGCAGCCGGGTGACCGGTGCCGCGCGTGAGAAGCTCGCGGCCGATCTCAAGAAGAAGTACGACTCCGGGGCGAGCATTCGCGCTCTCGCGGAGGAGACCGGTCGTTCGTACGGCTTCGTGCACCGGATGCTGAGCGAGTCCGGAGTGATCCTCCGGGGCCGCGGTGGTGCCACGCGGGGCAAGAACAAGGCGACTGCCGGGGCCGGTTCCTGACGGTCCGTCGGCTCGAAGCTGCATGACGCGGCGGCAGGGCGCCGACCGAGGAGACGACGGCTGACCACGGCTGGGCGTCCGCCCTCGGGTCGAGTGGACCGGCCGCCGATCGTCATGTCCGGATCCCGGGCCCCCTTGCCGTTCCGATCTTTCCGGGCCGGGGCCCTGCCCGTCCGCGCCCAGGTTTGTTACTCTCCGGTAGCCACGTCCCCCGCCACCGGAGGTTCCCGCATGACCGCCCCCGCCACCGACCCGCAGGCCCCGAGCTGGGAGCGGGACGGCGTCCGCCTGGAGATCGACGGCGAACTCGCCGTCGTCACCCTCTGTCAGCCCAAGCGGCGCAACGCCCAGTCGCCCGCGCTCTGGCGCGCCCTCGCCGCGGCCGGGCGCGAACTGCCCGGCAGCGTGCGGGTGGTGCTGCTGCGCGCCGAGGGCGTCTCCTTCTCGGCCGGGCTGGACCGGGCCATGTTCACCCCCGAGGGGATCCCCGGCGAACCCACCTTCCTGCAGCTGGCCGGCTCCGCGGACCAGGAGCTGGACGACGCCATCGCCTCCTACCAGGAGGCCTTCACCTGGTGGCGCCGCGCCGACCTGGTCTCCATCGCCGTCGTCCAGGGGCACGCCGTGGGGGCGGGCTTCCAGCTCGCGCTCGGCTGTGACCTGCGGGTGGTCGCCGACGACGTCCAGTTCGCGATGAAGGAGACCTCGCTCGGGCTCGTCCCCGACCTGGCCGGCACCAAGCCGCTGGTCGAACTCGTCGGCTACGCCCGGGCGCTGGAGATCTGCGCGACCGGCCGCTGGGTCGGCGCGGAGGAGGCCGCCGCGATCGGGCTGGCCAACCTGGCCGTCCCCGGCGCCGAGCTGGACTCCGCCGCCCGGGACCTCGCCGCCGCCCTGCTGGCCGCTCCGCGCGGGGCCGTGATCGAGACCAAGGCGCTGCTGCAGGGCGCCTCCGGACGGTCCTACGACGAGCAGCGTTCGGCCGAACGGGCGGCCCAGGCGCGGCGGCTGCGGGAGCTCGCCGGAATCGGCGACTGAGCCCGGGCCTGGCCCAAGCCCCTTCGCCGCGAGGCCCGGTCCCGGGGACGTCCCCGGGCCCGGGCCTCCGGTGTCTCCGGGGGTGCTCCCCGGGGTGCGCTCGGCGGGCGGGGGTCGTGGCGAAATGCCAGAGTTGGGGTGGTTTGCGATATAGCTGGAGCCGCTACGAGGGAGATGCGCCCCATGCCTGACACTCCGACGCCCGCGACCGTGCACAAGAACCCCGGTGCTGCGCCGACGCCCGGTCCGCCCGCCGGCGCCAGGCCCGCGCCCCCGGCGGGTACGGGCGCGGGTACGAGTACGGGAGGGGACGGCGGGCGGTCGGCCAGTGAGCGCGGCCGTACGGCGCTGGCCGTCGGGGTGGTGGAGAAGATCGCCGGGATGGCCGCCCGGGAGGTTTCCGGCATCCACGCGCTGGGCTCCGGCCTGGCCCGTACCTTCGGCGCGATGCGGGACCGGGTGCCCGGCGGGCGGTCCAGCATCGGGCGCGGGATCAAGGCCGAGGTCGGCGAGAAGCAGACCGCGATCGACATCGCCCTGGTGGTGGAGTACGGCGTGGTGATTCCCGAACTCGCCCGCCAGGTGCGGGAGAACATCATCGAGGCGGTCGAGCGGATGACGGGCCTGGAGGTCGTCGAGGTCAACATCGCGGTCAACGACGTCCACCTCCCGGACGAACCGGAGTTCGAGGAGGAGGAGCCGGTGACGGCGCCCGGGCAGCGACCCAAGCTCAAGTAGCGCCCGGCCGTGGGAGTCGCCCGCGGCGTTCGGCGGAGGACGAGGGAGTAGCGGATGAACCTGGCCATCGTCGGCCTGGTGGTGGGCATGGCCCTCGGCTTCGCCGGGTACTTCGGCGGGTTCGCGGCGTTCCTGCTGGTGGCGGTGCTCGGGCTGGTCGGCTTCGTGGCCGGGCGGCTGCTGGAGGGCGACATCGACCTGGGCGACCTCGGGGACCTGCTCCGCGGCCGGGGCCGGCGGCGCTGATGGGGGCCCCGGTCCCCGCCCCCGCCTCCGGCCCCGGTGCGGCGCGCCGGGGGCGGCTCCGGGTCGCCGACCGGGTGTACGCGCGGATCGCGGAGCAGGCGGCCCGGGAGGTGCTCGCCCGGGCGTGGGCCGGGCGGTCGGTGAAGGGGGCGCCGCCCCGGGTGTCGGTGGCCCGGCCGGGCAGCACGGTGACCGTCCGGGTGGCGGTCGAGGCGCCCTTCCCCGCCGATCTCGCGGGTCTCGCCCGCGGTGTGCGGGACCGGGTGGCGGCGCAGGTGGTCGGGCTGACCGGGACGAGGGTGTCCGAAGTGGTCGTGGTGGTCGAGAACTTGGTCGCCGGGGGAGCGTGGTGAGCCGGGCCCCGGAGGTCGGCCCGGTGCGGTCGGCGTCCCGGTTGCGGGCGGGGCGGGCGGTGGCGGCGGCGCTGGTCGCCACGGTGGTGCTGGTGGTGGCGGGGGCGCTGCTGTACGACGTGGTCGCGGTTCGGCTCGGGCAGCCGGCCCGGCGGTGGCGGGCGCAGATCGCCGAGGAACTGGCCACGCGTCATCTGGACGATCTGTGGGTGCTGGTGGGGGCCGGGGTCGCGACCCTGCTGGGCGGCTGGCTGCTGTGGCTGGCGATCGTGCCCGGGCTGCGGCGGTGGCTGGTGCTGCGGCCGTACGGGGGGACGGCCGCGGCGATCGAGCGGGCCGGGATCGGGCACCTGCTGACGGACCGGGCGGCCGGGCTGACCGGCATCGACCACCTGCGGATCAGGGTCGGGCGGCGGCGGGTGCGGGTGTCGGTGAGCGGGCCGGTGGATCCGGCGGTGGTGCAACGGCAGCTGCGGGAGGAGTTGGGGAGGGTGGGGCTGGCGCAGCCGTTGCGGCTGGATGTGCGGTCCTGGCGCGGGCCGGCCGGTGGGCCGGCCGGTGGGCCGGCCGGTGGGGTGACCGACGGGACGCCCGACCAGCCTCCCGACCAGCCGCCCGACCGGGCGGGGGAGGCGGCGGGGTGAGGCGGCGGACGGTCGTCAACCGGGTGCTGCTGGGGCTGGTGGGGGCGGTGCTGTTGGGGGTCGGGGCGCTGGTGCTGGCGGGCGGGCTGGACCTGTACCGGCGCCTCGGCGTCGACCCGCCGGGCTGGTGGCCGCTGACCTCGCCGGACCAACCGGTGGTCAGCGCGCGCTCCCGGGTTCGGTGGGTGGGGTCCTCCTGGTGGTGGCCGACGGTGATCGGCGGGCTGTCGGTGCTGGTGGTGGGGACGGCGTGGTGGCTGGTCGCGCAGCTGCGGCGGACCGCGCTGCCCGGGATCGACGTGCCGACGCCGGGGGTGGGCGGGCTTCGGCTGCGGGTGAGCGCCCGGGCGCTGGAGGAGGCGCTGGAGCACGGCACGGCGGTGCTGCCGGAGGTCGAGCGGGCGCGGGTCCAGCTGGTGCGGGCGCCCCGGCACCCCCGGCTGCGCGGGGCCGTACGGCTGACGCCGGGCGGGGACCCGGTGGGGCTGGTGGAGCACTTCGAGGACGGGCCCCGGGCGGACGCCCTCCGGAGCCTGGGACTGGCGGAGCTGCCGGCGGACCTGCGGATCCGGGTGCTGCAGCAGGCCCCCGCCGCTCGGCGCCGGTCCGCTCGGCGCCGGGGCCGGCGGGGGCGCCGGCAGCTGGAGTAGGGCGTGTCTGACACGCCCTGAGTCAGAGGGAGCGCAGGGCGCCGCCGTCGACGGGGACCATCAGGCCGGTCAGGTAGGAGGCGGCGGGGGAGAGCAGGAACGCGGCGACCTTGCCGAACTCCTCGGGGGTGCCGTAGCGGCGGAGCGGGATGGCGGCGCCGGCCTCGGCGCGGGCGGCCTCGGGGTCGGGGGCGAGGGCGTCGAGCTCGCGGACCCGGTCGGTGTCGATCCGGGCGGGGAGCAGCCCCAGCACCCGGATGCCGCGCGGGCCGAGCTCGTCGGCGAGGGACTTGGCGGCCATGGCGAGGCCGGGGCGCAGGCCGTTGGAGATGCCGAGGCCGGGGATCGGCTGGCGGACCGAGCTGGAGAGCACGAAGCCGATCACGCCGCCGGAGGGCAGGGCGGCGGCCGCGGTGCGGGCGAGCCGCAGGGCACCGAGGAAGACGGACTCGAAGGCGTCGCGCCAGGCGGACTCGGGGGTGGTCTCGACCGGGCCGGCCTGGGGGCCGCCGACGCTGATCAGGATGCCGTCGAAGCGGCCGAAGCGCTGGTTCGCCTCGGCGATCAGGCGCTCGGCGGTGTCCGGGGCGGCGTTGTCGGCGACCAGGCCGTGGGCGGTGCCGAGGGTCTCGAGCTCGGCGACGGCGGCGTCCACGGCCTCCTGGGTGCGGCCGCTGACGAGCACGTGGGCGCCGTCGGCGACGAGTTCGCGGGCGGCGGCGAGGCCGAGGCCCCGGGTGGCGCCGGTGACGATGTAGGCCTTGTTCTTCAGTCCGAGATCCATGGGAACATCCTGCCGGACGGGCCCGGGCCCGGGCCCGGGGCCCGCGGCCGCTGCGGGAGCCGGAGGACGCGCTCCAGCCGGCGCCGGCCCTCAGGCGGGCAGGGCGTCGAGCTCGACCTCGGGCTCGGCGGCCTGCTTGGCGCGGTCCTTGGCCTCGCGGCGGATCAGCACCCAGACGCCGACCGGGATCATCGCGGTGAACAGCCACCACTGGATGGCGTAGGCCATGTGCGGGCCGATGTCGGAGTGGTTGGGCTCGGGGATCAGCTGGGGCTGGTCGGCCGGGGCCGGCGTGGTGGCGGTGAGCTCCAGGTAGCCGCCGAGGAGGGTGGTGCCGGTCTCCTTGGACTGCTGTTCGGTGTTGATCAGGTTGAACTGCCGGGCGGGGAGGCCGGCCCGGTCCCGGACGAAGCCGCCGCTGCTGCCGGTGGTCTCGTCGGCGCGCAGCCGGCCGGTGAGGGTGACCTCGCCGGTCGGGGCGGCCGGGACGGGCGGGTACTCGGTGGCGCCGTCGCCGGAGGGGACCCAGCCGCGGTTGACCAGGACGGCGCCCTTGCCGTCGGAGAGCTTCAGCGGGGTGACGACGAAGTAGCCGATCGTCCCGTTGGAGTCGGTCCGCTTGCGGACCACGAACTCGTGCGCCGGGTCGTACTGCCCGGTGGCCGTCACGGCGCGCCAGGTGAGGTCGGAGGGCACCGCGGCGCCGGGGGTCGGCGACAGGGTGTCGAAGGCCACCGGTGATGCCGTGAGGGCCTTGCCGATCAGCTCGTTCCGGGCCACCCGCGCCTCGTGGCGGTGCAGCTGCCAGAAGCCCAGCTTGATCGTCGCGGGGATCAGCAGCAGCGCGATCAGCATGGTGATCAGCCACTGGCGGGTCAGCAGAAATCGGTACACATGGGAACGGTACGCCGACCTCACAACCGGCTCACGCACCGGGGTGCGGGGCGACCTCGCGCAGCAGCTGGAGGAAGGCGTCCTCGGTGACGATCGGGGTGCCGACGTCGCGGGCCTTGCGGGCCTTGCCGCTCCAGCTGGTCGGCTCGTTGGTCACCAGCAGGCTGGTGAGCCGGCTGACCGAGGTGGCGATGTGCAGGCCGGCCTCGACGGCGCGGTCCTCCAGCACCTCGCGGTCGGTGGCGGTGTCGCCGGTGAAGGCCACCCGCATGCCCTGGACCAGCGGCTTGCCGTCCTCCCAGCGCCCCGGGTTGGGGTACGGGCACGGCGGGCGCTTCTTGGCCTGGCGGTACTGGGAGCCGGTCCAGTTGCCGCGGCCGGAGGCGACGGGCTCGTCCTCGCCGAGGTCGGTGACGGCGACGCAGTTCTGCAGCGGCAGCGGGAGGCCGGCCTGGCGGGCCAGGCGCAGGCTGGGGCGGAAGGCCTCGGCGAGCACCCGGGCGTCGTCCAGGGCGTTGTGGGCCTGGCGCTGCTGGACGCCGAAGTGGGCGGCGAGCGAGGAGAGTTTGCCGTTGGGCAGCGGCAGGCGCAGGTCGCGGGAGAGCACCATGGTGCACAGCCGCTGTTCGACCGGGGCGCGCCGGCCGGCCCGGGAGAACTCGCGGGAGATCATGTTCCAGTCGAAGAGCGCGTTGTGCGCGACCAGCACGCGGTTCGCCAGGCGCGCGGCGAACTCGTCGGCGACCTCGGGGAAGGTCGGCGCGCCGGAGAGCAACTCGGCGGTGAGGCCGTGGATCCAGACCGGGCCGGGGTCCCGCTCGGGGTTGACCAGGGTGTACCAGTGGTCGGTGACCTCGCCGTCGTGGTCCAGCTGGTAGACGCCCGCCGAGATGACGCGGTCGGAGCGGCCGAGACCGGTGGTCTCCACGTCGACGACCGCGAAGCCCTCGGCGGGGGCGGCGGAGCGCTGGGCGGGGACCGGAGCGGTCCGCGGCACGCCGTACGTCTCGGGCTGGATCGGTTGCATGGTCCAACAGGATAAGGGGCGAGCTGGTCGGGTCCGGTCGGAATGTTCCGGCTGGGCGGCCGGAATAGAGTGGTCGGCGGGGGTGTCGTACATCTGGTCGAGATCGTTTCCGGCCGCTCGGTCGGATTTGTGTGAGGAAGAACGCATGCGCGCCACGGTGATCCACGGACCGAGCGACATCCGGATCGAAGAGGTACCGGACCCGGTGATCCAGCACCCGACCGACGTGGTGCTGCGGGTGGTGAACGCCTGCATCTGCGGCAGTGACCTGTGGGCGTACCGCGGGGTGGCCCAGCGGGTGGCCGGACAGCGGATCGGCCACGAGTTCCTGGGTGTGGTCGAGGAGGTCGGCGCCGAGGTCCGCGGCTTCGCGAAGGGCGACCTGGTGGTCGCCCCCTTCGTCTGGTCGGACGGCGTCTGTGAGTTCTGTCTCGAGGGGCTGCAGACGTCCTGCCCGCACGGCGGGTTCTGGGGTCAGGTCGGCTCGGACGGCGGCCAGGGCGAGGCCGTCCGGGTGCCGTTCGCGGACGGGACGCTGGTGAAGCTGCCGAAGGAGGCGGCGGGCGACGAGAAGCTGCTGCCGGGGCTGCTGGCGCTGTCCGACGTGATGTCCACCGGGCACCACGCGGCGGTGTCGGCGCGGGTGCGTCCGGGCGCGACGGTCGCGGTGGTCGGCGACGGTGCGGTGGGCCTGTGCGGCGTGCTGGCGGCGAACCGGCTGGGCGCTGGCCGGATCATCGCGTTGGGCCGGCACCCCGCCCGGACCGAGCTGGCCCGGCGCTTCGGGGCGACGGACGTGGTGGCCGAGCGCGGCGAGGCCGCGATCGAGGCGGTGAAGGAGCTGACCGGCGGGCTGGGCGCGCACGCGGTGCTCGAGGCGGTCGGCACCGAGGAGTCGATGCGGACGGCGATCTCGATCGCCCGGGACGGCGGCGCGGTCGGTTACGTGGGCGTGCCGCACGGTGGGAGCGCGGGCGTCGACATCGGCCAGATGTTCGGCCGAAACGTTTCGCTCAACGGTGGCGTCGCGCCGGCCCGGGCGTACATTCCCGAGCTGCTGCCGGACGTGCTCTCGGGCGCGATCGAGCCGGGTCTGGTCTTCGACCGGACGGTGGACCTGGACGGCGTGCCGGACGGCTACCGGGCGATGGACGACCGCTCCGCGCTGAAGGTCCGGATCGCTTTCTGACGCTTCGTCAAAAGGGGCGGCACCGTTGGACGGTGCCGCCCCTTTTCGGTTGCCGCAGCCGGATCCATGAGTGACCGGAGGGGTGATTTTCAGCCAATTGGATGATGCGAGGGGGTGAACGACCGGCTGATCGCGGTCAAGCCCTTCCGGGGCGGGCGCGACGCTCCTAGCATTGCGCGGCGCGCACGAGGAATGTGACGCCCCTCACGTTCGATTCATTCCCTCGTGTGACCGCCACGCCGAAGGAGTGAGGAGACAGAGTGGATTCGCCGCCGATCACCACCACTGCCACGGAAGTCCAACTCATCGACGACAGTGAGGAGTTCCGTACCCTGCGGCGCTCGTTCCGGAGCTTCGCCTTCCCGGTCACCATCGGCTTCGTGCTCTGGTACCTGCTCTACGTCCTGCTCTCCTGCTACGCCCCCGGACTGATGGGCGCCAAGCTCCTCGGGCACGTCAACGTGGCCCTGGTGCTCGGGCTGCTGCAGTTCGTCACCACCTTCGCCATCGCCGGCTGGTACGCCCGGTACGCGGACCGGCGGATCGACCCGCCCGCCACCGCGATCCGCGAGGCCCACTGCGCCGTCGTCCACGCCCCCCGGGAGTCCGCCGAATGACAGTGCTCGCCAGCTCCGCCACCGATCACCGCGGCCTCACGTTGGCCCTGTTCGGGCTCTTCGTGCTGACGACCCTGGCCATCACCGTCTGGGCCGGGCGGCAGAACCGCAGCGCCTCCGACTTCTACGCCGGCGGCCGCGGCTTCACCGGCTTCCAGAACGGCCTGGCCATCTCCGGCGACTACATGTCCGCCGCCTCCTTCCTCGGCATCGCCGGCACCATCGCACTGGCCGGCTACGACGGCTTCCTGTACTCGATCGGCTTCCTGGTCGCCTGGCTGGTCGCGCTGCTGCTGATCGCCGAACCGCTGCGCAACTCCGGCCGGTTCACCATGGCGGACGTGCTCGCCTTCCGGATGCGCCAGCGCCCGGTGCGCACCGCCGCGGGCGTGTCCACCATCGTGGTGTCGATCTTCTACCTGCTGGCCCAGATGGTCGGCGCCGGGACGCTGGTGGCCCTGCTGCTCGGGGCCGAGGGGAACGCCGCCAAGCGCTGGACCATCGTCGGCGTCGGCGCGCTGATGATCGTCTACGTGGTGATAGGGGGCATGAAGGGCACCACCTGGGTGCAGATCGTCAAGGCCGTGCTGCTGATCGCCGGCGCCGCGCTGATGACCGTCCTGGTGCTGGCCAAGTACCACTTCAACCCCTCGGAGCTGCTCGGCGCGGCGGCGAGCGCCAGCGGCAAGGGCGAGGCCTTCCTCCAACCCGGGCAGAAGTACGGCACCGGCACCGCCAAGCTCGACTTCATCAGCCTCGGCGTCGCGCTGGTGCTCGGCACCGCGGGCCTGCCGCACATCCTGGTCCGCTTCTACACCGTGCCCACCGCCAAGGCGGCCCGGAAGTCGGTGCTCTGGGCGATCGGCATCATCGGCGTCTTCTACCTGATGACGCTCGCGCTCGGCTTCGGCGCGGCGGCGCTGGTCGGACCCAAGCAGATCAAGGCGGCCAACGCGGCCGGCAACACGGCCGCCCCCCAGCTGGCCGAGGCGCTCGGCGGCGGCAGCGGCAGCACCGGCGGGGCGATCCTGCTCGCGGTGATCTCGGCGGTCGCCTTCGCCACCATCCTGGCCGTGGTCGCCGGGCTCACCCTGGCCTCCTCGGCCTCCTTCGCGCACGACCTGTACGCCAACGTGATCCGCCGCGGGAAGGCGAGCGAGCGCGAGGAGGTGCGCTCGGCCAAGTGGGCGGCGGTCGGGATCGGCGCGGTCGCGATCCTGCTCAGCCTCTTCGCGGACAAGCTCAACACCGCCGCCCTGGTGGCGCTGGCCTTCGCGGTGGCGGCCTCGGCGAACCTGCCCACGCTGCTCTACTCGCTGTTCTGGAAGCGCTTCACCACCGCCGGCGCGGTCAGCTCGGTCTACGCCGGCCTGATCAGCTCGGTGCTGCTGGTCGTCTTCTCCCCGGTGGTCTCGGGTCGCGCGGCCTCGCTCTTCCCGCACTCCGACTTCCACTGGTTCCCACTGGAGAACCCCGGCCTGGTCTCCGTTCCGATCGGCTTCCTGGCGGGCTGGCTGGGCACCCTGCTCTCCAAGGAGCGCCCCGACCCGGCGAAGTACGCTGAACTCGAGGTCCGCTCGCTCACCGGACTGGGCGCCCACTGATCGTCGCGGCATGACTATGCTGGCCCGGCCCCCGCCGCGACGGTGGCCGGGCCGGCTGCTTTCCCGGGGAAGCCGGCCGCTACTAGGGAAGGGGAAGCCACGTGCTGCTCGACACCTTCGGCCGGCAGGCCGTCGACCTGCGGGTCTCCCTGACCGACCGGTGCAACCTCCGCTGCACGTACTGCATGCCGGAGGAAGGGCTGCAGTGGCTGGCCAAGCCCGACCTGCTGACCGACGAGGAGATCGTCCGGCTGGTCACCCTGGCCGTGCGCGACCTGGGCGTGCGAGAGGTCCGCTTCACCGGTGGCGAGCCGCTGCTGCGCCCCGGACTGGTCGCGATCGTGGCCGCCTGCTCGGAGCTGGAGCCGCGCCCCGAGCTGTCGCTGACCACCAACGGCATCGGGCTGGCCCGGACGGCCACGGCGCTGCGCGAGGCCGGGCTGGACCGGGTCAACGTCTCGCTGGACACCCTCGACCCCGAGGTGTTCTTCACGCTCACCCGCCGCCGGCGCCACCAGGACGTGCTGGAGGGGCTGGCCGCCGCCGAGGCGGCCGGGCTGGCGCCGGTGAAGCTGAACTCGGTGCTGATGCGCGGGGTCAACGACCACGAGGCGGCCGACCTGCTGGCCTGGTGCCTGGAGCGGCGCTACGAGCTGCGCTTCATCGAGCAGATGCCGCTGGACGCCCAGCACGGCTGGGACCGCTCGTCGATGGTCACCGCGGAGGAGATCCTCGAGCTGCTGCGCACCCGCTTTCAGCTCACCCCGGAGCCGTCCGCGCGCCGGGGCGCGGCGCCCGCCGAGCGCTGGGTGGTGGACGGGGGCCCGGGCCGGGTCGGTGTGATCGCCTCCGTCACCCGGCCGTTCTGCCGGGCCTGCGACCGGACCCGGCTGACCGCCGACGGGCAGGTGCGCAACTGCCTGTTCGCGACCGGGGAGACCGACCTGCGCACCGCGCTGCGCTCGGGGGCGGACGACGCGGAACTGGCCGCGCTGTGGCGGGCGGCGATGTGGGGCAAGAAGGCCGGGGCCGGGATCGACGAGCCGGAGTTCCACCAGCCCGAGCGGCCGATGTCGGCGATCGGCGGCTAGTCGTCCTCAGAGGTCCAGTCGGCGAAGGCGACGACCTCCTTGAGGAAGCCGCGCACGCCCAGGAACTGGGACAGGTGCTCGCGGTGCTCCTCGCAGGCCAGCCAGGTCTTGCGGCGGTCCGGGGTGTGCAGCTTCGGGTTGTTCCACACCAGCACCCAGCGGGCGTCCGCCCGGCAGCCCTTGGCGGAGCAGATCGGGGTCTGCGGGGTGTCCATCGGGGCCGTCCTCGGTGCTCGGCGGGTGCGTCGTCGCCGTCAGTCTGTCACGCCGCCCCGGCCCACCCGGATCCGGGCATGGCGACGCCGGGCAGCCACGGGGGGAGCCGCCCGGCGTCGGTCCGTCGCTCCGACGGGGGATGCGGAGCGCGTACGCAGTATGTCACGCCGAGACCCTCGGATGGGGAGGTCTTGCATGATTAATCTGAGCTTCTTTTGAGCTTTCCCGGAGCCGATTCGGGCGCAACCGCCGCGAACCGGACGGTCAGTCCGTGTGCTGTGAACTTTCGGTGCCGGCGGTCTTTGCCTGTCCTGTACCAGCAGGCGCACCAGCCCCACCCGTACCACCCGGGCCGAGCATCAGCGGGGTGTCGGCGGGGAAGTCGAAGGTGCTCGGCAGGCCGGGCGTCTGCTCCCGGCCCGCGTTGGCGATCAGCACCGCGAAGTACGGCAGCAGCACGCCGCCCGCCAGCGCCGCGAAGGCGAGCCAGCGCTGGACGTCCCACAGTGCCACCGCGGCCAGCACGCAGAGCGTGCGGATCAGCATCGAGATGACGTAGCGGCGCTGACGCCCCCGGACGTCCTCGGTGAGGCTGCTGCGCGCCCCCGTGATCCGGTAGACCTGCCCGCCTTCGGCGCTCTTGCCCATGTGTCCTACCGCCCTCGTCCACGCACCCGCGCGCCGTGCCGCGCGGCCTCCTCACGGTACGCCGGGGCAACGGGGACGACGAGCCCGGGTGGGCGGGGCCCACCCGGTCGGGCGTGATAGGGGAGCCGTCCGGCGGCAGTCGGGTCAGGAGCGGCGGGAGAGGTACTGCGGGGGCACGGCGGCGGTGAGCCAGACGCCGTTGTCGCTGAGCCGGAACTCGTGGCCGGCCGCCGCCATCGCGGCCGCGTTCACGGTCAGCACGACCGGGCGGCCGTGCCGGGCGCCGACCCGGGTGGCGGTCTCGGTGTCCGCCGAGAGGTGCACGTCCAGCCGGGCCATCGGGCGCAGGCCCTCGCGGAAGATCGACGCCAGGTGGCGGTCGGCGGTGCCGTGGTAGAGCACGTGGGGCGGCGCGGTGGCGGTCAGACCGAGGTCGACCGCCACCGTGTGGCCCTGGTTGGCACGGATCGAGCGGCCGTCCGGCGAGTAGCCGAAGCGGCGCTTGTCGTCGGTGGCCACGACGTGGTCGAGCTCGGCCCGGGTGAGCGGCCTGCCCTTCGCCGCGAGGGCGTCGAGCAGGACGTCGACCCGCACCCAGCCGGAGCCGTCCAGCGTGATCCCCACCAGCTCCGGCTCGTGCCGCAGGATGCGCGACAGCATCTTGCTCGACCTGACCAGCCGCTTCTCGTCCGTCATGTTCTTGGTATCCCCCCGTTGGTCAGCGGCTATGAGGCCTGGCTGACCGAACTCATGTTGAAGTCCGCGACACGCACCGGTGGCATCGCGGTGCGGGTGAAGTAGTCGCTCCACTCGCGGGGCAGGCAGCGTTCGGTGCGTCCCGCCTCGGTGATCCGGCCGAGCAGGTCGACCGGGGACTCGTTGAACCGGAAGTTGTTGACCGCGCCGACCACTTCGCCGTTCTCCACCAGGTAGACGCCGTCCCGGGTGAGGCCGGTGAGCAGCAGCGTCGCCGGGTCCACCTCGCGGATGTACCAGAGGCAGGTGAGCAGCAGGCCGCGCTCGGTGCGGGCGATCATCTCGTCCAGGGTCGGCGCGGACTCCTGGTCGGCCGTCTCCAGCACCAGGTTGTCGATCGCGGGGCGCAGCGGCAGGCCGGCGAGGCCTGCCGCGTGGCGGCTGGTGATCAGCCCGGTCAGCACGCCGTCGCGGATCCAGTCGGTGGCGGTGATCGGCGTGCCGTTGTCGAAGACCGAGACGTCGCCGCCGGTGCTGTGGGCCAGCACGAACGGGGCGGCCTCCAGGCCGGGTTCGCGCGGGTCGGCGCGCAGCGTCAGCGGCAGGCCGGCGAGCTTGTCGCCGAGCCGGGTGCCGCCGCCGGGCTTGGAGAAGACCGTCCGGCCCTCGTGGGCGTCCCGGCCGCCGGAGGCCCAGTGGAGGTTGATCATCAGGTCGGCGACGGCCGAGGGCGGCAGCAGCGTCTCGTACCGTCCGGCGGGAAGGTCGATCCTGCGGGCGCCCCAGCCGAGCCGCTTGGTCAGCTCGGCGTGCAGGGCCGGGACGTCGATGTCGGTGAAGTCCTGGGTGGCGGCGCCGACCCAGGCCGAGCCGGTGAGGTCGGCCGTCTTGCCGTTGATCTCGACCATGCCGGTGGGCTGGTCGTGGCGCAGCCGCAGGCCGGTGGAGCTGCCCAGGTAGCTGGTGGTGAGCTCGTGCCGGGCGAAGCCGTAGAGCAGCTCGCCCTGGGCGGCGGCGCGGGCGAAGGCCTCGCCGAGGGCCGGGCCGAAGGCTTCGAACACCTCGATCGAGGTCTCCGCGGGCGGCTGGGTGAAGTGCGGGGACGGCGGCACGTCGGCGACCAGCGGCTGGGCGTCCTCGGCCGGGCCGGCCGAGCGGGCGGCCTCCTCGGCGGCCCGGACCAGGCCCTCGACGTCCTCGGCGGTGACGGCCTCGCGGGAGACCACGCCGGAGGCGGTGCCCTCGGCGCCGGCCACGGTGGCGATCACGGTGAGGCTGCGGCCGCGGGTGACCCCGTTGGTGGTCAGCGAATTGCCGGCCCAGCGCAGGTTGGCGGTGGACTCCTCGTCGGCGATCACCACGCAGCCGTCGGCGCGGGAGAGGCCGAGGGCCAGCTCGACGAGTTCGTGGGGCTGCATCGCGGTCATCAGTGACCCGCCTCCTGCTGGGTGTTGAGCACGTTGACGTTGCGGAACAGCGCCGACGGGCAGCCGTGGCTGACCGCCGCGATCTGACCGGGCTGCGCCTTGCCGCAGTTGAAGGCGCCGCCGAGGACGTAGGTCTGCGGGCCGCCGACCGCCGTCATCGAGCCCCAGAAGTCGGTGGTGGTGGCCTGGTAGGCGAAGTCCCTGACCTGGCCCGCGAGTTCGCCGTTCTTGATGGCGTAGGCGCGCTGGCCGGTGAACTGGAAGTTGTAGCGCTGCATGTCGATCGACCACGAACGGTCGCCGACGATGTACAGGCCGTTCTCCACCCCGGCGAACAGGCCCTCGGTGTCCGGGCCGTCGGCGGCGGGCTGGAGCGAGACGTTGGCCATCCGCTGGACCGGGACGTGCGCCGGGGAGTCCGCGAAGGCGCAGCCGTTGGAACGCTCGAAGCCCTTCAACTTGGCCATGCTGCGGTCGAGTTGGTAGCCGACCAGGACGCCGTCCCGGATCAGGTCCCAGGACTGGGTGGCGACGCCCTCGTCGTCGTAGCCGATGGTGGACAGGCCGTGCTCGGCGGTGCGGTCGCCGGTGACGTGCATCAGGTCGGAGCCGTACCTGAGGGTGCCGAGCTGGTCGAAGGTGGCGAAGGAGGTGCCGGCGTAGGCGGCCTCGTAGCCGAGTGCGCGGTCCAGCTCGGTGGCGTGGCCGATCGACTCGTGGATGGTCAGCCAGAGGTTGGACGGGTCGATGACCAGGTCGTAGCGGCCCGGCTTGACGCTCGGGGCCTTCATCTTCTCGGCCAGCAGGACGGGCAGTTCGGCGAGCTCCGCGTCCCAGTCCCATCCGGTGCCGGTGAGGTACTCGTAGCCGCGGCCCACCGGAGGGGCCAGGGTCGTCATCGAGTCGAAGGCGCCGGTGCGCTCGTCGACCGAGGTGGCCTCCAGCTCGGAGTGGAGCCGGATCCGCTGCTGGGTCGTCATGGTGCCCGCGGTGTCCGCGTAGAACTTGTTCTCCTGCACCGTCAGCAGGGCGGCCCGGACGTGCGAGACGCCCTGGGCGGCCAGCAGCCGGGAGCTGCGCTCGGCGAGCAGGGCGGACTTCTCGGCGTCCGGGACGTCGAAGGGGTTGACCTCGTACGCGGAGACCCAGGTGACGTCCCGATGGACGGGCTCGTCGGCCAGCTCGACCCGCTCGGTGGAGCCGGCCGCCCGGCTGATCCCGCCGGAGAGCCGGGCCACCGCGGCGGCCTGGGCGGCGACCTTCGCCACGGCCTCGGGGGTGAGGTCCACCCCGGCGGCGAAGCCCCAGGCGCCGTCCAGCAGCACCCGGACGGCGAAGCCCAGTTGCACGCCGTCGGAGGTGCCGGCCGGGCGGGCGTCGCGCAGCCGCCAGGCGGCGCTGCGGACCCGCTCCAGGCGGAAGTCGGCGTGGGTGGCGCCGAGTTCACGGGCCCGGCTGAGGGCGGCGTCGGCGAGGGTGCGCAGTGGCAGGGCGAGAAACAGCGGGTCGACGGCGCGAGCGGGCTCGGCGCCGGCGCGGTCGGCCGGAGGGATCGGAGGCAATCGGGCTCCCAGGTCGCGGAGGGTTGCGGTGCGGGGCCACAAGGGCGCCCGCACCGCATCATTTCCCGTCCACCGCTTTCCGGCCAGCGCATTTCGCCCGGTGCGTTGCGGTTTCGGCCAGGGTGCTCGGCGCCGTCAGGCGACGGCCTCCCACCAGCCGTCCAGCTCCGGCGGGTTGTCCACGTCGACCCGCTCGCCGGGGCGCGGGACGGCCAGCGGGACGGCCTGGACCTTGGCCTCCTTGAGCAGGCGTTCGATCGGCTCGGACCACGGGTGCAGGCCCAGGTTGAAGGTGCACCAGTGGACCGGCACCAGCAGTCCGGCCCTGAGGTCCCGGTGGGCGAGGACGGCGTCCTCGGGGGTCATGTGGATGTCCGCCCAGGCCGCGTCGTAGGCGCCGATCTGCACCAGTGCGGCGTCGAAGGGGCCGTGCTGCTCGCCGATCCGGGCGTAGCCCTCGAAGTAGCCGGAGTCGCCGGTGTAGAAGACCTTGCGTCGGGGACCGGCGATCACCCAGGAGCCCCACAGGGTGGTGTTGCGGGTCAGGCCGCGGCCGGAGAAGTGGTGGGCGGAGGTGAGGGTGAGCACCAGCTCGCCCAGGGTGCAGGTCTCGTCCCAGTCCAGCTCGATGATCCGGTGCTCGGGGACGCCCCAGCGGCGCAGGTGGCCGCCGATGCCGAGCGGCACGGCGAAGGGCGCGGACTGGCTGCGCACCAGGCGCTTGACGGTGGCCATGTCGAGGTGGTCGTAGTGGTCGTGCGAGATCAGCACCGCGTCGACCGGCGGCAGCTCCTCCAACTCGACCGGCACCGGGTGCAGCCGCTTGGGGCCGACGTGGGCGGCGGGGGAGCAGCGGTCGCTCCAGATCGGGTCGAGCAGGACGCGCGAGCCCTCGATCTCCACCAGCGCGGAGGCGTGCCCGTACCAGGTGATCTCCACGCCCTCGGCGGCCGGGCCGGTCGCGGCGGCGGGGCGTACCGTGGGCACCGGACGGGCCGGGACGCGGCCCTCGCGCTGGAACAGCATCCGGCGGACGGTGTCGCGGTCGAAGTCCGGAGTGCTGTCGGCCCGGGCGAGGGTCGAGGGAGCGTTGTGGAACACGCCGTCGCGGTACTGCGGGGAGTTGCGGACCCGCTCCTCGCGCTCGCCGTCCGGGCGGCGCCCGAACGCCGCGGGCAGGTCGCGCAGCGACCAGGCGGTCGCGCCCAGGCCCGCCGCCAGGGTGGTGAGGGCGAGCAGTCGTCCGCGCCGGTGGGTGCTCCCGGGCCGTGCCTTGGTCATGCGCCCTGCCTTCGTTTCCTCGCCGGGACTCTTCGGGGAAGGGTACGGCCGGCCCCGGGGCGGTTCGCACCAGGGGGGCAACGGGCGCGCCCGCCCGTGTGGTTCCCGTACAGTCGCCCCGATCGCGGCGGTGCTCCGGCCTGCGGGGGACGGCCGGGAGGCGTCCGGTGCCGCGGGTGCGGATTGTCGGATTGCGACAGTTCCGCCGGTGCGGCGCTGTGGGAGCCCGATTGGCCGCCGCCGCCGACCGCCCGATAGCGTCACACCGCGTACGCATTCCGACGTACGCGCTCACACACGGAGAGAGGTGGATCGTTGAGCCGCTCGGTTCTCGTCACCGGAGGAAACCGGGGCATCGGCCTCGCGATCGCCCAGGCCTTCGCCGAAGCGGGCGACAAGGTGGCCATCACCAGCCGCTCGGGCGAGGTGCCGGAGGCGCTGGCCAAGTTCGACGTGCTCGCGGTGCGCTGTGACGTCACGGACGCCGCGCAGGTCGACGCCGCCTTCACCGAGATCGAGCAGAAGCACGGCGCGGTCGAGGTGCTGGTCGCCAACGCGGGCATCACCAACGACACCCTGCTGCTGCGGATGTCCGAGGAGGACTTCACCTCCGTCGTGGACACCAACCTGACCGGCACCTTCCGGGTGGTCAAGCGCGCGTCGAAGCTGATGATGCGTGCCAAGAAGGGCCGCGTGGTGCTGATCTCCTCCGTGGTGGGCCTCTCCGGCTCGCCGGGCCAGGCCAACTACGCCGCCTCCAAGGCCGGCCTGGTGGGCTTCGCCCGTTCGCTGGCGCGCGAGCTCGGCCCGCGCAACATCACCGTCAACGTGGTCGCCCCCGGCTTCGTCGACACCGACATGACCGCCGTGCTCAGCGACGAGCGCCGTGCGGAGATCGTCTCGGGCGTGCCGCTGGGCCGCTACGCGGCGCCCGCCGAGGTCGCCTCCACCGTGCGGTTCCTCTCGTCGGACGAGGCCGCGTACATCACCGGAGCCGTCATTCCCGTCGACGGCGGATTGGGCATGGGTCACTGATCATGAGTGGAATCCTCGAGGGCAAGCGGATCCTGATCACCGGCGTGCTGATGGAGTCCTCCATCGCCTTCCACGCCGCCAAGCTCGCCCAGGAGCAGGGCGCGGAGATCATCCTCACCGCCTTCCCGCGCCCGAGCCTGACCGAGCGGATCGCCAAGAAGCTGCCGAAGCCGGTCAAGGTGCTCGAGCTGGACGTCTCCAACCCGGAGCAGCTGGCCGGCATCGCCGACCAGGTCCGCGAGACCCTGCCGACCCTGGACGGCATCGTCCACTCGATCGGCTTCGCGCCGCAGGACGCGCTGGGCGGCAACTTCCTGGACACCCCGTGGGAGTCCGTGGCCACCGCGATGCACGTCTCGGCGTACTCGCTGAAGTCGCTGACGATGGCGCTGCTGCCGCTGATGCAGGACGGCGGCGCGGTCGTCGGCCTGACCTTCGACGCGCAGTTCGCCTGGCCGCAGTACGACTGGATGGGCCCGGCCAAGGCCGCGCTGGAGGCGACCAACCGCTACCTGGCGCGCTACCTGGGCGAGCGGGACATCCGCTGCAACCTGGTCTCGGCCGGTCCGCTCGGCTCGATGGCCGCCAAGTCCATCCCGGGCTTCGGCGACCTGGCCGACACCTGGAACCACCGCTCCCCGCTGAAGTGGGACCTGAGCGACCCGGAGCCGGCCGGCCGCGCCATCGTCGCGCTGCTGTCCGAGTGGTTCCCGAAGACCACCGGCGAGATCGTCCACGTGGACGGCGGTCTGCACGCCATCGGCGCCTGACCCGCTGAGCACGCCGCTGCCCGGCACCCCCGTGGAGGGGGTGCCGGGCAGCGGCGTTTCCCGGTGAGCGGGCGAGTCACGCCTCGGCGGTCGCGCAGGCGCCGATGGCGCGGCCGGCCTCGACCGAGGCGCGCTGGGCGTCGCCGTCCCGGATGGCGTCCCGGATGGTGTCGTGGCCGATGTAGCGCTCGGCGATCAGCTCGGGGCCGACGTCGTTGCGCAGGTGCTCGCGGGTGACCTCACCGAGGTCGGAGTAGACGGCCAGCAGCACGTCGTTGTGGGCGGCGGCCACCACGGCGTGGTGGAAGGCGGCGTCGGCCTGGACGAAGTCCTCGGCGTCGCCGGAGCGCCAGGCGGCCTCGCGCCGGTCGAGCGCGGCGTCCAGCAGGCCGAGGTCGCGCTCGGTGCGGCGAGCCGCGGCCAGTCCGGCCGCGGAGGTCTCCAGCGCCGCCCGCAGTTCGGCGACCTGCGCCTGGTCGGCGTCGGCGAAGCGGCGGTGCATCACCCCGGCCAGCTCGCTGGTGGCGAGCACGTACGTGCCGGAGCCCTGGCGGATGTCGAGCAGCCCGTTGTGGGCGAGGGCGCGGACGGCCTCGCGGACGGTGTTGCGGGCCACCCCCAGCTGTTCGACCAGGGCGGCCTCGGTGGGGATGCGCGAGCCGACGGGCCACTCCCCGGAGGTGATCTGGGCGCGCAGCTGCGCGATCACCTGGTCGGACAGCGGGGTGCGCCTCGGCGAGGACAGCGCCACGGGGACTCCTTGCGACTACGGGGTGGGTGGCCCCTGGAGGGAGGTGGCCGGTGGATGAACGGTCGGCACATCATGCCAATTCCAAGGTGCGTCAATTCATCCCATCATTCTATGATGGCGTGCATGCCTCCCGCAGCAGACACCACCACCTCCCCCCGAACCGAGGCCCGGCCGCAGACCGAGCGGCCCTCCACCTCCGCCAAGTACCCCGGCTGGCTGATCGTCCTCGCGATCGCCGCCGCCGCCGTCAACCTGCGCCCCGTGGTCACCAGCCTCGGGCCGCTGCTCGACTCCGTCCGCGCCGACCTCGGGATGAGCTCGACGCTGGCCGGACTGCTCGCCGCCGTGCCGTCGCTGTGCTTCGCGCTGTTCGGCTTCCTCGCCCCCGCGGCGGCCCGCCGGATCGGCCCGATCGCGGTGATCACGGCCGGCATGGGTGCCATCACGGCGGGCGTGCTGGCCCGCTCCTTCGCCGGCGGCACCGCGGTGTTCCTGCTGCTCACCGCGCTCGCGCTGGCCGGTGTGGCGGTCTCCAACGTGCTGCTGCCGGTGGTGATCAAGCGGTACTTCCCGGAGAAGGTCGGTCCGATGATCGGCCTGTACTCCATGGCACTGTCCGCCGGCACCGCCCTGGCCGCGTTGGTCAGCGTGCCGCTGACCAGTGCCCTCGGTGGCGACTGGCGCTACGGACTGGGCGTCTGGGCCGGCCTGGGTGCGCTCGCCCTGGTGCTCTGGCTGCCGGTGCTGATCGCCAAGCGCGAGCGCGGCGAGCGCGCCGGGAGTGCCGACGCCCCCGCCAAGCTGCCGATCACCCGCAGCCGCACCGCCTGGGCGATGGCCGGCTTCTTCGGCCTCCAGGCCACCGGCGCGTACGTGGTGATGGGCTTCCTGTCCAAGATCTTCCAGGACTCCGGCATCGACAAGGGCACCTCCGGGGCGCTGCTCGCGGTCACCATGGTGATCGGCGTGCCGGTCTCCTTCGTGCTGCCCAACCTGGCCGCCCGGCGCGGCGACCAGCGGCTGTTCGTGGTCGTGCTGGCCTCCTTCGGCATCGCCGGGTACGCCGGTCTGGCGTTCGCCCCGGCCGGGGCGCCGTGGGTCTGGGCGGTGCTGGTGGGGCTGTCCAACTGCGCCTTCCCGCTGGTGCTGACCATGATCGGGCTGCGCGCCCGGACCGCGGGCGGGGTGGCGCAGCTGTCCGTCTTCGCCCAGGGCGTCGGCTACCTGATCTCCATCCCGGGCCCGATCCTGGTCGGGTGGATCTACCAGGCCACCGGCCGGTGGTACGGGCCGCTGGGCTTCCTGGCGCTGCTGCTGGTGCCGCAGATGCTGCTCGGCCTGCGGGCCGCGCGGGCCCGGCACATCGAGGACGAGGCCGTCCACCCGGCCGAGCGGGTCAAGGCCTGACGAGAAGGCCCAAGGCCTGAAGGCCAAGCCTGAAGGCCAAGGTCCGAAGGTCAAGGCCGGACCAAGGCGGTGGGGCTGGCGGAGGACGGGTGTGTTCGGGGTGGGAGAATCCCGACATGCCCGTTCTCGACCCGAATCCCACCGACGGCCGCAAGCAGCTCGGCCGCATCGCCCTCGCCTTCGGCGCCATCGTGGTGCTGGTGGCGATCATCGCCACCGTCGCCGCCTCGCTGGGCTGACCCGTTCACACCGTTCGCCCCCAGGACCACCAGGGGAGTAGCGGCGACCGGGAGCGTCGCGCCCCCGGGCCGCTTTTCTGCCAAGCTTGCTGGGTATGAGCGCCGACACGCCCCGCAGGATCATCGTTCTCCGTCACGCCAAGGCCGACTGGCCCAACGGCGTGGACGACCATGAGCGGCCGCTGGCCGACCGGGGCCGCCACCAGGCCCCGGATGCCGGCCGCTGGCTGGCCGATTCCGGCATCAACCCCGACTTCGTGCTCTGCTCCACCGCCCTGCGCACCCGCGAGACCTGGAAGCTGGCGGCGCACGAGCTGCCCAAGCGGCCGCGCAAGACGGTGTACGAGGACCGGATCTACGAGGCCAGCCCGGGCGAGATCATCACCGTCATCCATGAGACCCCGGAGGAGTACGCGGACCTGGTGCTGGTCGGCCACAACCCCGGCGTGCTGGGCCTGACCCAGGTGCTGGCCGGGGACGCCGGCGACCCGGACGCGCTGGAGCGGCTGCGCGTGGGCGGCTTCCCGACGGCGGCGATCGCGGTGCTCAGCTTCAGCGGCTCCTGGAAGGGCGTCGAGCCGGGGGTGGCCGAGCTGGTCTCGTACCACACGCCGCAGGACTGACTTCCACAGCACACGTGAGGGACCGGCATGCATGAGGGGCGTGCGGATCGATCCGCACGCCCCTCACGTACCTCCACAGAACCTGCTCGGACCTACTCGATCGAGAGGCCGTCGGCCGCCTCGACCTCCTCGCGGGTGATGCCCAGCAGGTACAGCACGGTGTCCAGGAAGGGCACGTTCACCGCGGTGTCGGCGGCCTCGCGCACCACCGGCTTGGCGTTGAAGGCCACCCCGAGCCCGGCCGCGTTCAGCATGTCCAGGTCGTTGGCGCCGTCGCCGATCGCCACCGTCTGCTCCAGCGGCACCTTCGCCTGCTCGGCGAACCGGGCCAGCCAGCGGGCCTTGCCGGCCCGGTCCACGATCTCGCCGACCACCCGGCCGGTGAACTTCCCGTCCACCACCTCCAGGGTGTTGGCGGCCGCGAAGTCCAGCCCCAGCAGGTCCACCAGGTGGTCGGTGACCTGGGTGAAGCCGCCGGAGACCACCGCGACCTGGAAGCCCAGGCGCTGCAGCGTACGGATCAGGGTGCGGGCGCCCGGGGTGAGCCGGACCTCGGCGCGGACCTTCTCGGTCACCGAGGCGTCCAGCCCGGCCAGCAGGGCGACCCGGGCCCGCAGCGACTCGGCGAAGTCCAGCTCGCCGCGCATCGCCGCCGCCGTCACCTCGGCCACCTGCTCCTCGCAGCCCGCGTGGGCGGCGAACAGCTCGATCACCTCGTCCTGGATGAGCGTGGAGTCCACGTCCATCACGATCAGGCGCTTGGCCCGGCGCTCCAGCCCGGCGGCCACCACCGCGACGTCCACCCGCTGGGCGGCCGCCTCCTGGGCCAGCTCGGCCCGCAGTTCCTCGGTGGCCACGCCGGAGACGGCCAGCTCGACCGCCGTCACCGGGTACTTGGCGAGCCGGAAGACGCGGTCGATGTTGCCGCCCGCCGCGGTGATCCGGGAGGTCAGCGCGGACACGGCGGAGGCGGTCAGCGGGTTGCCGAGCACCGTCACGTGCGAACGGCCCTCGCGGCGCGGACGGTTGTCGCCGATGCCGGAGAGGATCTCGGCCTGCAGCTTCTGCTCGTCGGCCCAGCGGTGCACGGTGGCCCGCAGGCCGCCCTCGGCGCCGGGCGCGTGGGGCGGGGTGACCAGGGCGCACAGCGTGATGCGACCGCGGGTGACGACCTGCTCGATGTCGATCACGTCGACGCCGAAGCCGGCCAGGGTGGCGAAGAGGCCGGCGGTGATGCCGGGGCGGTCCTTGCCGAACACCTTGACGAGCAGGGTGCGCTCGTCCGCGGTCCGGGGCTGGGCGGCGGGGAGGGGCTCAGCGGCCAAGGGCGATGCGTTCATGGTGACTCCCACGCTACCCGTCGGTCGCCGGGCCGAGGGCACCCGTCCCACGTCGCGGGACACGCGCAAGCGTCGGGCCCGAACGGCAGCCCCGGGTAGCAGCCTGGTCACAGTCACCCGGGGTGACTTTCATCGACGGTCGGCGGGCTGGAATGATTCCCCCCGTCAGTCAGAGGAACAGCGCACCCCGGCCGGGGGCCGAATTCGGGGGAACCGAGAGAGCGGGGCAGGCAAGCAGTGCCGCAACTCGTCATTGAGATCAACGGACAGCAGCGGACTCTTGAGCCCGGGCGGTCCTACACCATCGGACGCAACCCGCAGTCGGACTTCGCGTTCGACGACGCCAGGGTCTCCTGGCAGCACGGGACCATCAGCTTCAACGGCAGCGGTTGGCAGCTGGACGACCACGGCAGCACCAACGGCACCTACGTGGCCGGTGCCCGCACCATGCAGGCCCAGCTGTTCCCCGGTGGCGTGGTCAACCTGGGCAACCCGGAGAACGGGCCCCGACTTGCCTTCTCCGCGCCCGCCCACGCCGCCGCCCCGCAGCCCTCCCCGGTGCACGAGGCCGTCACCAGTCGCAGCCCCAACCCGGCGCCCCAGCAGCCCGCCCCGCAGCAGCCGTGGCCGGGTCAGGACCCGTACCAGCAGCCGCAGCAGGCCTGGCCGGGCCAGCCCCAGCAGCAGTACGTGCCGCAGCAGCAGCCGTACCCGCCGCAGCCGCAGGACCAGCAGCCGCCGCAGCACGGCGGGTTCCCGCAGCAGCAGGGCTTCCCGACCCCGCCGCAGCACGGCGGTGGCGGCGGCCCGCAGCCGACGATGATCCGCAGCCTGACGGCCGGCATGCGCACCGTCAGGATCGGCCGTGCGCTGGACAACGACATCGTGGTGTCCGACCTCCAGGTCTCCCGCCACCACGCCGAGCTGCGCCAACTGCCGGACGGCCGCTACGAGATCGTCGACCTCGGCAGCCACAACGGCATCTTCCTCAACGGCCAGCCGGTGCAGCGTCAGCTGATGGGCCCGCAGGACCGGCTGACCGTCGGCCACTCCAGCTTCGTGCTGGTCGGCGACCAGCTGCAGGAGTTCGTCGACACCGGTGAGGTCTCCTTCTCCGCCCGCCACCTGACCGTCGAGGTCGAGCACAAGGGCGCCAAGAAGGTCCTGCTCAACGACGTCAGCTTCGGCCTCCCGGAGAAGTCCCTGGTGGCCGTCATCGGCCCGTCCGGCTCCGGCAAGTCGACCCTGCTGCGCGCCCTCACCGGCTACCGCCCGGCCGACCGCGGCGAGGTGCTCTACGACGGCCGCAACCTCTACAAGCAGTTCGCCGAACTGCGCTCCCGGATCGGCCTGGTGCCGCAGTCGGAGATCCTGCACCGCGAGCTCACCGTGCGGAAGGGCCTCAAGTACGCGGCCCGACTGCGCTTCCCCGGCGACACCGAGGCGAAGGAGCGCGAGGCCCGGATCGACGAGGTGCTGTACGAGCTGCGCCTGGACAAGCGAGCCGACAACAAGATCACCGCGCTCTCCGGCGGCCAGCAGAAGCGCGTCTCGGTCGCCCTGGAGCTGCTCACCAAGCCCTCGCTGATCTTCCTGGACGAGCCCACCTCGGGCCTCGACCCGGGCATGGACCGCGAGGTCATGCAGATGCTGCGCGGCCTCGCCGACGACGGCCGCACGATCCTGGTCGTCACCCACTCGGTGGCCGAACTCGCGCTCTGCGACCGGCTGTTGGTGATGGCGCCGGGCGGCTCGGTGGCCTACTTCGGCCCGCCGGACGAGGCCCTGCACTTCTTCGGGTACGAGACCTGGGCGGACGTCTTCCAGGCCTTCGAGAACTACCCGGACCACGACTGGGCCGGCCGCTACCGCGGCTCGGTGCACTACCAGCAGTACTCCGCCCCGACCGTCGAGGCGGGCGAGGTGCAGCACGCCCAGGTCGCCCAGGAGGCCATCAGGCCGCCCAAGCCGCAGAGCTGGGGCTCGCAGCTGTGGACCCTGATGCGCCGCTACATGTCGGTGCTCGCCTCCGACCGCGGCTTCCTGGCGCTGTCGGTGCTGCTGCCCGCGGTCATCGGCGCGGTCAGCGTGCTGATCCCCAACGAACCGGGGCTCGCCCCCAACCCGAAGACGCAGCTCCACCTCAACAACGGGGCCGCGACGATCCTGCTGATCCTGGCGATCGGCGCCTGCTTCTCCGGAGCGGCCAACTCGGTCCGCGAGCTGATCAAGGAACGGGCGATCTACGAGCGAGAACGGGCCACCGGCCTCTCCCGCTCGGCGTACATGATGTCCAAGATCATCGTGCTGGGCATCTTCTCCGTGATCCAGGGCGCGATCATCTCCGCGGTCGGCTTCCTGCCGCGCAAGCTCCCCGAGCACGGCCTGATCGTCAAGAACATCCCGATGATCGAGATGACCATCGGCATGATCCTGCTGAGCTTCGCCGCGATGATGTTCGGCCTGATGATCTCCGCGCTGGTGAAGACCGCCGAGAAGACCATGCCGCTGCTGGTCATGTTCGCCATCGTCCAGGTCGTCTTCACCGGCTGCCTCTTCCAGATCTTCGGCAAGCCCGGTCTGGAGCAGGTCGCCTGGCTGATGCCCGCCCGCTGGGGCACCGGCATCGTCTCGACCACGCTCGACCTGTCGCACCTCATGGGTCCCTGGAACAAGGACTTCGAGCACCCGAACTACGACCCGCTGTGGAAGCACTCCGTCGCCCAGTGGGCGATCGACGCGAGCGTGCTGGTCGTCATCTCGATCGTGATCGGCGTGATCGTGACCCGGCTGCAGCGCCGGCACGAGCCGGAGGTCATGCAGAAGGGCTGACAGCCCTCGCTCCCAGGGGCGGCTCTCCTCGACGAGGAGGGCCGCCCCTGGGCGTTACTCGCCCGCTCGCCTCCGGGGCGGGTGACTCGCCCGCTCGCCTCCGGGGCGCTCGGACCCGGTGCCGACGGTCGTCGCTCCGGCGCTCGTGCCTCGCTTGTCGCTCCTCGCTTTCGGCACCGGCGCGCCCCTTCGGCTCGGGGCGGGCGGGCCCACCGGCCTAGGTCCCCGGACCTGCGGCCGGGACGGCCGGGGACGGACGCGGACGCCCCCGCGACGGCGGTAGTTTGGCGGTATGCCCAGCACCACCGGTGATCACCGGACCTCCGCCGGCCCGCCCGGCTGCGACCCGCTGGCCGGCATCGAGGCCGTCAGCCAGGCCCTGCTCGCGATGAGCCGGCACCTGGAGGTCCGCGAGGTGCTGCGCCGCATCACCGCCTCCGCCCGCGAGCTGCTGGAGGCCGAGTACGCGGCCCTCGGCGTGCCCGACGACCACGGCGGCTTCGCCCAGTTCGTGGTCGACGGCGTCACCGACGAGCAGTGGCGGGCGATCGGCCCGTTGCCCCGTCAGCACGGCGTGCTCGCCGAAATGCTGCACGAGACCGGCCCCACCCGCCTCGTCGACGTCCGCCGGGCCCCCGCCTTCGAGGGCTGGCCCGCCGCCCACCCCGAGATGGACGCCTTCCTCGGCATGCCCGTCCTGGACACCGAGGCCGCCGAGGACGAACCGCAGGTGATGGGCGTCATCTTCCTCGCCAACAAGCGCGGCGGCGGCCAGTTCACCGACCACGACGAGGAACTGCTGCGGATCCTCGCCGCGCACGCCGCCCTCGCCCTGTCCAACGCCCGCCTGTACGAGCGCAGCCGCGAACTCACCCTGGCCGGCGAGCGCGCCCGGATCGCCCACGACCTGCACGACGCCGTCTCGCAGAAGCTCTTCTCGCTGCGGCTGACCGCCAAGGCCGCCGCCAAGCTCGTCGACCGCGACCCGGCCCGCGCCCGCGCCGAACTCGCCGAGGTCGCCCGGCTCGCCGCCGAGGCCGCCGACGAACTGCGCGCCGTGGTGGTCGAACTGCGCCCCGCCGCCCTGGAGGAGGACGGGCTGAGCGCCACCCTCGCCTCCCAGGTACAGCTCCTCGACCGCGCGCACACCGCCGACCTCGCCTTCGCCGCCGACGGCGTCCGTGCCCTGCCGCCCGCCCAGGAGGCCGCGCTGCTGCGGGTCGCCCAGGAGGCGCTGCACAACGCGCTGCGCCACTCCGGCGCCCGCCGGGTCACCGTCTCCCTGGCCGGCACCCCCGCCCGCGGCGCCGTGCTGCGGGTGCGCGACGACGGACGCGGCTTCGACCCCGAGTCCGTCCGCCGGGCCGGCCGGCACCTCGGCCTGGCCTCGATGCGCGACCGCGCGGCCGCCGTCGGCGGCACGCTCACCCTGGAGTCCGCCCCCGGCCAGGGGACGCTCGTCGAGATGGAGGTCCCCGGTGCCTGACAGCACGCCGTCGATCCGCGTCCTGCTGGTCGACGACCACCAGGTGGTCCGCCGCGGGCTGCGCACCTTCCTGGAGGTCCAGGACGACATCGAGGTGGTCGGGGAGGCCGCCGACGGGGCCGAGGGCGTCGACCGCGCCCGCGAACTCGACCCGGACGTCGTCCTGATGGACCTCAAGATGCCCGGCGTCGACGGCATCGAGGCGCTGCGCACGCTCAAGGAGGAGGGCAGCCGGGCCCGGATCCTGATCGTCACCAGCTTCACCGAGCACCGCACCATGGTCCCCGCGCTGCGGGCCGGCGCCGCCGGGTACGTCTACAAGGACGTGGACCCGGAGGCGCTGGCCGGTGCCATCCGCTCGGTGCACGCCGGTCACGTGCTGCTCCAGCCGGAACTGGCCGAGGCCCTGCTCGCCGACGACGGCCCGCGCGCCCCACAGGGCCGCGGCGGCACCCTCACCGAGCGCGAGCGCGAGGTGCTCGGCCACATCGCCGACGGCCGCTCCAACCGGGAGATCGCCCGCAGCCTGCACCTGTCGGAGAAGACGGTGAAGACCCACGTGTCCAACATCCTGATGAAGCTGGACCTCGCTGACCGCACCCAGGCCGCGCTCTGGGCCGTCCGCAACGGCGCGACCCGGGAGCGTTAGCGGTCCCCGCGCTCGTCCACCAGGGCGTTGTAGGCGGCCACCTGGGCGCGGCGGGCGGTGCGCCGCAGCGGGGCCAGCACCGACTGGCGGGCGGCCATCTCGGAGGCGCTGACGGCGGCGCCGTGGCCGCCCGCGGCGATCGACAGCAGGGCGGAAACCTGGCGGGCCGACTCCAGGACGCGCACGGCGCGCGGCGGGTAGCCGGGGGCGAGCAGCTCGGCGTGGCCGCGCCGGCGGTACGCCTCAAGGGCGCGCAGCGCCGCCGGGCCGGCGCCGGCCACGTCCAGCCGGGTCAGCAGCGCCGTCGCCTCGCGCAGCCCGTCCGCCAGCTCGCGCTCGGCCTCGTGCAGCGAGGGCACGTCGGCCGGCGGGGCGTCGTTGACCTCCGCGCAGCGCCACAGCACGGTGGCCGCGCGGTCCCCCTCCGGGCCGTACACCGTGACCTCCGGCACCAGGCCGAGCGGTACGCCCACCGCGAGCACCGCCTCGCCCGCCGCCATGGCGCGCTCGTTGAAGGCCGCCGGGCCGGTCAGCCCCAGCGGGTGCCCGGCCGAGGGCAGCGCCAGCCGCAGGCCCTTCACGCCCAGCACCCGCAGCCGGCCGAGCGCCCAGGTCAGCCCGTGCTGCTCGCCCGGCCCGTTCCCGGGCAGCCCGGTCACCCGGTGCCCCTCGTCGGTGCCCAGCACGGCCGCGGCGGCGTCGTCGGGCGGCACCAGGCCGCTCAGCAGGGCGTTGCCCCAGGCGGTCAGCCGCCCCGAACGGGGCTCTTCGTACGGATCGTCGGCAGGAGTCGCGAGCATCCGGCCAGCCTACGGAATCGGCGGTCATCCGGGTGGCGTAGGTTTGCCCATGCGCGTGCGGCGCACCCACCCCGTGCCCACCGGCCGCCGGAGTAGGCTCGCCGCCCGCACCGACGGCCGACATTTTTTGTATTTGGGGAAGGCGTAGGCATGAGCGACGTGCTGGAGCTGGTGGACGTATCCGTGGTCCGGGAGGGGCGCGCGCTGGTCGACCAGGTCTCGTGGTCCATCTCCGAGGGTGAGCGCTGGGTCATCCTGGGCCCGAACGGCGCCGGCAAGACCACCCTGCTGCAGATCGCCTCCTCGTACCTCTTCCCGACCTCGGGCAAGGTCTCGGTGCTGGGCGAGAAGCTGGGCGAGATCGACGTCTTCGAGCTGCGCTCCCGGATCGGCCTGGCCGGCGCCTCGATGTTCGACAAGCTGCCGGCCGAGCAGACCGTGCTGCAGACCGTGCTCACCGCCGCCTACGGCATGACGGTCAGCTGGCAGGAGACCTACGAGCAGTCCGACGAGGGCCGCGCGCTCGCCCTGCTCGACCGCATGGGGATGGCCAACCTCACCGGCCGCAAGTTCGGCACCCTCTCCGAGGGCGAGCGCAAGCGCACCCTGATCGCCCGCGCCCTGATGACCGACCCCGAGCTGCTGCTGCTCGACGAGCCCGCGGCCGGCCTGGACCTCGGAGGCCGCGAGGACCTGGTCCGCCGGCTCGGCGCGCTCGCCCAGGACGAGTTCGCGCCGGCCATGGCGATGGTCACCCACCACGTCGAGGAGATCGCCCCCGGCTTCACCCACGTGCTGATGATCCGCCAGGGCAAGGTGCTCACCGCCGGCCCGATCGACACCGAGCTGACCGCCCGTAACCTCTCCAAGTGCTTCGGCCTGCCGCTGACCCTGGAGCGCCACGGCGACCGCTGGTCGGCGCAGGGTCTGCCGCTGGGCTGACCCCCCGTCCGTCCATCCCGCGCAGGCCCGTCGGAACCGGTCGCACGTGCGACCGGTTTCCGCTCCTCGACCTGCGGGAACTGTCCGCCTCGAAGGACCTCCGCTCCCTAGGATGGACACGTGGACAGCTGGATCTGGTGGCTCCTGGCCGCCGCGGTGCTCGGCATACCGCTGGTGCTCACCGCGGTGCCGGAGTTCGCCATGTTCGCGATCGGTGCGCTGGCGGCCGCCGCCGTGGCCGGGCTGGGCGGGGAAGCGGTCCTGGAGACCCTGACCTTCATCGTGGTCTCGGTCGGGCTGGTGGTCTTCGTCGGCCCGATCGCCCGCCGACAGCTGCGCAGGGGCCCGCAGATCAAGACGGGCATCGAGGCGCTCCGGGGCGCCACCGCGGTCGTCGCGGAAACCGTCGACGGGGAGGGCGGGCGGATCAAGCTCAACGGCGAGATCTGGTCAGCCCGCGCGCTCAATCCGGACAGCGTGTACCAACCGGGTCAGAAGGTCGACGTCGTCGAAATCCAGGGCGCGACCGCCCTGGTCGTCTAGGGGAGAGTCCGTGGAACCGGTCCTTATCGTTTTGGTCGTCCTGGTCGTGGTGGCCTTCATCGCGCTGATCAAGACGATCCAGGTCATCCCGCAGGCCAGCGCCGCGATCGTGGAGCGCTTCGGCCGCTACACCCGGACGCTCAACGCAGGGCTGAACATCGTCGTCCCGTTCATCGACCGGGTCCGCAACCGGATCGACCTGCGCGAGCAGGTCGTGCCGTTCCCGCCGCAGCCGGTGATCACCCAGGACAACCTGGTGGTCAACATCGACACCGTCATCTACTACCAGGTCACCGACCCCCGGGCGGCCACCTACGAGGTCGCCAGCTACATCCAGGCCATCGAGCAGCTGACCGTCACCACGCTGCGCAACATCATCGGCTCGATGGACCTCGAGTCCACCCTGACCTCGCGCGAGGTCATCAACGCCGGCCTGCGCGGCGTCCTGGACGAGGCCACCGGCAAGTGGGGCATCCGGGTCAACCGCGTCGAGCTGAAGGCGATCGAGCCGCCGACCTCCATCCAGGACTCGATGGAGAAGCAGATGCGCGCCGACCGCGACAAGCGCGCCGCGATCCTCACCGCCGAGGGCCAGCGCCAGGCGCAGATCCTCAAGGCCGAGGGTGAGAAGCAGGCCGACGTGCTCCGGGCCGAGGGTGAGGCGCAGGCCGCGGTGCTGCGCGCCGACGGTGAGGCGGCCGCGATCCGGACGGTCTTCGAGGCCATCCACGACGGCGACGCCGACCAGAAGCTGCTCGCCTACCAGTACCTGCAGACCCTGCCCGAGCTGGCCAAGGGCGACTCCAACAAGCTGTGGATCATCCCGAGCGAGGTCGGCGACGCGCTCAAGGGCCTCGGCGGGGCCTTCACCGGCCTGTCCGGCAACGGCGGCGCCAACGGCGGTGCGGTGGCGGCGCCGAGCGTCCCGCAGACACCCCCGGCGGCCACCCAGGTGCCGCTCGACCCGGCGGCCGGGCCGCGACCGGTGGACGTCGAGAAGGGCGCCGCCCGTCCCCGGGTGGACCCGGCGCGGGAGTACCGCAAGATCGACCCGGAGTGATAGGCCGAGTTCTCCGGCCGGGGCCCGCTGCCTGGTGGTGGCGGGCCCCCGGGCGTTCTCCTGGTTCGTGCGGCGGTGTGGCGTGCGTCCCGGATCGTGGGCGGGCCTGGTCCGGCCGGTGCGGGGTCCGGCATGATCCCCTCGGACAGGACCGCGAGGAGAGGTGACCCATGACGCTCTGGGAGGCGATCGCCGTCCTGGTGGCCGGCGTCGGTGCCGGGATGATCAACGTGATCGTCGGCTCCGGCACCCTGATCACCTTCCCGGTGCTGCTCGCCGTCGGCATCCCGCCGGTGACCGCCAACGTCTCCAACTCCTTCGGCCTGGTGCCCGGCTCGCTCAGCGGCGTGATCGGCTACCGCCGCGAACTGGTCGGCCAGGGACGCCGGCTGCGCCGCATGGGCACCGCCTCGCTGCTCGGCGGTCTGCTCGGGGCGCTGCTGCTGATCGAGCTGCCGAGCGGCGCCTTCGACGCGATCGTCCCGGTGCTGATCCTGCTCGCCCTCGTCCTGGTGGTGATCCAGCCCCGGGTGGCCAAGGCCGTCGCGGCCCGCCGCCGGGCCGACGGTGACCCGGACGGCAGCCTGGTGCTGCTGGTCGGGGTGTTCCTCACCGGCATCTACGGCGGCTACTTCGGCGCCGCGCAGGGCGTCCTGCTGATGGCGCTGATGGGCATGATGCTCCAGGAGGACCTGCAGCGGATCAACGCGGTGAAGAACGCCCTGGCGATGATCGTCAACGGCGTCGCCGCACTCTTCTTCCTGTTCACCTCGACGGTCGACTGGACCGCCGCCGGGCTGATCGCGGCCGGCTCGCTGGTCGGCGGTCTGCTCGGCGCCAAGGTCGGCCGCCGCCTCCCGCCGGCCGCGCTGCGCGCGGTCATCGTGGTGGTCGGGCTGTTGGCCGTCACCAAACTGCTGTTGAGTTGAACGACGGTCAGGCCGTATGCCTGACCGCTCATCGGACCGTACCGACATCGGAGGAAACCGGCCATGGCCCTGGAGATGCGCGAGACCTGCGAGCGCTGCGAGGTGTCGCTGACCGCCGACGGCCCCGCCTCGATATGTTCCTACGAGTGCACCTTCTGCGCGGACTGCACCGAGGCGATGGCCGCCGACTGCCCCAACTGCGGCGGCGAACTGGTGGCCCGTCCGCGCCGGAAGGCCGCCTGACCGGCATCCCGCCGGCACCCCACCGGCACCCCGTCGACGACCCCCGGAGCGCACCGATGAGCAGCAGGGCACGACTGAGCGAGGACGAGATCACGGCGGCGCTGGCGGACGCGCCGCAGTGGCGCCGGGACGGCGACAGCATCGTCCGCAGCGCCGACGCCCCCGACTTCCCGGCCGCGATCCGGGTGGTCGTCGCCGTGGCCGGACAGGCCGAGGAACTCGACCACCACCCCGACATCGACATCCGCTGGCGCACCCTGCGCTTCGTGCTGTCCACCCACAGCGCCGGTGGGCTCACCGGACTGGACTTCACCCTCGCCGCCCGCATCGACGAGGCCCTGCGCGCCGAATCGGCGGCCTGAGGCCCGGCCCCCGCGACCGCGCCGAGGGCCCGGGTGGGGTGCCCGGGCGGGCGTGAGATGCTGACTGCCGCAATCGGCAGGCCGGCGGGGGGCTGGGAGGGACGGAACGGTGTCACAGGAGCCCTTCGGAGACGCCCATGCCCAGCAGCAGCCGTGGCACCTCCAGGGCCCACAGGACTGGCAGGGGTACTACGACCCGCAGCAGGCGCAGGCGCAGTGGCAGCAGCCGGATCCGCACGGGCAGTGGCAGCAGGTGCCGCCGTACGACCAGCCGAATTACGGCCAGCCGCAGTACGACCCGTTCCAGTACGAGCAGCAGGGCGGTCACGGGCAGACCGGGTACGTCGAGGGCGCCTACCTCCAGGGTCAGGACCAGGGCCACGGGGCGTACGGCGGCCAGGAGCAGTACCAGCCGTACCAACAGCAGTACCCGGACTACGGGCAGCAGCCGTACGCCGCCACCGCCGCGCCGCAGCCCCAGCCGGGGGAGGAGGGGCTGTACGTCCCGGCGGGGGCCGAGTACTCGGCCGACGGCTACGTGCACATCGACGAACCCCCGGCGGAGCCCGCGCCGGCCGTCGAGGAGCCCCCGCCGGGCGGAGCCGCCGAGCCCGCCGCGCGCTCGCGGGCGGCGGGGCGCGGCGGCGATGGCGAATCCCCCGCTTCGCTGGTGGACAAGGTCCGGGCGGCCGTCCTGACCGGGGAGCACGTGCCCAGCCGGCGGGCCCTGCTGGTGCGGGCCGGTGCCGGGGTGGCCGCGCTCGGGGTGCTGATAGCCGCGGCGCTGACGGTCGGCGCCGAGGGCGGCGGCAGTGCGTCCGCGACCAGCGGCGGCGAGCCCGGGTTCACCGTGGCGCACACCAAGGTCTGGTCCGCGCAGCCCGTCGCCGCCCAGCCCGCGGGCGACGACACGCTGGTCGGCAGCTGGCTGCTGGCCGACGCGGTGGTCCGGGCGGACGGCTCCGGCGTGCACGCGTACGACCGGACGGCGGGCAAGCCGACCTGGTCGGTCGAGCCCCCGGCGGCCGGGGCCGTTCCGTGCGGGCTCTCGGCAGGCGTGAACCAGGCCGGGCTCGGCGCGGCCCTCTTCCGGCCGCAGGCGGACCCGAAGAGCCCCTGCACCCTGGTCGCCGCCGTGGACACCAAGACCGGCAAGACCGCCTGGACCAAGACCCTCTCGGACGCCCAGGGCGCCTACTCGGCGCGGATCGGCGTCACGGAGGACCTGGTGATCGCGGTCGGCGACGACCACGCGGCGGCCTGGGCGGCGGCCGACGGGAAGGACGTCTGGCAGTACACCGGGCAGGGCAAGTTCTGCACCCTGTCCGGCGGGGTCAGCGGCAAGACCGTACTGATCGCCTCCTCCTGCGCCGACTCGACGCCCGCCGACCAGGCCGTCGCACTGAACACGGCGGACGGCAAGGTCAGCTGGTGGCGGGGCCTGAACAACCAGCCGAAGACGGTGACGGTGCTCTCCGCCGAACCGGCCGTGGTGCTCACCACCGGCGCCAAGCCCGCGGACGACCGGGTGTTCGCCTGGGGCGCCGCCGGCGACCCGGCCGTCGAGATCCCGGTTGTCACCGACGCCGGCCGGCTGAACGTCACCCACGGAACGTTTTCGGCCACGCCCGAGGTGTTCTTCGAGGGCCGCACGATGGTCGCCGCGGTGACCCCCGCGAACGGCGGCGGGCCGCTGTCCGCGGTCGGCTACGACCTGGACACCGGCAAGCAGCGCTGGAGGACGCCGACCACCGCCAAGGGCACCGCCCGGGCGGTCGGCATCGACGGCGGCTCGCTGGTGCTGGCCGCCGACGAACGCCGCGACCAGCCCGCCCACCTCGACCGCTTCCCGCTGGCGGGCGGCCAGGAGGCGGTCGGCGGCAACTTCCCGCCCGGCACGGGCTCGCTGCTGCTCTCCGGACGGGTGCTGATCGGCGGCGGACAGGTGGTCGTGGTGCCCGAGCACGCGACCAACTACGGCACGGCGGCGGGCTACCAGGCGAAGGGCTGAGCCCGGAGGCGTCCGGCCGGGCGCTTCCAGGCCGTCTCCGGGCCGCCTCCAGCTAGGCCGCAGTGACCGGTTGCCCCGGTACGGCCGGCAGCCAGTCGGCGAGCTCCCGGGCCTCCGAGCCGCGCAGGCCGAGCGCCAGCATCAGGGTGGCCTGTGGCGTCGGCACGAACGGACGCCGCAGCAGCTTCATCCCGGCCTGCTCCGGCGTCCGGTCGGCCTTGCGCTGGTTGTCCTCCGCGCACGCGGCCACGGTGTTCAGCCAGCTGTCCTCGCCACCGCGCGACCTGGGCTGCAGGTGGTCCACCGTGGTGGCCCGGCGCCCGCAGTACGCGCACAGGTGCTGGTCCCGGGCCAGGACCCCCCGCCTCGACCACGGGGCCTGTTGTCGGAACGGCACCCGTACGTACCTCTGCAGTCTGATCACCCGTGGCACCGGAACGGCCACGCCCGTCCCCCGGATCGAGCGCAGCGGGTGCGCCTGCTCCACCACCGCCTTGTCCTGGAGCACCAGGACGACGGCGCGCTGGAGCGACACCGTCGTCAGGGGCTCGTAGCTCGCGTTCAGAACCAGCGTGTTGCGCACTCGGCACACCCTTCCCACGGGCGTGCCACGGCGGCACGACCGTCTCCACACACGTCACTGCCGCCGCACGGCGGTGAAACCACTCTGAATGGGCCCGCAGCCGACTAACAACGGAATTTCCGGTGTCGCGGAGGAGCCCGGGGAGCGGTGCCGCCGGCCCGGCCCGGTGCGGCCCGGTGCGCTCCCCGGTGCCTCGGGGAAAACTCGCTGGCCGGAACCGCGTAGGCTCTATCAGGCTGGAGTCGTACCGACCCGGGGCCCCACCGAACCGGGCCGACAGCGGGCGGACGCCCGATCGAAGGAGAAGCGTGACCGTGACGGACATCGTCGACGAGCTGCGGTGGCGTGGGCTGATCGCCCTGTCCACCGACGAGGACGCACTGCGCAAGGCGTTCGCGGACGGCCCGGTCACGTTCTATTGCGGCTTCGACCCGACGGCCCCCAGCCTGCACCTCGGCAACCTGGTGCAGATCCTCACCATGCGCCGCATCCAGCAGGCGGGGAACCTCCCGCTCGGCCTGGTCGGCGGTGCCACGGGCCTGATCGGCGACCCGAAGCCCACCGCCGAGCGCGTGCTCAACGACCCCGAGACGGTGGCCGGCTGGGTCGAGCGCCTGCGCGGGCAGGTCTCGCGGTTCCTCGACTTCGAGGGCCCGTACGCGGCGCGCATGGTCAACAACCTGGACTGGACCTCCGGGATGTCGGCGATCAGCCTGCTGCGCGACGTGGGCAAGTACTTCCGCGTCAACAACATGATCGCCAAGGAGGCCGTCGCCCGACGGCTCAACTCCGACGCGGGCATCAGCTACACCGAGTTCAGCTACCAGATCCTCCAGGGCATGGACTACCTGGAGCTGAACCGCCGCTACGGCTGCACCCTGCAGACCGGCGGCAGCGACCAGTGGGGCAATCTCACCGCCGGTACGGACCTGATCCGCAAGGCCGACGGCAAGTCCGTGCACGCGCTGGCCACGCCGCTGATCGTCAAGGCCGACGGCACCAAGTTCGGCAAGACGGAGTCCGGCACGGTCTGGCTCGACCCCGAGCTGACCACCCCGTACGCCTTCTACCAGTTCTGGCTGAACGCGGACGACCGGGACGTCTCCAACTTCCTGCGGATCTTCAGCTTCCGCTCGAAGGAGGAGATCGAGGAGCTCGAGCGCGAGACCGCCGAGCGCCCCGCCGCCCGCCTCGCCCAGCGCGCCCTGGCCGAGGAGCTGACCACGCTGGTGCACGGCGCCGAGCAGTACGAGCGTGCGGTCGCCGCGTCCAAGGCGCTGTTCGGGCAGGGCGACCTGGCCGACCTGGAGGCCCCGACCCTGGCCGCGGCCCTGGCCGAGGTCCCGAAGGCCGAGGTCGCCGAACTCCAGCCGGTGGTCGACCTGTTGGTCGCCGTCGGCCTGGCGCCGAGCCGCTCGGCCGCCCGCCGGACGATCAAGGAGGGCGGCGCCTACCTCAACAACGTCAAGGTGACGGACGAGGAAGCGGTGCCGACCGAGGCCGACCTGCTGCACGGCCGCT